>NZ_JBHVPH010000002.1:87334-202298 GCF_042887425.1 Kitasatospora sp. NPDC057940
CACACCCCCCCCTCCTCGCGCCGCCGGCCCCCCCGCGGCCCGCCGCCCCGCGCCCCCGTGCGCCCGCCCCCCCCCCCCCCCGGGCCCCCCGCCCGCCCCCCCCCCCCCCCCGCCCCCGCCACCGGTGTCAGTGGTGCGCCGGAGTTACCAGCACCACTCCAACCAGAGCCGGCGGGCGTTGCCGGTCAGTGCGACGGTGCCGGACTTACGGGTCGTCATCTTCCGCATGTCTGTCTCCTTCGGTGCGTGTGGGGGCGGTCGGCCGGGACTCGCGGCGACCACCGCCAATGGTGGTGATAATTCGTATGAACTGTCAAGGAATTGGGGACTCCGCTAATCAAAGAGCTTCGGGACAGAGGGCGCTGGGGAATCGGTCAGACGGGCAGGTTCCAGGCGGGGCCTTCTTCGGTGCCGATCCACACGCGCTGGCCGTCGCCGTCGATCGTGATGCCGAAGCCCTCCTGGTGGGGGGCGCCGTGTTGCTGCCAGGCCAGGATGGCGGCCTCGGCCTGGTCCCACAGGCGCAGGGGCCCGCGCTGGGTGACGATCCAGCCGCCGTCGGGGTTCGGCGCGGTACGGGCGTGGGAGCCGGTGGCGAAGTCCACCAGGATCTGCTGGTCTCCGGCGCCGATGATCTCGGCGGAGGGGGCGGCGAGCTGGGCGACCCACTTGCCGGTCCAGTCGCCCAGGATCGCCGGGTCGATCGCGCTGGACCGCGCGTCGCCGGAGAGCAGGGTGACGGGCTGGCGCGGGGGCCGGTCGTGCGGCCGGGCGACCATGAAGTTGACGTAGCCGGGCAGGAACCGGCCGCTCGCGCAGCCGGGCCCGGTGACGGTGAGCAGTGCGAGGCCGAAGGCGAAACTCCACCCGGTGAAGGTGGCGAGGATCCTGCCGCCGGGCCTGACCTGGTGGAGCCACGGGAGCGGGAGGTGGCGGATCGAGCAGGTCGCGATCAGCCGGTCGTACGGTCCGCCGTCGGCGTACCCGGCGAGGCCGTCGCCGATGACGAGGGTCGGAGAGTAGCCCGCGGCTCTGACCGCCTCCGCCGCCCGCGCCCCGACCTCCGGGTCGACTTCGACGCTCACGACGTTCCGTTCCCCGAGGCGGTGGGCGCCGAGGGCGGTGGAGTAGCCGGTGCCGGTGCCGATCTCCAGCACATGGTGGCCGGCCTCGACGTCGAGCTGCTGCCACATCCCCAGCACGAGGGAGGGCAGGGTGGAGGAGGACGAGGGGGCGCCGGCCACCGGCCCCCGGACGTCGGAGGGGCTCAGGCGCCCGTCGAGCTGGGTGACCAGCGTCTGGTCGCGGTAGACCCCTTCCAGGCGGCCGGGGTCGTCGCGCAGGACTGGAGCGTAGGCCGTGGGCACGCTTGCGGGCACGGGCAGGAAGTACTCGGGGACGAAGGTCTCGCGCGGCACGGCGGCCGCGGCCGCGCGCCAGGCCGGGTCGGTGAGGGCGCCGTCGGCGGTGAGCCGGTCGACGAGGGCAGCGCGCAGTTCGGCGGGGGTGCTCACGGGTTGGTGCCTCTCTGGAGTCGGTCGGCCAGAGCCTCGGCGGGGCGCGGCCTGTCCCCCGCTGTTCCCGTCGCCGTCGCCCTGACCGGTGCGGGTCGGGCTACTGGTGTCGAAGCACAAGCAGGTCTCCACACTGAGTAGTTGAGAGAATGCCTACCGTAGCGCGCATGCTGTTCGCCATGGGCGCCGGCCAACCTCGGCCGCATCCACCAACGGTGGCAAGAGCCGGTTCGTGGGCGGGCGGGGACGGTCGTGCTGGTTCAGGTGATGGGCCGGGGCAGGGCTCGCAGTCGAGGCAGACGATTCCATCCGGTCAGGAGACCGTGGAAGCCTCGCCACCCACGACGTCGACTCCGACAGCCTTGAAGGCTGATCCGACACCGTCATTGCCGAACAGGACTGACAGAACTCATAGTTGGAGCATGCGTGAGCTGATCTATCTGTCCGAACGGAAGCTGAGCCAGTTCGTCGATGACGGAAAAGACGGACGCAAGCGGCGCGTCAATCAGATAGGGGCGACCGCGCCCATGGGGTTGGGCGGGCTTCAGGTCGGGCTCTCCGAGTCGAAGCCCGGCGACCACCCGCGACTGGCCGAGGTCGTCCGCCATCTCGAAAAGACCAATCCGGCACCGAAGTCGTTCACCGACGAGGACCTGCGGCCAGGACAGTGGGTGCGGTTCACCGCCGACATGAACTACCAGATCTTCCACGACCCCGAGGGACGCCGCGGCCCGGACATCTCAGGACCCCCTGCACTGCTGTTCTGGGATCCCCAGCCACCCGACAGCGATGTCGCTTGGCCCACCCGGTTGCTGCTGCACGGATCACCGGAGCACCTCGTCGGCACCCGCGCGGAAGAGGTACCAAACGTCACATCCCGTCACACCGCGGTGATGTCTTCGCCGATCGGCCTGGTCGACTTCCTCACGGGACTGACCCAGCAGGGCTTCTCGCAGACCTTGTGGTTCACGCTGAGAGACCTGGACCAGCGCTATCCCGCTGAGATCGCTGCCAGGGTGACCGGATACGCGCGTGTGACGGCGAACGTCAGAGTCGACGACTCACCGTTCAATGACAGGGAGGCGGCCAGGGTCGTGGTCGCGAGCCCGCTGTTCGTGGAGTTGGCCAGGTAGGGGCAGGAAGTGATCCATCGAGGTCCAGGTTCCCGACGCCCGCTTCCTCCACCGGGCCAACCGATCAGCCCGGACCGACGCCGAAGGTCCGCAGTTCGTAGTAGTCGCCGCCGTACGTGCCGTCGGGTCCCTTCTGGAGCATGGAGGCCACCGGGCCGGAGCGGTGGAGCGGGCTGTCGACGGGGGCCCGGCCGGCGGCGAAGGCGGTGTCCACTCGGGGCTTCATGGCGTCCAGCCAGGTCTTGGTGGACTCCGGTTCCGCCCCCGGATGATCCAGACCGGCGCAATCATGGAGGAAATCGGCTTGCTTCGCGGCGGTGGCCGTCACGTGGCAGGACCAGGTCGTCAAGTCGCCGTCGATGGTCCACGTCTCGGCGATCCACATCGCGGTGTTCCCGTCCTCCTTGACGCCCGAGGCGTGCCAGACCGTCGGCCGGCCGGGGAAGTCGACCTTCTCCCGGGCCTTCATGGTGATGCCCCAGGTGGTGGCCACGTGGTTCAGGTACGACTCGCCGGTGTACCCGGCCTTGATCACCTGGCTCCTGACCGTCGGAGCCTCGGCGGCGGCCACCGGCTCGGTGGGCCAGTCCGCCGGACTCCCCACGCTCGGGGCGGCGCTAGAGGGTGCTGCCGTACCGGCCGGGGGCGGTAGGTCCGGGCCTTCGCCTGGGCCGGGCCGGGTGACGGCTTCGGCTCCGGGCCGGTTCGGCTCCTTGTCGTGCGAGGACGAGCAGCCGACCAGGACGGCGAGAGTCGCTGCGGCCGCGGCCAGGCGCGTCACGGGGTGAGTGGGACTCAAGAACGGCTCCTTCGGGCTACGGTGTCGCGCGGTCGACCGGAACGGCCCCGGGACGCCCGTGAGTCAGGCCGGTTGCTGGTCCGTCTCTGCTTTTGAGGGGACCTGGATTCGGAGCTGGGGCCCGGCGGTCATGTCAGCTTAGGGATGCTGGTCGATGGGCGTCAGCTCGTACAGGGTGTTCTGGAGCACGAGCGCCACGGTCGGCTGCCGCAACCGGAAGCCGTGCGGTGGCGTCCACCCGGATACGAACGGTCACCCAACCGTCGTACTCATGGGGGGATTTCCACACATGCCGGTCAATGACGCCGTACCCGTACCACCGCCGCACGGCACCCTGTCGCCCTGCCCCGGCTGCGGGCTGACCGACCAGGTCCGCAGCGTGCCGGCGGTCCACATGAGCGAGCGGCGCAACGTCACCGTGCGCAGCTCCGGCAGCGACGGCCGGACCGAGACCCGCGAGGAGGTCTCCGTCCTCGGCCGGGCCCTGGCGCCCGCGCCGCCGAGGACCAGCACCACGATCCAGGCGCTGGCGGCTCTTGGCTTCGTGGTGCTGGTCGGGGCGGTCTTCACGTTCATCCAGGGCACCATGGCGCGCGACGCGCCCGTCCACCAGAAGCCCGACCTCTCGCCGCCGGACTGGGTGACCAAGCACCCGGGGTTCCCGAACGACTTCCCCACCGACCTCCCGGGCTACCTTCCGAAGGCCGCTCCGGCGTCCCCGGCCGCGCACGTGGCGGCCCCGCTCGCCGACGCGAACGACGCCCTGGTCCCGCTCTGGGGGTCGTGCCTGATCCTGGCCGCCGCGATCGCCCTGCTGGCCGGCGCGACCGCGCTGTTCCTCAGCCGGCGGCGGCGTCTGGAGGGCCGGCCCCAGGCCGAGCGGCTCTGGAACCAGGCCTGGTACTGCGCCCGGTGCGGCACCGCTCACTTCCCACCCACCGCCGGGCAGGGCGCCCAGGCACTCGTCCTCGCGGACTTCCGCAAGGCGGTCTGGACGGCCGGCGGTTACGGCGACCTCGCCGAGCAGTACCGGCCGTAGGCACACGTCCGCCCGGCCCCACCAAGTCGGCTGGCCCGGCCGGGGCGGGCGCGCGTCTGGGGGGTGGGTGAGGCGGTTCGGGCTGGTGGCGCCGGGTCAGCGGGAGGGGCCGATGCCCCAGGCGGCGGCCCGGGCGGCCGCGGCCGCGCGGTTGGGCAGGTCGAGCTTGGCGAGGATGTGCTCGATGTGGGTTCCCACGGTGCGGGGCGTGATGTGCAGGCGCTCGGCGATCTGGCGGTTGGGGGTGTGCAGCTCCTGTCTCTCGTTGACGTCACGGAGGCACTGCCGAGCCGATGGCACGCCGCTTCCCCGCCCCCGTGCCGCGCACCAGTCTCCGCCAGCCCGGCCGCGACGCGCAGCCCGATCCGTGATTTGCCCCCGACCGGTTCGTCGTCGGATCAACGCGAACTCGCCTACAGGACAAGCGTGTTGTGACACCGGGGGGGCGACTCGCGGCCGGATCCTGGGGGACGAAGGGCAGGTATCCCGCTATATGGTCGGCTGGGCACTCGGGATCCGGGGTACCGGTCATCGACGGAAGCGGGGCTGGAATCGTCATGGTCAGGTCTGTGGTGCGGTTGATCACCGGGGCACCGGGAGCGGGCAAGTCGACACTTCTGGGCCGGCTGCGGGAACGGCCGGTCACGGTGGTCGACTTCGACGAACTGCCCGACGAGGACGGTCGGTTGCTCGGTATCGACATCACCTCCCCGGACGCGTCCGGCACCTGGCCCGACTACAACCGCCTGTGGGTACGGATCGCGGGCATGCTCGCGCGGGGAGGCGGGCCCGTCCTCGTCTCCTGCCCCCTCACCCCGGCCGAGTGGGAGGCCGCCGCGGCCGATGTGCCGGACGCCCCGGAGGTCGTCTGGGCGCGGCTGGACTGCACGGACCACGACCGCCGCGTCCGGTTGGCCGCCCGCGGCTGGAGCGCAGAGCAGGTCGAGGAAGCGCTCCAGGACGCCGACGAACTGCGCGGACTCGTCCCCACGGCCTTCACCAGCTCCGACCGTGCCCCGGTGGAGGTCGCCGAGGACGTCCTGCGGTGGATCACCGGCTCCCCCGACGCCTGATCCGGCGGCGATCGGAGCCGGCTCCCCCTCCCCCTCCCCCGGCCGATTGACGGGTGTCGGGGGTCGGGTACCGAGTGTCGGGTGTCGGGTTGACGAGATCGTTCGTACTCGGGAGCATGTGTCGCCGCGCGCGTGCGCGGGTGTGTGCAGACCGGATTCGTGGGGTGTGGGGTCATGAGGTTCGTGGTGTCCGAGCGGTGCGTGGGACGGGTCGGGCTGGCCGTCGGCGCGGTACTGGTGTTGGCGGCCTGCGCGGCAGGCGGGGGCGATGCAGCGTCGGCCGGTTGGCCGGGGGCCGCCAAGTCGGCGTACGGCCCGGGCCCCACCGAGGCGGTCGACTCCGGCAACGCCGTCAGCACCGTCAACTCCGTCAACTCCGTCAGCACCGTCAGGGCCGTCAGCGCCGCGTTCGGCAAGGCTGTCGGGACCTCGGCCACCGGGCCCGGCCCGGTGGCCGAGGTCCGGCAGGCCGGCGCACCCGCGACCACCCTCTCGATCACGGAGGGCGAGGTCGGCGAGGTCGGTCCGCACGGGACGATCACCTACCCGTCGGTGACCAGCTGCCTGGTCGTCACCGTCTACCTGCGGGACGGCGGCAAGGTCGGCGGCCATGTCAGCCTGTTCCAGGTCCCGGGGAAGTACTACTCGGACGAGGTCCTGCCGGCCATCAAGCGTGCCGTCGGTGGCCGACGGGTGGCGTCCGTCGACGTCAGCGGGGCCGTCGGGGCCTGGAACCCCTCGTACCTCCAGAAGGCCATCGAGCGGTACACCGACGGGTCGGTCCCCGAGCCGACGGGCGACGCGAAGGCGATCGGTGACGCGGTGGCCAAGATCCTGGGCGGCAAGCGCGGGCAGGTCACCGTCCAGGACGTGCCGGACGGCGACATCGTCAGGTGAGCACCACGTCGACGGCCCGGCCCCGTACGCGAGGCGAATGACCACGGCCCGCGCGTCATGGCCTCCGAGGAGAACGAGCCGACGGGGCACCGACCACCGGGGCGCGGGCCCGGCCTTCGGGGGGACGGGACACCCGTCGGCCCCACTCAGAGCGCCAGTTCGACCAGGCCTGCGAGCAAGCCGACCACGATGCCCAGGACCACCACGGCCGTAAACCCGATGAGGAGACCGAACAGCAGGGTCATGAACTCCGGGGCCTCACCACGCCGGACACCGACCAGCAGCCAGCCGGCCGGCACCGCGCCCATGACGAGGGCCATGCCCGCGCCGATGCCGTACTTCACGGCGGGCGCCGACGACGGCTCGTAGGCCACGCCCCGCACCAGCCGCACCGGGAGCCGGGTGCCGGCCCGGTGCTTGCCGGCCGTGCCGCTCACCACGATCGGGCGGGCCTCGTCGGCGGAGGCGCCGACCGGCGTGAACTGCCCCTGGCAGTCGGTGCCGTCGCTGTAGCCCTCGCTGTCGGACACCTCGTAACAGTGGTCCACCAGCACCACGCCGTCCGGCGGGCCCAGCCCCATGGCCGCGCCGATCCGCTCCGCGCTCAGCCACCAGGCCAGCCACACCGCCCCGGTCAGGAGCGCCACCGCCAGCAGCCCCGCCACCGCGCGCACCGCCACACGCGCTGCCACACCCCACACGCCGCCTCCCCGCGCACGCACCACGACCGCCGCCCCCGTAGTTGCTGCCGCGCCCACCGCCCCGCCGCGAAGCCGCGCGAGCCGAACGGACCGCACGGACCGCACGGACCGCACGGACCGCACGGACCGCACGGACCGCACGAGCCACGCGAGCCACGCGAGCCACGCCCGTGGTGCAGGTTCTGCCCGACCGCCGGGACCGGCGCGGCCAACTGAGGATGTCAGCAAGGGAGTTGACACGCAATGCCCCACCCGGGCCCGGCGGCACCCGACGCCGGTGAGCGGCGCGGCGCCGGACGAGCGCGCCCGCGCGCACGCGGAGGCGGTGCCGACGTGGCGGAGGCCGCGGGCCGGGCCGCTCCTCTCCTCAGTTCGGCGCGGGCGCCGCACCGTCGAGGACGAGGTCGATGATCCGCCGGCTCGCCCGTTCCGGGTCCAGCTGGTCGGTGCTGCCCGATGCCATGCGGGCGAGGAGGGGGGACACGAGGAGTTCGGAGACCAGGTCGAGGTCGATGTCGGGGCGGATCTCGCCTCGTTCCACGCCGCGTCGCAGGACACGGTTCATGGCACTCCGGCGGGGAGTGACGATCTCCTCGAAGTAGCGGCTGTGCAGCCGCGGGAAGGTTGCGGCCTCGGCGTTGAGAGCGCGCAGCATGCTGCTGGCCCGTTCGTCAACGACGCGCTCGGCCAGGGCCCGGAGAAGGACCGCGAGGTCGGCGCGGGTGTCGGCATCGGAGTCGGCCGGCAAGGGCCGCGGTTCGTTGATCGCCTCCAGCACGTCGAGGTAGAGCTCGTCCTTGGTCTTCCAGCGCCGGTAGACGCTGTTGCGCGAGACCCCGGCCTGCTTGGCGATGGTCACCAGCGACAGGCCGCTGAGGGTGGCGCCCGAGGCGACCATGCCGAGGACCGCATCGATGATGGCCGTGTCGGTGGCGGGGTCACGCTGCCGGCCGCCGCGGCGACTGGGGAGTTCCGGGCTCTGGCGCTGATCTTGTGACGCTGCCGATGTCAGTGACAGCTGTGATTATGGCTCGCGTGTTCTTCGCGGAGCTTCGAGGTGCTGTTCCCTCATCTCGCTGGTGTCGTGGTGGAGTTGGTCGAGCGGGCTGTGGCCGGGGCGGTCACGAGCATGCGCGAGCCCGCTCGGCGGGTGCGGACTGTCCGCACTGCGGTAGTGCGTCGGACCGGGTGCACGGCCGGCACATGCGACGGCTCGCGGATGCCGCGGTCGGTGGTACCAGCGTGGTGATCGAGCTGCTGGTTCGGCGGTTCAAGTGCCCGAACCCGGCGTGTCGGGCGGTGACGTTCGCCGAGCAGATCACGAGGCTGACCAGCCCGCATGCCCGGTACACCCCACTGGCGCGTGAGCAGTTGACCTCGATCGCTCTCGCGTTGGCCGGACGCACGGGCGCCCGTCTGGCCGGGGTATTGGGCCTGCGTGTAGCCAAGGACACCCTGTTACGCCTGGTCCATGCCACGTCGGAAGGTCCCGTCGGACAGATCCGCGTGCTCGGTGTCGACGATTTCGCGCTACGCAAGGGCGACTCGTACGCCACGATCCTGGTGGACCTGGAGACACGCCGCCCGGTGGACGTGCTGCCCGGCCGGGATGCCGAACCGCTGGCCGCCTGGCCGAAGGGCCATCCGGAAGCGGAGATCATATGTAGGGACCGGGCCGGGGCTTATGCCGAGGGCGCCCGCAGCGGAGCCCCGCAAGCGGTGCAGGTCGCCGACGCCTGGCATCTGTGGCACAACCTCGGCGAGGCCGTGGATAAGACCGTCTCCTCCCACCACGTCGGTGTCCGGACCGTATTCGAGAATGGCGTACCGGCTGCCTCACCGACCAGCGACGACATCTGGCTGACGCCCCATCAGTCGACACCGGCTGCGGGGATGCTCGACGTCTGCGGACGAGAACGCCGCCTGGTGACCCGGACCAAGGAACGCCACACCGCCGTACGACAGCTCCTGGAGGGCGGCAGCACGCTGGAGAACATCTGCCGAACACTTCAGCTGGACCGGTCCACCGTGCGCCGCTTCGCGCGCGCCACCAGCATTGACGAACTGCTGGTCAAAGCGACGAACCGCTCCACCATCCTGGACGAGTACAAGCCCTACCTCCACCAGCGGTGGAACGAGGGCTGTCACAACACGGCCGAGCTCCACCAGGAGATCGTCACCCTGGGCTTCGCCGGAAGCATCCAGACCGTCCGCCGCTACCTCCGCCCCTTCAAGGCCACCACCGCCGCACCACCCGCGCCCCGCCCGGCTCCACGGCCCCGCCGCATCGTCCGCTGGATCATGATCGACCCCGCAAACCTGACAGCCGATGATGCCGTCGACCTTAAGGAGATCCAGGCCGGCTGCCCCGAACTCGACGCCGTCACCCACCACGTCCGCGACTTCGCCGCCATGATGCGCGACCTGCGGGGCGACCAACTGCCCGCCTGGATGGAACGCGTCCTCGCCGACGACCTGCCCGCCCTGCACTCCCTCGTCAATGGACTGAGCCGCGGCATCGACGCCGTCACGGCCGGGCTCTCCACCCCGTGGAGCTCTGGACAGGTCGAGGGACAGGTCACAAGGGTGAAACTGCTCAAAAGGCAAGGATACGGACGAGCCAACCTTGACTTCCTCCGCAAGCGTGCACTCTTGACGCCCTGACCAGACTACGTCACAGGATCGGCGCTGATCTTGTGACGGCCCGGATGTCGACCTGGGCCGGCACCCGGCAGCTGAGCCGCAGCTCGCTGGCATGATGGGAAGTCAGGCGTAGTCAGCAGTGGGTTGGGCAAGTCTGGGGCCACCCATGTGTGGGGTCCGAATGTAGTCCTCGGGAGGCTTGGGAAGGATCTGCAGGCAGGCTGCGGAGCAGGCGTTGACCAGGAGCGGCAAGACGTCGGTGGCAACCCGCAGCGAAATCCATGCCTGGTGGATCTTGGTTCCCTCCAGCGACCGGTCACACGCGCTGCACCTTCGGAGTGCCGTAGCACCCCATTCTCCGGGGTCGACGTCGTCGAGGTTGAGGTCTGCGGTCTCCACGCCGCCAGGTTGGAGCGGGGGGAACGGTGGGCGGAGCTTCTCGTTGCCGTACAGAGCGCGTGTGCTCACAGTGCTGCGTTTCAGGCTCGGGCACCTGATCAGCTCGTACGGGAACCAGTGCAGTCGGTAGGAGGTGTACGGGGTAAATTCCTGCAGGCTGCTCATGGCACCGATCTCCGGAGGGATCCGAACCAGATTGCTGCCGTAGAGGATGAACTGCTTGACGGCGGTGAGCTTCGCGATGCTGGGCGGCAGGGTGACGATCTGACGTCGCTCTCGGGGACTCATCTCCACCAACGGCCGAAACACCTCCCGTCCGTCGGCGGCGGCTTCCTCGATCAGCGCCAGGAGATGCTGCCAGGCCGGCGAAGATGTGTCCTGACGCTCACTGTGGAAGCCCACCCGTCGCCGGTTGCTCACCCGGCCCTGGTCGAAGCACGTGCAGACGTCCCGGTAGGACTCGCTGCTGCCCGGGACCGAATTCGCCGTGTTGCCCCACCGATTGGTGTGCGATGCCGGCTCTGCTTCATTCGCCATGGCACCAAAGATACGAAGACGCGGGCGAGACGGATCAGTGGGGCCTGCGGCTTGGCCCGATCACAAGATCAGCGCAAGAGCCCGTTTTCCGCCTCCCTTTCAGCCACCTATGATGGCCGACCCCGCGCACCACACCGGCATGAGGATCGGAACGTCATGAACCGCGAACCAAACCCAGCCATCCTCTACCCGGACGTGGCCGCCCACGGCAGCCTGGCCGCAGCACTCCAAGCCGAAGCTGCGGCCCAAGGCATGTCCCTTCCCCTGGCCGTGACCTCGTCCGATCCACTGCGTCATGCCACGATCACCAGTGTCGTCCCGCATCGACACTCGTCCTACGTCGCGGCGTGGCATCACGAGCGGAACTGGGCCTTCTGGGGCTCGTCCAACGACAGACTCATGATCTGCGGCAGCACCAAGGACATACGCGAACTTCCCCAGGTGATCCGAGGCTGGGCCGAGGGGGCCAGCCTCGACGAGATCAGGAAGACCGCGACCTTCGACCTCCTGACCGGTCGTTTCGAGGTGCCCGACAACAACCCCGCCGACGTCATCGCCTCGGAGTGGCAGTGGCTGCTGAAGGAGGCCGATCGCGCCGACTGGCCGCAGTACCAGGCGCTCGTCGAGTCCGCCCACGCCGAACCGAAGCTCCGCAGGCTCTACCCCTACACCAGCCACTGGGCTCTGGGTTTCGCCGAGAAGCCTGACGGCCCGTACACCCCGTCCTTCGTCTCCATCGGGTCACCCCACGGAGCCGGCGACTACACCATCAGAGAGTGCTGGAACGGCCCCGCCCTCCACCACGTCACCACAGCCGCCGAAGCGATCGCCATCGCCGTCGAACGGATCCCCGCCGACCTGCTCCAGAGGTCTTCCGAGCACCCTGTGCGAGGCTCCTGAAAGCGACATCAGCCACCCAGAAGGTGGTCAGGATGTCAGCAGGACTCGTTTCCGCAAGAGGCCGGGCTGGCTTCGCCCTCCTGCGGAAACATGTTCTGCTCGCATCCTGAGCTGATCAAAGAACTCACGGATCACGTGAGTAGCCGGAAGCCGGATTGCTTTGACCATGCCCTGAGGAATTCTGCGGAGCCATACACAGCCGGCCACGGCCAAGTACCCGTCGTCGTGGCGACCATCCCTGGAAGACCGTCCACGATCGCTCTCTGCCCCTGGGCCAACTCGGCGTTGGCGAAACCCCCGATCACATCCATAATTGCCACGGTCAGCAAGGCGGTCGCGATGTGGTCGATCGGCTCGTTGGCAAGAGCGATGACATCGACCGCATGCGTTGGTGTGAAGCCGATGAGAGCTTCCTGATCGACCTCGTCGGGGTGCTCAGCCTCGAAGATCGACTCGTCGCCGACACCAGGCCCCATGAGCGAGACCACGAACGGCCGATGGCCATCGACTTCACCGGCGTCCGTAATGCCCAAGCTCTCCACCTGGAGCTGGATCTCGTACTCGCCGACGAAAGGGCAGCAATGGGCGACAGGTCACCGAGGGAGCTCATCCACCTCGCTGATGACGAGGGGAACAGCGTCACGGTCAACGTCCTGGGACGTAACCTCAGGTGGTCCGCCGGGATCGATGCCGAGATCGTCGTCAAGACGCCCTTCGTGTCCGGCCGCATCGACCTGGCGTTGTCCGTTTCGAAGCTGGAGAGCTGGACCGACGCGCTGGACCGGCTCGACGCCGGCGAGGACGTTGCGTGGATGGAGATGAGCAGAGGGCCGTCCATCTTCATCCAGCTCACCGGCGAACGTGACTGTCCGGAAGTGGTCGTGGAGGACGAGTCCAGGTCCATGGTCACCGTGCGGGTCCCGCTCGTCCCGCCGGACGACTGGATCGCCGACCATCGCCAGCGTCTGCGCCAGGTGATGGATCACTGGGTTCCGATGCTGTCGAGGTAGGAAGACAAGCTGCCGCCGACAGATGAGTGCGCATCCGAGAGTGAGGAAGACTTCGTAGATGCGTCGCGGATCTCCCGGCGGATCCACAGACGGCGGAACCAGCACAAATGGACGAACCCGCGCTCTACGAGCCGACGTTGAGTGCCGACTCCGGAGCCTGGGAGGTAGCGCGTCGGGCGATCACCGGCTTCACTCCGAGGGCCCGGACGAGGCGGCGGTCCCTGTCGTGTTCGTAGCCGCGGTCGCCGAGCACGATCTCCGGGCGACGTCCGGGGGCGTCCGCGCCTGCCGCGTACTGGCGGCACGGCATCAAATAGTGGGATGAGCTGGGTGACGTCGTTGCGATCGCCGCCGGTCCGGATGCCGCTTGTGCCCGGGATGCCGAACCCGACGCTCGGCCTTGGACAGCAGTGGCTCGACCACTACCCACCACTCGTCATCGACGTCTCACGGCTTCGGTCGGGGCACCCCGCACCCCCGGATCAACGCTCCCGGGGTGCTCCAACCGCCTCGGAGGTCATTTCGTTAGGAGTTCTGAGGCGGCTTCGGCCGACGGCCGCAAACCGGTGCCGAAGCGGCGGAGTGCTCTACCGGTCGCGCCGGGCGCCGGGCGTCGTCGGGTGGCTGAGCGCCACGGCGGCCTGGACGGTGTTCGCCTGGTGCTCTGCCTGGCGGGCGACGGGCAGCCAGGTCGGCTGGAAGCGCCGCTGGTACTGGGCGCACCAGGTCTGGAGGAGGTGGTCGAGTCGGGCGGTGGCCGGTGGGGTGGGTGCCTTGGCCGCCTCGGCGGCGCGGCGGAGCAGTGCGGCCGCGCGGACCGGGATCCGGTGGGCCCACAGTTCGATGCCGGCGAGCTTCGCCTCCGTCATGGGCGTCGGGTGGAGGAGGCGCTGTCCGGCGGCCTGCGGGTCCCATTCGTGGGCCAGTTGTCGCGCTGCCGTCAGCGGCGTGCGCGCGGCCCGGAGCAGGGCGGTGTCGCCCAGGTGGGGCAGAGATTCGTCCAGCAGGTCGGTGAGCAGGCGGCCTCGTTCCCGGACCTGGTCGGCGCAGGCGGTCAGGCGCGCGTGGGGGTCGTCGGCCGGGCGGGAGTCCCCGAGGTGGGCGCTGGCCCAGGCCGGCGTCTCGACGATGACCGTCTCGCCGCCGTGGCGCTGGGGGGCGAACCAGGTGGTGGCGCGGACGCCTCCTGTCGCCTGCCGGGGCTGGGCGGGGTGAGGTCGGTCGGGGTGAGGTGGCGCCAGCATTCCGGTGCTGCTTTCCTGCTGGTCGATGTGGTGCGGCGCCATCATGAAGACGCCCGGGCCCGCTTCGCGCAGCCAGAAGGCGTCGTAGGGGCCGGTCTCGACCGGGATCCCGAGTCCGGCGGCGGAGGTTGCGAACGGCTCGGCGAGGCCGGCCGGATCGCAGGTCGACTGGAGGAAGGTCCCGCCGACGTCGGCGCTGTGGAGGGAGAACTGGAGGGACGGTCGGAGGTCGTCGATCAGGTCGAGGAGGACCCGGCTCTCCGGAAGTCTCCCGCCGATCGCCGGCGCCCACTCGGGCTGTTCCTCGGCGGCGGGGCGGAAGTAGTGCTCGAAGTACTCGGGCAGGCTTCGGGTGCCGGCGCCGACCGCTGCGAGGCGTGCCCCGTCGGGGTCGAGGCAGAGCAGGAAGTTCCAGGTCACCGCCTGGTGCAGAGACGGCTGCGCGAGGACCCGGTGGGCCAGTTCCACGATGCCGGCGCGGCCGGAGAACTCGTCGGCGTGCGCACCCGTCACGATCAGCACGTTGGTGGTGGCGGTGGCGCGGCCGATCGTCAGGAGCACCAGCGGCCGGCCGGCGCGGGATGTCCCGACGGTGCGCACGCGGCAGAGTTCCGGGTGTCCGGCGGCCAGCAGGTGTGCTGTGTCGGCGAGTTCTTCCAGCGTGGGGTACCGGTCGTGGAGCAGGACCGCCCTGCCGGCGCTGGTCGACGTATCGGTCAACATCGGTGCCCTCCCCTGTACGCCCGTCCCGGCCTCGCACCAACGGCGGCCGGCTCGTACTGATCACTACCCGTGCTGTGGGGAGCGTATGACGCCTGCTTGGCAGTCCGGTCCGCGCACCTGGTGCTCCAGGGTGACGGACACTCATCAGCTATCGAATCCGACTATCAGAAGATCGGGTCATCGAATTCCATGATGCCGATCCTTCCGAGGTTCTTGGCCACAGCGCGCCAGTCGCCACCGGTCTGCCTCAGTATCATCCTTTCGACAAAGGCGACGATCTCGTCGATTTTGCACGACTTGGTGATGACCAGCCCGTGCCCGGGGACCGTTCCGATCTCGTCGACCAGGCGCGAGAGGTGGCCCGGCGTGCAGACCGTGAACCCCAGCGTCTCACCGCCGTTCCCCCCTTCAGGCCCGACATACGCCTCCAGCAGGAAGGCGAAGCACTCCGGGTCGTCCGGAGTGAAGTCGTCCAGATCCACGTCCGGACTGCTGTATCCCTTGATGTGCGCCCTCATGGAGTCCCCATTCCGGTGATGTCGAGGTGGATGTCACCTTGCCATGAGCCGGACTTCCGGCCCGCAAACGTATTCGAGGTTCACAGGAGGCACGGCTCCGTCAGGGGCGGTGCCGGTGACCCGAAAGCGGCGGCCCGCACCTCGTGGTGCAGGCCGCCGCCCGGTGTGTGCGGCGTTGTCAGGCCGCGGTCCTCAAGGCCCGGCGTCAGCCATCCGCACCCTCTACCAGGACTCCACCCGCCACCAGCCGCACGTCACCGGGTACGCCCACTGGCTGCTCAGCCAGGGCGGCGAAGTCCGCACCGCCCCCACGATCCCTCAGCGCATCGTCATCGCCGACCGCCGCGAGGCCCTCGTCCCCATCGACCCCGAGGACCACCGCAAGGGCGCACTGCACGTCACCGAACCCGGCATCCTCACCGCCCTGCTCGACCTCTACGAGCAGGCGTGGAACACCGCCGTCCCGCTCGGCGCCGCATCCCCCGGCGACCCCACCACCGGACTCACCGCCACCGAGCGCGAACTGCTGCGCCTGCTCGGCAACGGTCTCACCGACGACACCGCCGGCCAGCGCCTGGGCATCTCCTCCCGCACCGTCGGCCGCCACATGGCCTCCATCATGGAGCGGCTCAACGCCAGCAGCCGCTTCGAGGCCGGCATCAAGGCCGCCCAGAACGGCTGGCTCTGACCGGCCTGAGTACGCCGTGTCAACCCGCAGCTCCCCGATGGATTGTCACAGTCCCGTCCTCGCGATGTCCTGGTGATTGTGACGCCGTGCCTGCCACCAAAAAGCACTGACCGACCGTCATGGTGGGTGTCCAGCAAGCCAGCACGCACTGTCATCGGGGAGCCACCATGTCCGTCCGCCGCCGTCGCCCGCTGCTCGTCACCGCCGTCCTCGCCGTCGGCGCCGGACTCGTCCTGACCGCCTGCGGGCCCGACAACACCGACCAGGCCGCCGGCCCGAAGGCCTCCCCCACCACCGCCGCCGTCACGCCCGCCCCCACCGGCGCGGCCCCCGCAGCCGGGTCACCGACCGCCCCGGCCACCGCGGCCGCGTCACACACCCCCACCAGCGCGCCTCACACGCCGTCCGGCACCAGCCCCTCCACCAGCACCCGACCCGGCGGCGGCAACGCCCCCACCGACGCCACCCCCTGCGACATCAACAACCTCTCCATCCACGTCACCGCACGCCCCGGAGCACCCAGCCAGCGGGTCATCGACGTCCACAACACCGGCGCCAAGGCCTGCAGCCTCAGCTCCTCCCCCGGCGTCAACCTGGGCAACTCCACCGCCCGCGACCAGAGCAACAACATCCGGCCGGTACTCGCCAGCGGCACCCTGCGCTTCCCCGTCCCCGCCGGCCAGAACGCCTACGTCGTCATCGACCTCAACCCCAGCGGCGCCACCACCGGCACCACCCCCGACATCAACGAAATCAACGTCCTCGCCGACCAGGACGACACCAACATGCCCCTCGCCGCCACCCACAACTTCCCGCTCACCCCCGACACCCGCGTCCTCAACCCCCACATGGGCAACTACCGCGCCACCGTCGCGGAGGCCGTCACCTCCATGGCAGCCGCCGGCAAGTAACCCCAGCGAGGCGGCGAGGCCGCGAGGTCACGGGCCCGGCCGGTGTTCCGGTGCGACGGTGATCAGCGGGTGGAAGTGGGCGAGTTCGGCGGGCTCGTCGACGGGTTCGCCGTCGGCCTCGATCCATGCGTGGGCGCGGAACGGGGCGGTTCGCACGCCCGTGCGCCAGGTCGGCCAGGTGCCGCGTGTGCGGCACAACAGCGCTGCGGCGATGGAGCGTTGGAGACACCCCTGGCCGGCGCAGCGCATGCTGAGGGCGACCACGGCCTGCCGGGCGGCCAGGGCCTCGGCCCGGCCGGCGGGGCGGGCGCCGCGCCGCAGTGCGCTCATCAGCCGGCGGATCCGGGCCGGGGGGAGCCGTTCGACCAGCCGGGCCGCGCCGATCGCCGCGAGCACGGCCGGCCGCAGGTGCCAGGGCGGCCGGCCCACCTTGTCGGCGTGCGCGTGCAGGCTCATCCGGTGACCAGTCCGGCGGTGCGCAGGCTCTCGTGCAGCCGGTCGACGTCGGAACGTGCCCGGGCCGCCGTGACCGGGAACCGGCCGCCGAGGTCGGCGGCGATCTCGTCGGCGGTCCGGTCCTCCAGCAGGGACCGCAGGATGAGCAGCCCGGTGCGGTTCAGCTGGAAGTAGCGCCCGGAGCGTTCGTCCAGGACGACGGCGCCGTCGTCGGTCGGGGTGAGCGTCACGTCGGGGCGCAACCGGGTGGCCATTCAAGCTCCTTGAACGGTGGTCGGGGAAGCGGGGCGCGGGCTCGCCCCGTGGGCGCGCAGCCAGTGCTCGCAGGCGAGCGTCGCGTCCAGGGCCGCGTAGGAGGTGCCGGGCGGGTACAGCCCGAGGCAGGCCTGCCGGAGGGCGTCCGGGTCGACCAGTCCGGCGCGGGCCAGGGCGCTGTCGTCGATGAGCGCGGCGAGTTCGGCGCGGTGGCGGGCGAGCCCCTGGTGGGTGTCCGGGCTGAAGTCGCCCTTGCCGGTGCGCCGGAGGAGGTCGGCCGGCACGTCGGGCGCGACGGCCGCGGTGAGCAGCGGCTTGTACGCGAAGGGCGTTCCGCGGGTGGCGGGGTCGGCGGCCAGGCAGGCGTCCAGGACCTGGTCGTCCAGGAAGGGCACGCTGTACGGCGTTCCCGCGCGGGTGGTGGCGTCGATCAGCTGCCGCATGGCCGCCGCGCTGTGCCGGACCATGCGCAGCGCCTGGTGCTGGGCGTGCTCCGGCGCCAGCGGTTCGGAGCCCTGGGCGGCCCGCAGCTGTTCGCGTACCAGTTCGGCCGTCCGGGCGGTGGCCCAGGGCGGCAGCCGGGGTGTGATCCCCCAGCCGAGCAGTTGGGTGGTGCGCGGCGGGTCGGGGTGGGTGAGGCGGTCGGCGGCGCGGGCGAGCCAGGCCGGGTACGGCCGGGGGTCGGTGAGGGCGCTCAGGGCGTCCGGCAGCGTCCAGCGCAGGCGGGCCCGGTGTCCGCGCAGGTGGCGGGCGGCGGTGGCCGGGTGCCGTGGCAGGACGGTGCGCAGGTAGGCGGGCAGCGCCTGCAGCACCTCGTCGCCGCCCTCGCCGCTGATCCGCAGCCGGGCGCCGTGCTTCGCGAGCAGCCGGGCGACGGCTTCGTCGCGGGCCCTGGTCCGGGTCCAGGCGAACGGTTCGTCGCCCTGCGGCCCGGGTGTGTCGATGCCCGCGAACATCGCGGGAACGTCCTCGGCCGCCAGTACGAGGCGCCGGCCGGGCAGGTGGTGCGCGGCTCGCTGCGCCCAGGCGGCGTCCTCGTGGTGGGGGTCGACGGAGCCGATGGTGACGGTGAGCAGTTCGGCCGGGCCGGTGGCGGCCAGGAAGCACAGGGGTGTGGAGTCCAGCCCGCCGGAGAGGTCGGCGGCGATGAGCCCGCCGTCCCTGGTCCGGGTGTCGACGGCCCGGTGCAGGGCCTGGCCGAGCGCCGTCGCGGCTTCGGGCCGGGCGCGCCGCGGGGCCGGCGGGTGCCAGTGGGCGAGGCTGCGGGCGGGGCGTCCGGGGGCGAGCACGGCCGCGTGGTTCGGCGGCACGGCGGTGACTCCCGGCCACAGGGGCAGCGCGTCGACGGGGTGCGGCAGCGGGTCGGCGAGCCTGAGGGCGAGCCGGTCGAGGGACGGGGCAAGGCCGGCGGCAGCGGCCAGGACGTCGGCCCGGTCGGACAGCACGGGGACGCCGTCGACCTCGGCCAGGTGGAGTCGGCGCAGTCCGGAGAGCGAGCCGCGCGCGGCCACGGTGCCGTGCACGGTGGCGAGGAGGTGGAAGCTGCCCGCGAGGTCGCCGCCGAGGGCGAGCACGTCCCGCGGGTCGCGAACGCGTTCGGCGTGGCGGCGCAGGCGGTGCGGGTCGGCGTCGGAGGTGCCGAACACGGCCAGCGCGACCGGTCCGGCCTGGGCGGTGACCGGCTCGTCGGCCGGCCACTGGCCGAGGACCCAGGGACGCCCGCTGGGGTGGTGCAGGGCACGGCACTCTGCCGTGCCCCACACCGCGGCCGTCGCGGCCCCGGCTTCGGTGTCCGGAAGGACCACGAACCAGGTCCGCGGGTGACCGCTCATCGGCCGGTTCCTCAGGGAGCGAGGTAGTAGCCGTGGACATCGGACTGGTTGCCGATGTCGAAGCCCCGGGTGAGGTCCGCGAAGTCGCCGAGTTCGATCAGCATCGGGGGCTCGTACACGTCCTGCGTCGGGGGCTCGTACACGTCGGTCATGACGATGTCCTCTCGTTCACAAGGAATGGGACGCGATCACCGGCCGGTCGAGTACAACTCTTCTCTGCCGACTCCCCGATGGACAAGCGGTGCCGGAGGCTTCGGCCGGAACCTGACGGTCCCCCACCTGGGGGGCCGGGGCCGCTGCCGGGGCTGCCGGGCACGTGAGTGCCGGTCCGCGCGCACGGAGGGCGGAGGGGCTGGATCCGGCCAGAGGGGAAGGCGGGAGAACGCGGACCCGCCGCTGGCGTGGCCGCCGCGAGCTCTTGAAGCCCCGGACGTCACCAGAGGACCGGCATGCTCCGCAGGCCGAAGACGATGTCGTTGTGCTTGAAGGCGGACGGCGCCAACGGCCCGGCCAGCCGCAGCCCCGGCATGCGGCGCAGCAGGGTGGCCAGCGCGACCTGCAGCTCGATCCGGGCCAGCTGCTGGCCGATGCACTGGTGCGGACCGAACCCGAACGCCAGGTGTGCGCGGGGCGGTCGGCGCAGGTCGACGGTGTCCGGGGCCGGGAACACGTCCTCGTCCCGGTTGCCGGACGGGATCGCGGCGACCAGCCAGCTCCCCGCCGCCACTTCGGTGCCGCCCACGGTGACGTCCTCGGTGGCGTACCGCAGCAGCCCGAACTGGATCACGGACAGGTAGCGCAGCAGTTCCTCCACGGCCGTGCCGATGGTGTCCGGGGCGGCCCGCAGCGCGGCCGCCCGCTCCTGGTCCGCCATCAGCACCAGGGCGCTGAGCGCGATCATGTTGGCCGTCGACTCGTGCCCGGCGACCAGCAGCAGTACGCCGAGCGTGGCCAACTCCGCTACGGTCGGGGGGTTTTCGGTCGCCTCGCCGCGGACGATCAGCCGGCTCAGCAGGTCGTCCTGCGGCTCGGCCCGGCGCCGGAGGACCAACTCGCCGAGGTAGCCCTCCAGCCGTCGGGTCGCCGCGTCGCGGGTCGCCGCGTCGGCCTCGAAGCCGATCAGCACCTCGCTGTCGCGCTGGAAGGACTCGTGGCCGTCGTAGGGCACGCCGAGCAGCTCGCAGATCACCAGCGACGGGATCGGCAGCGCGAAGTCCCGGACCAGGTCGGCGCTCGACCCGGCGAGCATCGCGTCGACGTGCCGGTCGGTGATCCGCTGGACGGACGGTCTCAGCGCCTCCATCCGCCGCATGGTGAACTCGCCGATCAGCAGCCGTCGCAGCCGTGTGTGCTCTTCGCCGTCCAGCTGGATCATCGAGCCGGGGGCCGGGTCGCGCCGGTCGTAGGAGGGCAGCATGTGCATCGATCCCGCGCCGCGGGAGCTCAGCCGGGGGTCCGTGAGCACGCTCCGGATGTCCTCGTGGCGGCTGACCAGCCATGCGTCCATCCCGGCCGGGCAGCGCACCGGTGACACCGGCGCGTGGGCGCGCAGCCGGGTGTAGACCTCGTCGGGGTCGAAGGGGCGGGAGTCCGGCCGGGTGACCGGGAATTCGGGGACTTCGGAGGATTCGGGGGCCGGGTCAAGGCCGGGTTTCGTCATGGGTGACGGCTCCAGGATGACGGAGGGAACGCGCATCGCGCCGACGCGTACGGGGCCAGCTCGTGCGGGGCAGGCCGTCCTCACGGACCGGGGCGGGTCCGGCGCGGCGGCCGCGTGGCCGGCTGAAGCGTCGGACCGCCGGGCGTTCGACCAGTGTGTAGAGGGCCGCCGCGAGGACGAGGCTGATCGCGACGGTGAGCAGGATGTGCACCAGCCGCGTCGACGCGGCGCCGCCCGCCGTCCCGCCCGTGGCGTGCACGCCGTCGATCGGGCCGTACTGGATGACGAGGTAGTGCACGAGGTAGAGGGCGAACGAGATCTCGCCGAGCCACACCATGGTCCGGCCGCTGAAGGGGGTGCGTGCGGTACGTACGTCGGCGGCGGCGCCGGCCGCGATCAGCAGGGCGAGTGCGGCCGCGGTCGGTCCGGCGCAGAGTCGGAACACGCCGGGCAGGTTGGACTGGACCACCACGCAGGCGGTCGTCAGGAGGAACGCCGGCGCCATGCCCAGGCGGATCCACCTCCCCGAGATCACGATGCGCGCCATCAGGATGCCGAGGACGAATTCGAGCATTCGGGTGAAGGGCAGGCTGTAGGCGAACCAGGACTGCAACTCGGCGATCGCCGGGTCCCATGAGGTGGCCGGCCGCGTCGGCAGCAGCTGGGCGGCGAACGGGACGGCGATGATCGCGATGGCGACGCCCACCGCCCACGGCCACAGCCGCGCCGGCCGGATGCGCCCAACGAGACGGACGAGCCAGGGGAACGCGAAATAAAAGACCAACTCGCAGCCGAGGGTCCAACTCGGCACGTTGATTCCGGTCAGCCCGCCGAGGGCGTCGAAGTTGGGAATCCAGGGCTCGATCAGCAGCAACGGCGGAATCGTGTTGATCGCCATGATCGGTACGCCCGCGGCGGCCATCAACGCCACGGCGGCCGCGAAGGTCGTCAGGTGATTCGGAAGGATCTTCGCCAGGCGTCGGCGCCAGAACAGTGGGGCGGTGTCGTTCGGGTCGGCGACCCAGGTGAGGATGAAGCCGCTGAGCACGAAGAAGAACGCCACCCCGACCGGTCCGAGGGTCGTGATCAGGTACGGCAGGCCGGGGTGTATCGATCCGACGATCTGACCGGCCAGGTGGGATATCAGCACGGCGAACGCCGCGATGAATCGCATACCGGTCAGCGACGGCAGGCGGCTCGGACGAGCGGACGGTTCCGGCGACTGCATCACCGCTTCCCTGTCGATGACGATATCCACGACACCAAGGCTTCGTGTGGAATCCGAGCCTGTGCGCAGAGTGTCCTGTGCGCAGAGTGTTTGGGCCACTATCAAATGGCCCCGCCGGAACGGTCAAGCGGATTTTCTCGATGCACCGCATCGCCTGTCTTCCAAGACGCAGAGCTGGGGCGGGAGTTCACCCACGTCAGGCCCCGTACCGGTCGGCGAGTGCGCGGGCGGTCGCGGCCAGCCGGGCACGCAACTCCGGTGGTTCGAGGACCTCCACGTCGGTGCCCAGTCCCAGGAACTCGTTGTGGGCGTGGCCGAGGGACTCGATGGGCACGGACGCCCTGGTCCAGCCGTCCGCCTCGACCACCCCCGAATCCGCGACCGCCCGGTCGAACGCGCGGCCGAGCTGCTCGCGGCCCTGGGCGACACCGCGCGGCGACAGTCGCACCGTCGCCTCCGCCGTGTGCAGCCCGGCGTGGAAGTCGGCGAGCCAGCCCCGCCAGTGTGCAGCCAGGTCGAAGCTCGCCGGAATCTCGAACTCCCCTTCCAGTTCCCGTAGTTCGAGGATCTGGTCGACCCGGTACGTACGCGGGGTGGCACCGTCCGTGGCAGCGACCAGATACCAGCGGCCGGCCTTGAGGACCAGTCCGTACGGCTCCAGCCGCCGTTCCACCTCGGTGGGCGCCTTCCACCGCCGGTAGCGGACCCACACTCTGCGCCGGTCCCAGAGCGCGGCCGCGACGGCCGCCAGGTGCGGCGTCTCGTCCACGTCCCCGTACCAGCCGGGCGCATCGAGGTGGAAGCGCTCCTGGATCAGCCCGGCCCGCTCGCGGAGCTCCGCCGGCAGGGCGGCCCGCAGCTTGAGCTGGGCGGCCGCCAGTACCTCGCCCAGGCCCAACTCGGCCGCCGGGCCGGGCAGTCCGGCCAGGAATAGGGCCTGCGACTCGTCGGCGGTCAGGCCCGTCAGCCGGGTGCGGTACCCGTCGAGCAGCTGGTAGCCGCCGCCGTGACCGGCCTCGCCGAACAGCGGGACCCCGGCGGCGCCGAGCGCTTCGAGGTCCCGGTAGACCGTGCGGACCGACACCTCCAGCTCGTCGGCGAGCTGCTGGGCCGTCGTCCTTCCCCGGTTCTGGAGGAGCAGGAGCAGTGAGATCAGTCGGCTGGCGCGCACGACTGCCAGTATCCACTGACAGGAGGTGTCAGTGGACCGGTCCTAGCCTGCGGCCATGATCGATTCCGACTTCCAGTCGCAGGCCGCCTCGTGAGCATCGTCGAACTGCGCCAGTACACCCTGCACCCAGGTGCCCGCGACACCCTGGTCGCCCTCTTCGAGCGGGAGTTCGTGACCGGACAGCAGGCGGTGGGCATCACCGTCGGCGGCCGGTTCCGGGACCTGGACGACCCGGACCGCTTCGTCTGGCTGCGCAGCTTCCCGGACATGGCGTCGCGGGCCCGAGCACTGCACGCCTTCTACTACGGGCCGGTCTGGCAGGAGCACCGGGACGCCGCCAACGCGACGATGGTGGACTCGGACGACGTCCTGCTGCTGCGCGGCCCGGGCTTCACCGCCCCGGCCGACGCCGGACCGGTCGTCGCGACCATCTGCCACCCCCTGGACCCCGCCGCCTTCGCCGACCACTTCGAGCGGCGCCTGCGCCCGGAACTGGCCGCCCGGACCCCGCCGTTGGCGGTTCACCGCACCGAACACGCGGAGAACGACTTCCCCGCCCTTCCCGTACGGGCCGGCGAGGACGTCCTGGTCTGGTTCACCACGGGCGACACCGCCCCCCTGCCGGACCTCTCGGCACACCTGCACTCCGCCCCGCAGCAACTGCACCTCTCGCCCGTGCCGCAACACTCCCGCTGAAGCCTGTCGCACAGGGCCGTGGGTGGGCCTGCTTCGCCCGCCGGGGACGGGTTGTGCGAGGTGGCGACGGCCTGCACCACTCCGGTGCGGGCTGTCGCCCCCCGCTTTCGGGCCTTTCGGGCCGGTGGCCGGCGGGAACGGAACAGTCCGGCTGGAGCGCTACGAAGCGGCTGGCGGTTCCACCCGGGCGTGCGTCTCCGGCGGCACAGGGAAGCGCCTCAGCAACTCCTCCATCCAGGCGGCCGGATGGGTGGCCGTCGCCGCGCCACCGGGGAGGGCACGCGCTCTGCGGATGCCCTCGATCAGTGCCTCGACGGCGGCCTCGGCGGTATACCGGTCGGCGACCCACTGACGGCCCGCCCGCCGCACCTCGTCCTGGCCGGGCAGGTCGAGCAGCTCAAGGGCCCTGTCCGCCAACCGGTCCGTTTCGAGCTCCGGGATCCGCCACGCGGACGGCGAGTCGAACAGCTCCGCTCCGCCCCCGGCGGCGTAACCCGTCACCAGGCAGCCGCTGGCCATCGCCTCGGCCGGCGGCAGTCCGAAGCCCTCGCCCTCGGGCGCTCCCAACGCGATGAACACCGACGTGTCGGACAGGACGCGAGCGACCTCCTCGTGGGGGACCGCGTGGATGTCGTACAGGTCCACGCCCTCGGACCGCGGGTCGGCGTGCAGCAGACGGCGGAGCAGCGTGGTCTCGATCGGGCGCTTGCGGGACATCCACGCGATGCGCCGAACCCGCTCGGTCGACGCCGGTCGGAACAACTCGGTGTCGATGACGTTCGGCACCAGGTGCGGTTCGAACTCGGGCAGGGCCCGGCGGAACATGTCGACGCCCGCCTTCGAGATCGTCCACAGAGCCGGCCGGTCCGACCAGCCCGGATACGGGCCGGGGTCGGGGCAGGTCAGGAAGTTGACGTAGTGCCCCTGCGAGTAGATCACCTTGTGGCCGCCGGGCGCCGGGTCGTGGCCCGGGACCACGCTGACCTCGTGCAGCACGAGCACGTCCTCGGGCCCGAGGTCCAGGGTCATGCCGGACAGCGTCGGCACGTCGTCGTCGAACCACGTGTAACGGAATCCCGGCGTGGGCGTCCATCGGAACGCCTCGACGCCGACGGCCCGCAGCAGCGAGACCTGCTGGTTCAGCACCCGGATGCCGCCCAGCGGGAACTGGAACTCGAACGACGCGTAGATCACCCGGCCGGTCACCGTACCTCCTTGAGAAACAACGATCGGCGGGACCGGACCACGAGGGTTACGGGCGTGGGCGGTTGGGCCAGGGCGGCGGCGTTGCCCTCCTGGGGCCGTGGAGCAACGTCCGTGCACAGCGGGCTGGTCCTAGCCCGTACTCATACGCTCAGGGTGACAGCAATGCCCTCGGATGTCACCGGCCCGAAGCGGCCGGGGGCCGCCACTCCCGCCTGAGCAACCCGAACACCCACGAGTCGGACACCTCGCCGTTCACGACGCAGTCCTCCCGCAACGTCCCTTCACGCACGAACCCGACCTTCTCCAGGACCCGGGCGGATGCCACGTTGCGCGTATCGGTCTCGGCCTGGACCCGGTTCAGGTCCAGTGCGTCGAATGCCCACTGCAGCACGGCGGTTGCGGTCTCCGTCGCGAAGCCGTGGCCCCACATCGCCTCGTCGAGGCAGTAGCCCAACGACGCGCTGCGGTAGTCCGGGTTCCATCCGGTCAAACCGCACCAGCCGACGAAGGCCCCGTCGGAAGCACGCTCGACGGCCACCCGTGCCCCGGTACCTTCGTCCGCCATCCTCCGGCACATCGCGAGGAAGCGCTCGGCGCGGGCCTGTTCGGTCCACGGCGGGGAGTCCCAGTAGCGCATCACATAGGTGCTGCTGTGCAGCGCGAAGAGGGAGTCCGCGTCGGCCTCGGTGAAGGGGCGCAGTCGCAGGCGAGCGGTGTGCAGGACGGGGGTGGTCAAAGTCATGCGCACCATCTTGTGTCCTCTCGGGCAGTCAGAACACCGAATATCCCTTACGGCGCAGGTGGCAGCCGGACGGGAGGAAGCGGAGGCCCTGCTACCGGGGGCCGTACACCGTGCGGCGACCCCGGATAATGGCCGTGGCCGCAGGCCGGCGGCGCCGGCGGCCTCGATCGATGGAGAGGCGGAGGACGGATGACCCTGAAGGAAGGCCGGCGCGTCAGGTTGGCCGAGGATCTCGGGATCGGTGAGGCGGTCGCCGGGGAGCCCGGGGCCGTCGTCGGGTTCCTCTCGCTGGGATCCGGGTTGGAAGGCACCGTCGAGCGGGTGGACGGGGAACTCCCGGAGAGCCATGAGGTTCGCGAGTACCAGCGGCTCAAAGCGCTGTTCGAGGACTACGGGCACACCATGCCGGCGGCGAGCCGCGAGCGACTGGAGGCGGAGATCGCCGCGCTGGAGCCGCAGTGGACCGCGCACCGGGAACGGGGGAGCCGGGTGACGGTCCGGGTCCGGCTGGACAACGGCTTCGTCCTCGACGGGGCGGACCAGGACATCCTCACTCCGCTGTGAGGGGGGACGTCTCCGGGGCCTTCGTCGGGACGGGCGGCCGCCCGGGTGCTCCTACACCGCGCCAACTGACAAACGATGGACAGGCGTTGCGAACGGTGCGGTGAACGGCGCGGGCAGCCTCGTCCATCGTTTGTCTGTCGGTGCGGCGCATCGTTCACCACGGCGCGGGACACCGCCCGCGCCACCCACCGAAGGCACACCGAATCGAGGGAACCATGCGTACCTCCGCACGCTTCGCCGCGCTGGCCGCGGTCAGCGCCATCGGGCTCGGCACCATCGCCACCGGCACCGCCCAGGCCGCCCCGGTCACCTCCCAGGCCACCGTCCAGGCGGCCCGGAGCACCACCGTCCACCTGCACAACGGCACCGGCTGCGCGCTCTCCCGGACCAACTACGGTCTGTCCCACGGCATCTGGACGCAGGGCCAGGAGCCGCCGCAGACCCTGGGGAACACCGGCGACGCCACCTTCCAGTCGGAGAGCAACGGCTTCCTGACCGGCACGGAGGGCTGGGCGACGTTCACCACGTACGGCTGCGAGGAAGGCTGGCGCAACAACAACACCGTCGCGCTGCACTGGGCCAACCCCTACACCGGTTCCAACAGCTACGACGAGAACGGCACCAGCAGCGTCTTCCGCACCACCCGTGAGAGCGGCTCCGGCAACAACGCCGACGTCTACTGGGGCGTGTGGAAGAACTGATCCCGGCCGTCGGGCACCGCCAGGGGCAGGCAAGCGCCGGCAGATAGTCCAGGACCTGTCCGGCCCCCGCCCCCCGGCCCCTGTGTCGGGTGATCCGGCGCCTGTACCGCCGCACCGCTCGTCGCACGCCGCCGCATGAGAAGCATGCAAAGCACGAAAAGACGGTGCCCCGCCACTGGGTGCCGAACGGCCCGGGCCGTTCGGCACCCGCCGGGCGCCGCACCAACCCCCTCCGACCAGGTAATTCGATGGCGCGCTGCGCGCCGAACCCCGACCCTGGTCACCGTGCCAGAACCCAAGCATCGGATCCGCGCCCTCCACACGGCCACCACCGTGACCGTCTACCAGGCGTACCCTCCGGAGATCGGCCTGCCCGCCGCACAGGACGGCCACTTCCCGGCTGCCTGGAAGAGGGACCGGATGACGTGGATCAAACCGTCGTTCCTGTGGATGATGTACCGCTGCGGCTGGGCGGCCAAGGAGGGCCAGGAGACCGTCCTCGCGATCGAGATCACCCGCGAGGGCTTCGAATGGGCGCTGGCAAACGCCTGCCTGGCCCACTACGAACACGGGCTGCACCCCGACCGCGCCACCTGGAAGCGCCGGCTGAAGCGGGCCCCGGCCCGGGTGCAGTGGGATCCCGAACGCGATCTGCACCTACGGCCGCTCCCCCACCGCTCCCTCCAGCTCGGCCTATCCGGCGAGGCCGCCGAGCGCTACGCGGAGCAGTGGATCGTCTCGATCGACGACGTCACCGCACTCGCGCACGCGGTCCGGGCCCAGGTGAGGGCAGGTGCGCTGGAGGCCGCCCGGCGGCTCCTTCCCGCCGAGCGCCCCTATCCGGCGGGCGATGCGCTGCTGAACCACCTGCGCGGCTGAGCCGGTCCCGAGCGCACGGGACCACGGGGTCTCCGGCGGCCGCCCCACCCCGTCAGGAACGTACGAGCCGTCGGCGATCAGCCGTCGGCGGCGAGGCGGTTCAGCCACTCCCCGAGCAGCTGCTGCTCGGCGCCGCTGAGCGTCGTCTGTTCGGGCAGTGCGGCGCGCAGGGCACGGGCGGCGCCGGCCGGGCCCGGCTCGTGCACGGCCGGCTGCCGGTTGGTGACGGCGGCGACCATGCACTCCCGGAGGGTGGTCAACAGGGCCGGGTCGCGCCGCTCCTGGGGCAGGGACAGCCAGGTGAGCACGGCGCCGCGCGCCGTGGCGTGGATGATCTGGGCCGCGAGTTCCTCGTCGACGCGGAGCCAGCCGCCGGCGGCGAGGCGCCGGATGCGGCCCATCAGGATCTCCATGCCGGCCTTGAAGGCGGCCGAGGTGGTCCCGGCGGGTTCGGTGTACATCAGGGTGTACAGCGCGGGGTTGGCCAGACCGAACTCGATCGCGACGTCCCAGCCCGCTCTCAGGTCCTCGATCGGATCCCGAGGGTCGGGGTCGACGTGCTTGGTGGCGAGGAACGCGGCGAAGCCGTGCGCGGCCACCGCGTCGAGCAGCCCGTCCTTGTCGCCGAACAACCGGTAGATGGCCGGCGGCTGCAGGCCCGCCGCGTCGGCGACCGCGCGGGTGGTGACCGCGTCGCGGCCTCCGCGCGTCAGCAGGCCGATGGCGGCCTCGATGACCCGCTGTCTGGTCTGCTCCCGACCCGGGGACGCGGTGGCGGTCTCAGCGGTGGACGCGGTGGACGCGGTGGCGCCGCCCCTGTCGCGTGAAGGCGATGACATGAATCAACGATACCGCATCACTGGTTCCATCGATATTATCGGTGATACGTTGAATGTGTTTCCACTGGAACCAGCTCGTTGCGACACTGGAGCACACCATGATCATCGTGACCGGAGCCACCGGACAGCTGGGGCGTCAGATCGTCGAGAGGCTGCTGACGCGCGTACCGGCGGCCCGCATCGGCGTCAGCGTCCGCGACCCGCAGAAGGCACAGAACCTCGGAGACCAAGGGGTACGGGTACGCCAGGGCAGCTTCACCGACGCCGCCGGCCTCGCGCACGCCTTCGAGGGCGGCTCGCAGGTCCTCGTCGTCTCCGTCGACAGGATGGGCGAGGAGTGCGTCAGGCAGCACCGCACCGCGATCGAAGCGGCCGTCACGGCGGGCGCCTGTCGCATCCTCTACACCAGCCAGATGGGGGCCGGCGCGACGTCGCACTTCCAGGCCTGCCGCGACCACGCCGCCACCGAGGAGGCCCTGCGCACCTGCGGCGTGCCGTTCACCTCGCTGCGCAACGGCTTCTACGCCGCCAGCGCGGCGCACTTCCTCGGCAACGCGGCGCAGTCCGGCCGGCTCGCGCTCCCCGCGGACGGGCCGGTCGCGTGGACAGCGCACGCCGACCTCGCGGACGCGGCCGCCGCCATCCTGGCCGACGAGGGCCGCTTCGACGGCCCCACGCCGCCGCTCACGGGCCGACAGGCGCTCACCTTCGACGACATCGCCGCCATCGCCACCGAACTCACCGGCCGCACCATCACGCGGACCACCGCCCCCGACGACCGGTTCCGCACGCAGCTGACAGGCCAAGGCGTCCCCGCGGAAACCGCCGGCCAGTTGCTCGGCATCTTCGCTGCCAGCCGCGCCGGCGAGTTCGCCACCACCGACCCCACCCTGGCCGACCTGCTCGGCCGCGAGCCCGTCACCCTGCGCACGGTGCTGCGCGAGCACCTGTCCGAAAGCTGATCCACCCAGGACACCAGGCGCCGGATGCCGGCTGCCGGTACCCGACCCTGGCCGCTCGGCGCGCTCGGCCGGACCAGTCACGGGAACACGCCGACGGAGGACAACGGCGTGTTCCCGTGACCGGGATGCCGCTACGCCCCCTGGTGGCCGGGTCCACGACTCCGTGGTGCAGCGCCACCGGACCGTACGGCCCAGTCCGGACGGCCCAGGACGGTGCCCGTGCGGTGTGCCGGCCGACGAGCGTACTGCTGACCCCGGCGCCCATGTTCGTCAGGCCCACGTTCGTCAGGCCCGCGGCGCCAGCCCCGCCACCAGGTCTCCCGCCGTCAGCCGTTCCAGCTCCTCGGCCGCGGCGTCCACCGGCCCCGGGTAGAGCCGGTACAGCGCCCCGGACAGCTTCTCCGGCGCCGGCACGTCCCCGTCCACCAGCGCGACGAACGCCCGCCGCCCGTCCGGAAGTGCGGCCGAACCGGCGCCGTCCTCGTCCCGCAACGCCCGCAGCCGCGCCGCGAACGCCCCGACGCCCTCACCGCCTCGACGCTGCCACCGCCGCACGGCGCCGCCGTCGCGACCGCGCACGTGCACCTCGTCGCTGCCCGCCGCCCGGGCGCAGGCGACGTCCCACAGGGTGGCCCGGTTCTCCGGGCCGAAGTGGGCGAGCATGTCCCGGCTGAGCGCGCCGACCTCGGCCTGGTGCCGGTAGACGCTGTGGTAGCCGCCGTCGGCGCCGGTGTTGAGGTCGGTCCAGGTGTACCGCCGCTCCGCCAGGTCGACGATCATCGGCACGGACACCTTGGCCTCCGCCCACCGATTATTTTCAGCCGCTCCGGAGCAGGAAGTCGGACCAGTCCTGGGCGGTACCCGCCACAGCCCGAGTCGGAGTCAGGAGATCGAGCGCATGATCGATTTCTTCAGTAGGTTGACGGGCCGACACACGCACACGTGGCGCTCCGCGCGGAGTGACCACACACGGGGGAGCGTCCGGCAGGCTGTGAGGCGGTCTGCCGGGCGGAGCTCCCAGGGGATGGAGAGGGAGATGGCAGGTAGTCAGGAATCGCACAGCGCGGTATTCGTCCTGCTGGCGGACGGTGAGCCACCGGCACCAGGGGAGAACCCCGGTGGGGAAGGGCTGGCGGGGCTGATCGTCGCGGTCCTGGAGCGGGTGGGCTGGACCACTGGTATGGGAGTGCTGGGAGTGCTGGCCGTCCTCGCCGGGGGCGCGTGGATGTGGGGCCGGGCGCCGAAGGCCACCGGCGAGGAGAGACCCCGGGTCCGATAGGGCGGCGTCTTCCTCCCCAGGCCGAGATCCTTCGGGCGCCCCACCCTGCCTACGCCGCCGTCCGGGACCGCCTCCCGGAGGGCGGCCCGGACGGCCGGGCACCCCGCTCCTGAGGGAGGACCCCAGGTGTGCCGGCCCGGCGGAGTCACCCGGTCAGGAGACGCGCTTCAGCTGCCAGGCGTTGTTGTTGAAGCTCGGGTTCGACCAGGCGACGCAGCTGCTGGTGTAGTACGAGCCGGTCTGGACCCAGCCCGCTGGCGGGTAGGTGGTGGAGCAGGCCTGGACCACGGTGCCGACGGGCAGTCCGGTGAGCTGCTTTATCTGCTTGATGTTCGGGCTGAAGCTCTGCGTGCCGCAACTGCTGCTGTAGCCCCAGCTCACGTCGACGTAGCCGGCCGGGGTGAGAACGCTTCCGCACGAGCTCGTGACGTCGCCCGGGGCGGCCTGGGCGGGCGCGGCGGTCAGGGCGAACGTCGCCGCGGCGCCGGCGATGGCCATACAGGTGCGAAGACGGATCATGGGTGAGGGCCCCTTCTGATCACGGGTGGGTGGCCGATCAGGCCGTGGAGCCATTCCTACGGTCTGATCACCGGTTTCGGATAGCGGCTTTCAGGCCTAAAGGCCCCCGGGCAGGACGGGGGCCGGGCGCTCCGGGCGTCGGGATTTCTCCTGCGGTATGCGAACTTGTGCGGTCGTATCCGAACTTGATGCGATTTCCAGCCCTTCACCTGTCACACACACCGGTGAATGCGCCCCGAAACCAGGACGTGGACGACCGGTCGTCGCTTCTCCTGGGGGTCCTGCCCGGATCGGGCAGATGTCCGCCGACCATGAGAGTGGGGATCAGGTGGGGACGAGAAGGAGAAGGAAGGGCGTCGCGCGGGCCGCGGTGCTCGCCGCCGCGCTGTGCGGCGGCGGGGCGCTGACGGCGCCGGCGGCGTTCTCGCAGACGGAGGACGGGACGGTGACGGTCCGGGTGATCCGGGCCGTGGACTCCTCCGGGGTGTGGACGCCCGCGCTGGAACCGGGGCTGGCGGGCGTGAAGGTGACGCTCACCGGCGAGGAGCGGGCCCACGTCGAGGGCACCACCGGGGCCGACGGGACGGTGACGCTGACGCCGCCGCGGAGCCGGGAGCACGGCGGCGGCGCGTACCGGGTGCAGGTGGTGAATCCGAAGCCGGGCGTGCTGTTCCCGGCGTTCGCCTCGCGGCAGGGGCTGGACGGCGCGCCGAACCAGCTGAGCTCCAACGAGGAGTTCGTCGACCTCTCCGGCGGCAGGAACGTCTCGTACACCACCGGGCTGTGGTACCCGGGGGACTACTGCCAGCAGAACGCGCCGCTGGTGACGACCTGCCAGAACACCACCTGGGGAGGCGGCGCGCAGCGCACGCTGGTGTCGTTCCCGTACCGCGCGCGCGGCCAGGACGGCGTGGACGTCAACGTCACGAACCTCGCGACCGACGCGCAGACGGGCACGCTCTACGGCATCGCGTGGAACAAGGCCGACCGGCGGATCTTCTCCTCGGCGGCGGCCAAGCGCACCACGGACTACGGCCCCGGCGGCGCCGGCGGCATCTACGTGACCGACCCGGCGCAGGGTCGGACCACCCTGTTCACCACCGTCCCGGACGCCGGCGGCACGGCGCACGGGCCGGGGACGGACGACGCGTTCCTCGTCGCGCCGGGCAAGGAGAGCCTCGGCGGGCTCAAGGTGACGAACGACGGCAGGGACCTGTTCGTCGTCAACCTCAACACCCGCACGCTGTACCGCTACGACGCGACCGCGCCGACGGCCGCGCAGCCGAGGGGCGTCTACCCGATCCCGGACCCGGGCTGCGCCTCGGCCGGGGACTGGCGGCCGTTCGGCCTGGGCCTCCAGGACGACGTCGGCTACCTCGGCGGGGTCTGCTCGGGCGAGTCGACGGGCAAGGCCTCGGACCTGCGGGCGGTCGTGCTGCCCTTCGACCTGGCCACCGGCCGGTTCCGCGCGGCCGTGCTGGACCAGCCGCTGGACTACCCGCGCCAGTCGACCGTCGGCTCGGGCCCGTGCGACGGCGCGGGCTGGTTCCCGTGGACGAACACCTACCCGACCACGCAGAACGGCCAGACCTGCGCCGGTTTCCGCGCGCAGCCGGAGCCGGAGCTGGGCGAGGTCGGCTTCGAGACGGACGGCTCGATGCTGCTGGCCTTCCGCGACCGCATGGCCGACCGGGCGACGGGCCAGTCGGGGTCGGGCGCGGCGGTGGGCGAGGTGCTGTCGGGCGGTGACCTGAACAAGGCCTGCCTGAGCGGCGGCACCTACGTGCTGGACGCCAACACCGGCTGCGGGCTCTCGCCCCGGGGCACCCGCTTCTTCGACACCAGCCGGATGGGCGTCCACCACAACGCGGCCTATGCCGGGATGGCGCTGTCCAAGGTCGAGAACACCATCGGGACCTCCGGGTTCGACCCCAACAGCACGGCCTTCGGCTACGGCACGTCGTTCGTCCAGCGCGACGGCAGGCAGGACCCGGCGTTCGGCCTGCGGCTCAACGCGGCGAACGTGCCCGCGCCGTTCGGCAAGGGCGCCTCGATGGGCGACCTGGAGGTGCTCTGCGACCAGGCGCCGCTGCAGATCGGCAACCGGGTCTGGTACGACGCCGAGCACAAGGGCATCCAGAAACCGGGCCAGCGCCCGGTGGAGGGCGCCACCGTCCACCTGTACGACGGGCCGGGGAAGCTCGTCGGCACGGCGCGGACGACGGCGCGCGGCGAGTACTACTTCGACGACTCGAACGTGGACGGCGGGCTCAAGCCGCACACCAAGTACACGATCCGGCTGGACAACCCCGCCGACTTCGCCCAGGGCGGCCCGCTGTACCAGTGGGTGCCCACCCGGCACGACGTCGGCGACAACCCGTTCATCAACTCCAAGGGCGTCGTCCCGCCGGGCGCAACGTTCGCCGAGCGGGAACTGACCACCGGCGGACCGGGCCAGGACGACCACACCTACGACTTCGGGTTCCGGCCGCAGGAGGGCACGCTGACCCTGGTCAAGCACGACCAGGACGGCAAGCCGCTGGCCGGGGCGACGTTCCAGCTGTGGCGCTGGAACGGCGGGCCCGGCTGGCCGCAGACCACCGGCGGGCACAAGGATTCGCCGGTCGGCGATCCCTGCGTCACCGGGGCGGACGGCATCTGCCGGATCGTCGTCGGGCCGGGGACGTACTACTGGGTGGAGGTGAGGCCGCCCGACGGCTACGCGGCGCCGACCGTCGCGATCTTCGGGCCGCTGGTGCTCACCTGCGAGACCCTGGACGACGGGATCACGGTGACGGTCGTCAACCGGCTGCTCCCGTCGGTCGGTTCGGGCGCGGCCCCGCCGTCGCCGGATGCGGTCTCGACCCCGTCGCCGGCCCCGTCGCCGAGCCCGACGTCCTCGGTGGCGGCGGTGGCGGCGGTGACGTCCTTGTCGCCGCCGTCGCCGAGCGTCTGGCCGTCCCGCCCCGCTGAGCGGCCCGGCGGCGCGCTGCCGACCACCGGGGCGGGCAGCGTGCTGCCGCTCGGCGTGACCGGTGCGGCGGCGCTGCTGGGTGCGGGCGGCGTGCTGGTCGTGGTCGCGCGCCGGCGCGGGGCGCGGCACACCTAGTGGAACCAGGCCGGGCCCGTGGCGAGTTCGACGGCCACGGGCCCGGCCCCGGGTCACCATCCGGCACTCGGACGCAGGAAGCTGACCGCCGGGCCACCGGGCTGGTGCGGTGAACGGCTCGGCCGTCGCTCGTACGGGTGACGGCCGAGCCCGGATCGCGTCAGCAGTCGGGTGGGATGCGGATGGCGAGGCTGCGGAAGAGATCGTGCACGCTGTCCTCGGCGTACAGGACCTTGCCGTACACGACCTCGGCGACGCCTGCGGGGTCGACCTCGTGACCGGCCGCTGCCGCCCAGGACAGTGCGTGCTCCAGCACCTCGGTGCGGTCCGCCTCCCAGCGGGCGGTGACCACCTCGACGCATTCCTGCCACTCGGCTGCGGTGAGCTCCTCGTCGTCCTCGCTGACCCCGAACTCCTCGAACACCCCGGACTCCACCGCCAGGCGGACGTTGAGTTCCGCACTCCACAGCTCGCCGCCCGGGGCGCAGCCGCGCACGATCGCGTAGTCGCTCATGACGACCTGGCACACCAGGACCGGCGCACCGAGCGCGTCGGCGGCCTGCCTCACCTGGCCGTCACCGATCTCCTGGTCCGCATCGGGCCGCAGTCTCATCACCCGCCAGCCGTCGGGCCAGTCGGTCGGCTCGCACAGGCTCCTCTTCTCCGGTGGAAGGTCGAACAGTTCCGTCACCGTCCGGTGCGTGCGTGCGAGCACGATGTACCCGTTGAAACCCATCAGCCCCACCCCTCGGGAGTACTCGGTGGCGCCAAGCTATCCGGCCCGACCGACAGCCCCGAACCCCGTACGCCGCGATCGGCGGCGCCCCGGGCGGCTTCACCCAGGGCAGAACGCGACTCCCTTCCCCCCGCGCCCCGGATCCCTAGGCTGGAGGGGTGAGCACTCATGCGCCGAACGAAGCCCGCGTCATCCCCCTGCGCCCGCACACCTCGTCGCCCGGTTCCGGCGGGGCGACCCGCGCCCCGCAGCGGCCGGCGGGAGCCTCACCGGCACCCGCGCCCGCGCCCGCGCCCGCGCCCGCGCCGAGGGAACCCCTGTGGCGCGACCTCGTCGGCGACGCGCTGCGCCGCGAACGGCTCGCCCAGGAACGGACGTTGAAGGACGTGGCGGAGGCGGCCCGGATTTCGATCCCGTACCTGTCGGAGCTGGAGCGCGGGCGCAAGGAGGCCTCCTCCGAGGTCCTCGCGGCCGCCGCCCGGGCCCTCGGACTCGGCCTCGCCGACCTGCTCTCGCTCGCCCAGGACGAGCTGACCCGGCACACCCGGAGCCACGTGGGCCGGAGCCAGGTCGGCCTGGGCGGGGTGGGCGGGGTGGGCCGGGGCACGGTGGGCCGAAGCCGGTTGGACCGGAGCCGCACGTCGCCCACGGCGCAGTACGACGGGCTCTGCCTCGCCGCCTGACCCGGCCTCTCCGGGCCCGACCCGACCTGTCCGGGCCTGAGCTGGCATGCCCCGACCGAAGGCCGGTACGACGGTGGTGCGCCCCGCCGTACCGGCCACGGCCGCGCGGAGTCAGCCGAACGCGAGCCGTCGGCTCAGCACCTCGTCGGCGAGCCCGTAGGCAACGGCCTCCTCGGCGGTGAACACCTTGTCCCGGTCCATGTCCGCCCGCAGCGTCGCCACGTCGTGGTGCGTGTGCCGGGACAGCACCTCCTCCACCTGCGAGCGGGTGCGGACCATCTCCTTCGCCGCGAGGCTGAGGTCGGACACCGTCCCCTGCCGGCCGCCGCTGGCCGGCTGGCCGAGCAGCACCCGCGCGTGCTGGAGCACGAACCGCCGCCCGGGGTCTCCGCCGGCCAGCAGCACCGCCGCCGTCGACGCCGCCTGACCGACGCAGAACGTGGAGATCGGCGCCTGCACGAACGTCATCGTGTCGTAGATCGCCATCAGCGAAGTGAAAGATCCACCAGGCGAGTTGAGGTAGATCGAGATCTCACGTTCCGGACTCTCCGACTCCAGGTGCAGGAGCTGCGCGATGACCACGTTGGCGACCCCGTCGTCGATCTCGGTGCCGAGGAAGATGATCCGCTCGTTCAGCAGCCGGCTGAAGACGTCGTAGGAGCGCTCGCCCTGCGCGGTCCGCTCGATGACGTAGGGAACCGTGTACGACCCCATGTCACAGCCCCATCCGTCGGCGCGACGCGGCCGGGCGGATGTCGGCGACCGACTCCACCACCCGGTCCACGATCCCGTACTCCCTGGCCTGTTCGGCCGTGAACCAGCGGTCCCGGTCGCCGTCCCGCGCGATCGTCTCCTCGCTCTGCCCGGTGTGCTCGGCGGTGATCCGCTCGATGGCCTTCTTGGTGAACTGGAGGTTCTCCGCCTGGATCTCGATGTCGGCGGCGGTGCCGCCGATGCCCGCCGAGGGCTGGTGCATCATGATCCGCGCGTTCGGCAGCGCGAGCCGCTTGCCGGGCGCCCCCACGGTGACCAGGAACTGGCCCATGCTGGCGGCGAACCCCATCACCAGCGTCGAGACGTCGTTCGGGATGAGCCGCATGGTGTCGTAGATGGCGAGCCCCGCGGTAACCGACCCACCGGGGCTGTTGACGTACAGGCTGATGTCGGTGCGCGGGTCCTCCGCCGACAGCAGGAGCAACTGCGCGCACACCCGGTTGGCCGACACGTCGTCGACCTGGGTGCCGAGGAGGACGATCCGCTGGGCGAGCAGCTGCGCCGCGAGGTGGTCGTCGAAGCGGCTGGGCGGCGTGCCGCCCTCCTCCGCGCGGGGCGCGAGCGTGGTGAGGGGAGTCATCCGGTCTCCTTGTCGAGATGCCGAGGCGTCGAAGTGTCGAGGTGTCGAGGTGTCGAGTCGAGGTGTTGGGGCGGGCTTGCCCTCGACTCCACTCTTGACCCCGGGAGACCTCCGGATGCGTTTTCTCTGCCCGCCGCAGATTCGCCACGGGCAGACACGGGCAGACACGGGCAGAGGCGACGGCCCGGGCCCGGCTGCGGCCTGCTCGGGGCCCAGCCAGAGCCGGGCCCCGAGCAGGACGGTCAGAGCGGCAGGCCCTGCCAGCCGCCGAAGCTGGTGGGCGTCGTGCCCGCGCGGTAGTAGACGCGGCCGTCCGAACCGATCGCGAACACGTGGAGGACGCCGCCGCCGTCGACGAGCGCGGCCGGGTGGTCGAGGACGGTGCCGCCGAGGTCCTGCCAGGTGCCGTAGCCGGAGTTCGGGGCGGTCTGGGCGGTGGTGCTCACGCCGCCGCCGCGGTTGCGCTCGAACAGGACGACCCGTCCGCCGAGGGTGGCCGCCGCCGGCTCGCCCACTCCCCCGTGTCCGCCGAGGGGGGCCGGGGACTGGCTCCACTCGCCGCCGGGCCGGGTCTGGTAGCTGACCAGCATCGCCCCGGTGCCGACCTCGCGGTAGGCGAGTTCGATGCGGCCGTCCTGGTCGAGCGCGGCCTTGGGCGGGCTGGCCGGCCGGGCGCCCGGGATCGGGGTCGGGCCGCCGAAGGCGCCGTTCGGAGCGGTCTGCCACCAGCCGAGGATTCCGGTGCGGGTGCTGGCGAACACCTCGATCGCGCCGACGCCGTTGCGGATCGCGGTGACCGGGTCCTGGAGGTCGGTGCCGCCCAGGTCCGTCCACGTTCCCGTCCACACCCCGCCCGGGGTGGTCTGCCAGATGCAGCTGAGGCCGCCCCCGCCGTTCTTGACGAACAGTTCCAGCCGCCCGTCCTGGTTGGCGGCCACCACCGGCACACCGACCTGGTCCTCGTTGCCGAGCCCGGTGTTGGGGTTGCCGTGGTCGGCCCAGCTGTTCCACCACCAGCCGTTGGGCGCGCCCTGGGGCAGGGAGATGATGTGGTGATCGGTCAGGCGGCGGGCGAAGACCTCCAGCCGGCCGTCGGCGTTGGTCCCGACCGCGATGCCCGGCGCCAGTCGCCCGCCCGGGTCGGCCATCCGCACCGGACCGCCCCAACTGCCGTCCCCCTGGCGCCAGTACGTGTAGAGGGCGCCGGCCCGGACGACGAAGACCTGCGGCCGGCCGTCCTGGTTCAGCCCGGCCCAGGAGGTGCCCCGCGACCAGCGGTAGTACATCCGGGAGAACCAGGCGTCGGAGTAGTTCCCCGAGTGGTCGTGGCCGGCGTACTCGGAGACGAACACGCCCTTGGCGCCCGTCGTCGCCGGGTCGAGGTTCACCGGGGAGTCGCTGATGTTGTAGTCCCGGTAGTTCACCTGGATCAGCCCGCCGCCGTACAGCAGGGCCGCCTGGCCGGCGAACTTCGCGGCGGAGACGTGGTCCGAGTGGTCGCCCGAGTATCGCCTGTCCGGGAGTTCGTCCTGGGCCCGGAGCACGGTCGGCTGGTACGTCACCATCAGCTGTCGCAGCACCTCGACGACGTCCGCCGCCGTGTAGGTCGACGGCCCGGACAGCGGGCTGCCCACCGGGACGACCGTGGTGTCGGTGCCCCCGGCCAGGACGGCGCCGAGCCCGGCGTCGTGCAGGTTGAGGAAGATCAGGTGCACCTGGCGGTCCTTGAGGACGTACCGTTCGACCTGCTTGCCCGCGACGGTCCACGCCTCGACCGTCCAGTGCCCGACCTCGTCGGTCGCCGGGTCGGTGTCGCCGACCCCGGCCATCCGGGAGTAGGCGTTGACGGCGCCCATCTGCCGGTTCCAGGTGCGCAGCGGCTCGCCCGCGGTGTCCCAACAGACCGTGGCGCACGGGTCGCCGGTCGCGTTGCCCGCGGTGACGAACACCGTGACGGACGGGGTGCCGAGGGCGATCGCGTTGGACAGGTCCGGGTTCATGAACAGGATGTCGTCGTCCTCGTGCGCGACGACCTGCATGAACAGCGGCCCGGAGGCGGCGGCCGGGGCCGCCCCCACGGCCGCGGCCGCGCGGGTCGCGGTCCCCTTGGCCAGGACGGGCGCGGCCAGGGCGGTGAGCGCGACGGAGGTGAGGAGTTGCCGTCGTCCGATTGCCATGTGATTCCCCCCAATTCGAGATCGGCATGTGATCACGCCAGGAGGAGATTAGCGCATGGTCGGGCAGGCAATGCCCTGGACTGCATCGAGCAAATTACCGGAGGGTGAAGTCAATTGACGAAGGATCACGTCACTTCGTTCACTTCCTGCCCATCGGACGCATTTCCGGAAGATCCCGTTCGCGCACGGGTGGAATCGGAGCGGCGAACGCTTCAGTGACGGCGCGGTCAGCGCCGCCCTGGCCACCAGGACGCCGGTCGACGACGGCCTGCACTCCGTCGGACCGGCCGATCTGCGCGGCGTCGAGGGCGGCGCCGGAACGCGCGTCCGTCAGCCGAGCGAGTCCACCAGCTCGGCGATCGCCGCCAGCGGCTGGTGGGCCGCGAGTTCGGCAGCCAGGTCGGCGGCGTTGGCGCGGTAGGCCGGGCCGGCCAGGACCCGGTCGACGGCCTCGCGCAGCTCCGGCTCGCCCGGGCGCCCGGTGCGCAGGTCGATGCCGACACCGCGCCAGGCCACCCGGGCGGCCACCTCGGGCTTGTCCTCGCTGCCGCCCGCGACCACCAGCGGCACCCCGAAGGCCAGCGCGGTGTGCACACCTCCGTAGCCGCCGTTGCTGATCAACACGTCGGCGTGCGGCAGGAGCCGGTCGAACGGCAGGTAGCCGGCGGCCCGCACGTTGTCCGGCAGGCCGCCGAGCGCCTGTGCCAGCAGCTCGGGCCCGTCCGGGCGGACCGTGGCCGCGACCACCAGCAGGTCGGGGCGGTCGGCCAGCGCGCGCACCGCGGGGACCAGCAGCTCGGTCAGGTCGTCATTGGCCAGGGTGCCCTGGGTGACCACCACGACCGGGCGTTCGGAAGCCAACTCCGGCCACCACTGCGGCAGTTCCACCTCGCTCCGGTTCTGCGGCGCCAGCGCGCCGATGTAGCGAAGCGAGGCCGGCGCGTCGCTACGCGGGTACTCGAACCCCGGGACGGTCAACTGCAGGTAGTGGTCGGGCCCGGTGACGGCGGCGTTCACCCGGGGCCCCGGCGGCAGCTCGGCCCCGACCGCGGCGAAGACCTCGGCCGCGTACTGCCGCAGCGGCTCGCCGCGCAGCGCCGCCTCGGCGTTCAGCTCCCGGTTGCGGGCCATCCCTTCCGGTCCCGCCTGGGGCGCCAGCGCGAGCCCGAAGGGCGCGGTGTCGACACTCTGCAGCATCGGCGGGGACACCCCGATGCCCACCACGGCCGGCCGCTCGCCGCGCGGATGGGCCAGCGCCAGAGCCACCGCGCCGTGGAAGAAGCAGTCACCGAGCACGGCCGTGGCCGGGAACTCCGCCAGCAACGCGCGCAGCGCCCGGTACCGCGCGGGCACCGGGTCGATGAAGATGTTCCGGGCGTCGAAGGCCAACCGCTGTGGCCCGGGCGGCAGTTCGGCCCGACCCGGGAAGGAGTCGTTGATCCGGCGGTCGTCGAAATCCGCCTCCGGCGGCAGGGCGACGAAGCGTGCCCCGGTCTCCTCGGCGGCCTCCGCGAACCGCGCCCCGCCGAGGAAGACCACCTCGTGCCCGCGCGCCACCAGGTCGGCGGTGATCGCCAGCATCGGCGCGGTGTGCCCGTGCGCGGGCATGGCGGCAGTGATGATCCTGGACATGTGAAACCCCCCATAGTCGTTCGTCGGCCGGTCCGTGCACACCCCGTGGTCGTCCCCCGCGCACCCGGCCCACCGCGCAGGCTAACCCACCACGCCGCGTCCGCCCGACACCGACGGCGGGGCGGCGCGGCGGGGCGCGGCGGGGCCGGTGGGTCCAGTGGGTCCGGTGGGACGGGCGGGGGTGCCCGTCCCACCGGCTCGTCAGCTCGTCAGCTCGTCAGCCACGGTCGTCAGGAGACCACCTCAGCCGGGCAGAGCCGCTGGGTGCCCGGGCGCCCGCGCACGGCGGCGTCCACACAGCCGCCCGGCAGGCCGTCGTGGACGGTGGTGCCGAAGTTGGCGGTGACGGTCAGCGTGCCGTCGCCGAAGACGGTCCGCTGCACCAGGTGGTCGCCGGTCAGCCAGCGGAAGGAGGTCAGCTGCCGGGTGCCGGCCGCCTGGTGCAGCGGCGCGAAGTACTGCTGCAGGGCGGCCAGTTCCCGGAGGTTCTGCCCGTCGTGCGGGTCCTTGTCGCTGAGCACGAAGTTGAGCGGGGTGTTGTAGAGCATCGCCAGCAGCGCACGCGTGGTCTTCTGCTCCGGCAGCTTGCTGAAGGGCAGTTCCCAGCGTTCGACGTTGACCAGCGAACCGTGCAGCGCCGTCTCGTACAGCGGCACCCGGTACCGCGGGTCGTACATCGCCTTCAGGGCGGCGGCCACCCGGGCCTGGTGCTCGGGCTTGAAGTCGGTGGTGCGCACCGGCTTGAAGAAGGTGGCGGCGGCCTGTTCCGGGGCGTAGCCGCCCCAGGCGCCGTCGTCCTTGGGGTCCTGCGACCCGTTGTCGAAGTGCCCGGACTCCATCGCCCACAGCCGCCCGTCCACCGGGGTGCCCGAGCCGTGGTCGAAGGCCAGCACCTGGTTGGCCCAGGAGCCGGCGGACTCCGAGCCCAGGACCAACGGGGCGGGCCGGCCCGTGGACGCGTCGTACGAGCCGTCCGTCAGGCGCCGCATCCGGGCGAGCCGGTTGGCGCGGTCCTCGTCCATGGTCATCGCGTGGCCGGGGTCGAAGTCCCGGAAGAGCTCGCCCGCCGCGTCCACGTCGAGGAAGTAGCTGTCGGCCCCGTTGGCGACCAGCGAGCGGGTGCGGTCCGCGAGGTGGTGCTGCTGCGGCTCGGCCTGTTCGAACGCCTGCGAGCTGAGGTAGCAGCCCTTCTTGTGGAAGCCGGGTTGCGGCGTTCCGTCGGCCCTGAGGACGCAGAACCGGGGGTAGACGTCGTCCGGCCAGACGGAGTTGGGGGACGAGTCGTCCGTCTTCTGCTGGCCGTTGGCGAAGGAGTCGTAGGGCCCGACCAGGTAGCCGGCGGCCTCGGCGGCCTTGACGTCCTCCCCTGTCATCGGGGAGTCGTCGGAGTCGTAGCCGAGCCAGAGCCGGGAGACGCCCAGTTCCTTGAGCCGGTCGAGGTAGGCGGGCCGGCGGGCGCCGCCCCAGGCGTAGGCGTGGAAGGCGCCGAGCAGCTTCGCGGTCTGCGGGTTCTGCTTGATCTTCTCGCTCAGGCTGCCCAACTGCCCGTGCTCCGAGAGCCAGTTGCGGTAGTCCACGGCCGGGGCCACCGGGGAGCCGTCGGTGAGGGAGAAGGCCACGGTGTACGCGCCGGTGCCGTTCCCGGCGGAGAATCCGTGCTCGGCCGTGGCCCGCAGCCGACCGTCCTGGGAGGCGAACGTCAGCGACGTGCCGATGTCGGTGGGGACGATGTAGCTGACGCCGGCCCGGGCGGAGCGGAGCGTGTAGCCCCACATCGGCATGGACAGCTGCGAGCTCAGCTCCTGCTCCTCGCCGACCAGCGCGCCGTCGGAGGAGTTCCAGAACGGGTCGTCGACGGGAACGGACAGCCCCTCGCCGCGCGGGAGCTGGACCTCGGCGGCGGCCGGGTCGGTGGCGGTCACCGGCCACCGCACCGAGGTGTCGCCGCCGCTCCCGGTGAGGGCGGTCCCGGTGGGGGCGGTCCCGGTGGGGGCGGTCCCGGTGAGGGCGGTCCCGGTGAGGGCGGTCCCGGTGAGGGTGACCAGCAACCGCCCCTGATCGGCGCGGGCTTCGGCCCGCAGGCCCTTCTCCGGATACGACCAGGCGGCGCCGCTCGCCGTCCTGACCGGGGCGCTCGCCCTGCCCAGCCCCTGGGCGGCCGGATCGGACAGCAGGACCACCCGCCCGTCCTCGGTCCGGGCCTCGGCCCGCAGCGTGGCCGCGTCGATGGTGGCGGTGCCGCCGCGTACCGGCACGTCGACGCGCCCGTCATGGACCCGCACCCGCGTCGGCGAGGCGGAGCTGTCGGAGGCGCTCGCCACGGTCGCGGACACCAGCGCGGTGGCCATGGCGAGGACGAGAACGGCGCGCGGAACGTGCCGGCGGGCGGGGCCCGCAAGGGATGACGTATGAGTACCGGTGTGCATGACACAGTGATACGGAGGACTCCTAAGAAGTCCTTAAGAACCGACCATTGACCACTGGTCACGCTGACGGCACCCCAGCTCGGCCATGGCCTGGGCGTGGGGCGAGGGACGCCGTCAACGCCTCCGCAGATCGAGCGAGACGACGGTCAGCCGACGCAGTTCCTCCGGAGCGTCCGGGTGCCGCCCGTCGGTGATCTCCGAAAGGGTGCCGAACGAACCGGGGTAGACCATGACAGAAAGGCCTTCCTGGACAAGGCACGCGAATATTGCGGACTCCTCCAGAAAGTACTGTGCGGACATTTCGACCCGCCTCTCCAGGTCGGCCTCGGCAACTCGGCCGGCATACCTGGCGTGAAAGCGCCGCCCGAACGCATCCACGGACTCCCGGAAGTTCCGGTCGGCCCGGTGGTAGTCGGTGAGGCTTCGATGGTGCTTCGCGTAGGAATCCCACTGCTGCACTTCGGAGCAGCGCAGGAACGTGAATTCGGTCTGCTCGCGTTCGGCCGCGAACAGGGCCCGGGTGTCGGCGATGAAACGGTCGCCCAGGGCCAGCGCCCGGGAGAGCGCCTCGCCCTCCGGCAGGCCCCGGGTGGACGCCAGGGTGATCCGGTGGATGCTGTCCCCGACCAGCACCGTGCAACGGGGGAACCGCCCGGCTGTCCAGCGGAGCATCGCGGCGAGTTTGTCCGGAGCGAAATTGCCGTTCTCCAGGCTAACGCCGAGGAAGCACTGCCCCTGATCCGCCAGTCCGGTCCGCCGGGCCGGAGGGGAGACCGAGTCGACACTCGCCTTGTAGGAGGTTTTCGGTCGATTCTCGGAAATTCCTGATATGCCGACAGGAGTCTGTTCGTAAGGAGGCATGCGAAAACCCCTCCGGACTGTCGAACGAGTGAGCGACTGATCGGTACGGGGTTGACGTTAGATTTCGCCTGACCGACCGTCAAATTGCTTCAACTCACCTACGACTCAGGGGCAGTGAGGCATGGGTGTGCCAGGGCCCCTGACCTTGGCAGACAGCCGATGACACCAGGGTCGGCCGTCACGGGGGCCCCGGCGACCCGTCAGCGCGCGGCTCGTCCGAGGCCGTCGAGGATGAGGTCCAGTCCGAAGGTGAACTCGTCGCCGTAGGCGTATCCGGGGCGCATGACGTGGGCGGTCGCGATCTCGGCCAGGTACGGGTACTCGCCTGCGCCGAAGCCGCTCACGATGGAGTCCGCCAGTTCGGCGGTCTCCTCCGGGGAGTCGAAGGGCAGGGTCTTCTCCTGCAAGGCGAACCCGTAGATGTAGCTGTCGAGCACCGAGACGGCGTGGGCGGTCAGGGCGAGGGAGAACCCGGAGCGACGCAGGCAGCCGAGGACGGCGTCGTGGTGACGCAGGGTGGCCGGGCCCGGAGTCGACCGTGACTCCATCAGTCCGATCGCCCAGCGGTGGCGGGACAGCACGAGGCGCAGGGAGATCGCCCGCTGCCGCATCGCCTGTCGCCAGTCGTCGCCGGGCACGGGCGGTTCGACCTCGCCGAAGACCAGGTCGACCATGCCGTCGAGCAGGTCCTCCTTGTTGGCCACGTGGTTGTAGAGGGACATCGCCTCGACTCCGACGGCCTCGCCGAGCTTGCGCATGCTGAGCGTCTCCAGGCCCCCGGCGTCGGCCAGTTCGACGGCGGCCCGGAGCACCCGCTGGCGGGTGAGGGTCGCCCGGGTCGGCGGCGGGGTCGACTGCGCACTCTGGGTCGGCTTCGGGTCGGTACGTCGGGGCACGGTGGACGGTCGCTTCCTCTGGTGGCCTGCCATCGTTGCGAGCTTACGCCGTAAGTGCTGTACTTACAGCGTAAGTGAGCGCCAGCGGAGACCGGGAGCAGCGACGATGCGGGACATGCGCGAGCCGACCGCGACCACCAGCGGGAGCAGCAGCGGGGCGGGGACGATGGCGGCCGTCGTCCAGGAGCGCTACGGCGCCCAGCCGGAAGCCGTGCTGCGCACGGCGCGCCTCCCCCGGCCCGGCCCCGGACCCGGCGAGGTACTGGTCCGGGTGCGCGCCTCCAGCATCGACCGGGGCACCTGGCACCTGATGGCCGGACTGCCGTACGCGGTCCGGCCCGTGAGCGGGTTACGCCGGCCGAAGCTCCCCAATCCCGGCCGCAACCTGGCCGGTGTCGTCGAGGCGGTCGGCCCCGGCGTGACCGGGTTCGCCCCCGGCGACGAGGTGTACGGGACGGCGGCCGCCGCGTTCGCCGAATACGCCGTCGCCCGCCCCGACAGGATCGCCCCCAAGCCGGCCGCGCTCACCTTCGAGCAAGCGGCGACGGTACCCGTCAGCGCGCTCACCGCACTGCAGGCGGTACGCGACAAGGGCGAGGTCCAGCCGGGCCGACACGTCCTGATCACGGGAGCCGCCGGCGGCGTGGGCACCTTCGCCGTCCAACTCGCCCACGCCCTCGGCGCCCTGGTCACGGCCGTCGCGAGCACCCCCAAGCTCGACGCCGTACGGGCCCTGGGCGCCGACCACGTGATCGACTACACCCGCGAGGACTTCCTCGCCGGCCCGCGACGCTACGACACCGTCATCGACATCGCGGGCAACCGCAGCCTGCGCGACCTGCGCCGCGCCCTCACCCCCCGGGGCAGGCTGGTCATCACCGGCGGTGAGACGAACGGCCGTTGGCTCGGCGGCACCGACCGGCAGCTCCGCGCGCAGCTCCTGTCCCCGTTCACCGGCCGGCACCTGGGCACCTTCATCGCCTCCGAACACGCCGACGGGCTCCGCGACCTGACCGCGCTCATCGACGCGGGCACCCTCAGCCCCGTCGTGGCCCGGGTCTACCCCCTCACCGAGACCGCCGCGGCCGTCCGCCACCTCCTCGACGCCCGCGCCACCGGCAAGGTGGCGCTCACCCTGCCCGCCGAATGACCAATTCCTGAGCGCTGACCGACAGTTCGCGGTTTCGGCGAAATGCTCAGACGGTCCTCAAATCCGACCGGAAGGTCTTGCCCCGCTGCGCTGGATGAGTGACGGTATGTACCGGCTTCGTTTACAGAACGCAACCTGAGTCGCCCGGATGGCGGCGTGTCGTGGGGGAGATCAGCGTGGCCGAAGACGCCGACTACATCATTTCGCCGCCGACGGGCCCGGGCGGTGATGGCCCGGCAGGCGCTGGGGCGGCCCATCCTGCTGGGCCGCCGCCGGCATCCGGCGCGACGCCGTCGCCGGGGCCGTCGCCGCAGTCGCCGCCGCCGGTTCCGCAGCACGCGCCGACGGCAGGCCTGGGCAGGTCCCGGCTCGCTCGGGTACCGCGCCACTGGCAGCTGATCGTGGCCGCGGTCGTGCCCTGCCTCGTCCTGGCCGGCGTCGGGTGGTGGTTCTGGCCGCAGCAGCCGACGAACCTGCCGCCGCACGTGGCCGCGGGTACGGTCCAGGCGGACCTCGTGAGCCCTGACAGCGCCAGTCGGCTGGCCGGGACGACGCTGGTCGCCGGCCCGCAGTCGAACCGTCCGCACGCCCCGCTCGCCGTGTCGCCGTCGGAGTGCGCCGTCGCGGCGGGGCCGACGACCCAGTCGGTCTACGGGCAGGCGTGGACCGCGTTCCTGTCGGCGACCTACCAGGACGCGGGGACCACGGGCGCCTACACCGTGAACCAGGTCATCGGCGTGTTCCCGGACGGCGAGAAGACCGGCGCGGCCTTCCAGGCGCTCACCGACGGTCTCGCCAAGTGCCCGTCCTCGACGGTCACCGACCAGGCCGGTCGTACCGCGAAGTGGGCCTACACGGCCCACCCTCCGACCGAGGTCGCCGTGGCGTGGACGGCGGCGCAGGACGGCGCACAGGACGGCGGCGCGCAGTGGGCCTGCCACCACCAGGCGCGGGTGAAGGGCACGAGTCTGGTCCAGGTCGCCGTCTGCCAGGCGGGCGACGGCCAGTCGACCACCGCGAAGCTCGCCGACGAGCTCACCGGGAAGGTGAGCGGATGACCGCGTCCCCGTACGACCCGGCCGCTCGCCGCCGGCGAACCGTACGCACGACTGTGCGGACGACTGCGCGGACGGCCATCCGGACGGCCGTACGGCGCGTCGTCCTCCTGGCGCTGGCGGCCGTGCTGGTGCCGGTCGTCGGCGCGGGGGCGCCTGCGTTCGCGGCCACCGGCGCTGCGGCCGTCCTGGCCCAGTCGGGCGGCGTCGCTGTCCTGGTCCCGTCCGGGGACGTCGAGGCCGCCTCGGCGCAGCTGGTCCGGGAGATCGAGGACTTCAACCGGCAGGAAGCGGAGATCGCGCAGCAGGAGAAGGCCGTGGTCGCCGAGGCGGAGCAGATCACCAAGGATGCCGCCGCCCTGCGCAACGACACCGCGGCGTTCGAGGCCAAGGCCACTGCCGCGAAGCAGAAGGCCGGCAGCTTCGGGACGCGCGCGGCGGCCCTGGCCTCCAGGATCGACGCCCACAACAACAAGCCGCACACCTTCCAACTGCCCGCGCAGGCCGCCGCGTCCAGCGCGTACGACGCCGAGGCGAGCGAGCTGAGGAGCGAACAGGCGCAGCTCCAGGCCGAGAAGGGCAGTCTGGAGAGCGAGCAGTCCCAGCTCGGGCAGGAGGAGTCCAAGCTCGGTTCCAGGCAGTCCCAGCTCAGCGCCGCCGCCAAGGCCCAGGAGGCGAAGGCCAAGGAGCTCCAGGCCAAGGAGCAGCAGCTCCAGCCCCGGGCGCAGCAGTTGCTCCAGCAGATGGCCCAGGCCACCCAGAGCCTCGCCGACAATCCACCGGACCCGGCGGCGGCGATGGACCAGGGCGGTGACGCGGCCGCCCCTCCGCAGCACCGCGCTCAAGCCCCGTCCCCAAGGCAGAACCAGAGCGAGAACCAGGGTCAGAGCCAGTCCCAGAGCCGGAGGCGGGGGGTCGACACCGTCGACACCTCCGACGCCGCCGGCACCGCCGACAGCCCGTACCAGCAGCCCCGGACCTCCGCCCTGAGGGCCTACGCGAAACAGGCCGGCACCACCGTCGACATGCGCCCGGGCACGGCGTACCTGCTGCCCGAGGCCGTCGGGCAGCTTCCCGCCGCACAGGCGGCGCAGCTCGGCAGCCCGTCCATCGCCTACGACGGGCTGGTCCGCAAGCCCGACGGGAACTACACGGCCCTCCAGGTGCAGACGCCGGGGGCCGCCGCGGCCCCCGCCCTGGAGGTCTTCAAGACCGCCATGAACCGCCGCGGCAAGCTCGTCGCGTACAAGGCCGGCGTGAAGCTCGTCATCGACGAGATCAAGACCGTCCAGCCGGCGCCGGAGCCCCCGGAGACCGGCCCCGGGAGCCCGTCGCCCTCCCCTTCCGGCAAGGCCGCCTGCCTGACCCAACCCCGGGGCAGGCCGAGCGGCAGCGGATGGATCCTCAACACCGAGCAGCCCGTGCCCAGCCGCAACCGGAGTGCGGGCCCGAGCCCCTCCGGCACCCGGGCCCCCGCGCCGGCCACCAGGGCCGGCAAGGCGGAGGCCTGCCTGACGAACCCCCTGGTCAAGGGGGACGAGGCCGCCGGCGACATCACGGGCTGGGAGGACGCGAACGCGCAGTCCCCCGGCGGTGGCCTCGCCCGCTGCCACCTGATCGCCAACGTCCTCGGGGGGAGGGGCAGTCACAAGGAGGACTGGATCAACCTCGTCCCGTGCTACCAGCTCGGGCTGAACATCAAGGGGATCAGCATGAGGATGTTCGAGGCGAGGGTCCAGAAGGAGGTGAACGCGCTGTCCGCGGACGGGAACGCCGCCGTGTACTACGTGGTGACGCCCCTCTACCGGGACGACAGCAGCACCATCCCGTGGGGCGCGAGCATGAGCGCCACGGTCCAGTTGCCCGACGGCACGTCACTGCCCGTCTTCAACGAGCAGACCCTCCTGAACATCCCCGAGAACGGCGGGCCCGGTCTGGGGAACTGAGACCGGGCAACTGGGGGCCGAGGAACCGGAACCGGTACGGCTGGGAGGCCGGCATGACCCGCACCACCCCGCCGAGGCCGGACGACATCGTGGCGGCCTTCCCACAACTGGCCCCGCTGGCCCGGACGGCGACCCGGCTGCACCCGCGGCCCGGATCGCCGTCCCCGCAGGAGAGCTCGGTCGGAGGTCCACTGCTGTGGCCCGCCGCCGAGCCGTGGCCGCACTGCGAGGGCACGCACCGGGTGCCGGCCGTGCTGCCGGCGACCTCCCCGGCGGATGTCCGGCTGTTGCGCGGGATCCGGGCGGCCGCCCGGGCCCGGCCACCGGGCGCCCGCTCCTACACCCCGCAGGAGCGCGCCGTGCTGGCTCGGGCCGGCGCCGGCCGCCCGTGCCCGCAGGGGCCGGTCGCGATGCTGGCCGTGGCCCAGCTGTACGTCCGCGAGGTGCCCGACCTGCGTCCGCCCGAAGGCGCGGACCTGCTCCAGGTGCTGTGGTGCCCCTTCGACCACCCCTTCGACCGTCCGTTCGACGACCCCTTCGACCGCCCCTGGGGGAACATGCCGAGGACCGAGCTGTTCTGGCGGTCCGCCACCGCGGTCGGAGAGGTCCTCACCGCGCCTCCGCAGCCGCCCGCGATCCAGTACGAGGACTACCTGCCGCAGCCGTGCCTGGTCTCCCCCGAGCAGGTCACCGAGTACCCGCTGGCGGCGGAGCTCGACCCGGACCTGCGCGCGCAGGTCCGGGCGTGGAGCGCGCGGCGGAAGACCGGCGCGGAGCCGGGCAGCGCCTACGACGGGGCGGAGGACGGGTACTACGACTGGGAGCTGTCCGTGGCCCCCGGTTGGAAGGCCGGCGGCTGGGCGCCCTGGAGCTTCACCGATCCCGTTCCGCAGTACTGCCGCGCCTGCGGCTGCCGGATGGACCCGATGCTGACCATCGCCACGAAGGAGCACCGCGCGGACGTCCACAGCTGGATCCCGTACGAGGACCGGGCCGCCGCGAACCGGGACGCCACGACCTGGGCCGCCGCGAACCGGGACGCCGTCCACCCCGACCCGGCGACGCCGACCATGATCACCGTCGGCGACGGGTACAACCAGCAGATCTACGCGTGCCCGGCCGCCCCGGACCACCCGCACACCGCACTGCTGCAGTAGCCGACCGGAGCCGCCGCGCTGCGCCCGGGCCGACGCCCCGCGACCCGAACGGAGCATGCCGCGCCCGGAAACTCGGCCGCCCCGCCGCGGGCGACGGGCGGCGGGAAGCGGCCGCGCCGGTGCGTGGACGTCGAGCGGCTGGTGGGGCGGTCGCGGACGCGGATCGGCAGAATCGAGGTGTGGGGGCGGCCCCGGCTGCGCCGCAGGCGGTTACGTGAGAGGACCATGCCATGCCCGACTTCCACCCGAAGCACGATCATCTGATCGTCAAGCCGATCAGGGTCTCGACCCCGCAGGACCCGGAGACGTGGACGGGCGAGGTGGTGGCGGTGGGGCCCGGCCGACAGCTGGGGAGCGGCAAGCCGCACCCGGTGGACGTCAAGGTCGGCGAGAAGATCCTCTTCAACAGGCTCTCCGGATCGGAGATCCGGGTGGAGGGCGAGGAGTACGTCGAGCTTCCCGAGGACGAGATCCTCGCGCTCTCCGCCGAGTAGTCCCGACAGCCCCGACAGCCCCGACAGCCCTGACAGCCCCGACAGTCCCGAGCCGCTGTACCACCGTGCCCCCGAGACCCCGAGACCCCCTTGGAGATTCCCGCCATGACCGAGCAGGCACCGGCCCGGATCGGCGTCACCGGATTGGCCGTGATGGGCCGCAACCTGGCCAGGAACTTCGCCCGCCACGGCTATCGGGTGGCCGTGCACAACCGCACGCTGGCGCGGACCACGGCGCTGCTGGAGGAGTTCGGGCACGAGGGCGAGTTCGTGGCCGCCGAGACCACGGAGAAGTTCGTCGCGGCCCTGGAACGCCCCCGCCTGATCGTGATCATGGTCAAGGCCGGGGCGCCGACCGACGCGGTCATCGACGAGCTGGTGCCGCTGCTCGACGAGGGCGACGTGGTGGTGGACGGCGGGAACGCGCACTTCCTCGACACCAGGAGGCGGGAGGCGGCCCTGCGCGGACGCGGCCTGCACTTCGTGGGCAGCGGCATCTCCGGCGGCGAGCAGGGCGCCCTGGAGGGGCCGAGCATCATGCCCGGCGGCACCCCGGAGGCCTACCGGGTCCTGGGACCGCTGCTGGAGGACATCGCGGCCAAGGTCGACGGCAAGCCCTGCTGCACCCACGTCGGACCGGACGGCGCCGGCCACTTCGTCAAGATGGTCCACAACGGCATCGAGTACGCCGACATGCAGCTCATCGCCGAGGCGTACGACCTGCTGCGGCACGGTGCCGGACTGCAACCCGACGCGATCGCCGAGGTCTTCCGGACCTGGAACGGCGGCCGCCTGGAGTCCTACCTGATCGAGATCACCGCCGAGATCCTCGCCCACACCGATGCGGCGACCGGGAAGCCCTTCGTCGACATCGTGCTGGACCAGGCCGAACAGAAGGGCACCGGCCGCTGGACCGTCCAGAGCGCGCTGGAGCTCGGCGTGCCCGTCAGCGGGATCGCCGAGGCGGTCTTCGCCCGGGCGCTGTCCGGCAGCGTGCCGCTCCGGCAGGCCGGCCGGGGACTGCCCGGCCCCACCGAGACCTGGCTCGACAGCGCGGCGTCGGACCGGTTCGCGGACGACGTCGAACAGGCGCTGTACGCCTCCAAGATGGTGGCCTACGCCCAGGGCTTCAACCAGATCCAGGCCGGCAGCGCGGAGTACTCCTGGCAGATCGACCCCGGTGAGATGGCCGCGATCTGGCGCGGCGGCTGCATCATCAGGGCCCGGTTCCTGGACCGGATCAGGGCCGCGTACGAGGCCGACCGGGAGCGTCCCACGCTGCTGACCGACGCGCATTTCCGGGACGCGCTCGGCTCCGCGCAGTCGGCCTGGCGACGCGTCGTCTCGGCGGCGGTCGAACTCGGCGTGCCCGCCCCCGGCTTCGCGACCGCGCTCGCCTACTACGACGGCCTGCGGGCGGGGCGTCTCCCGGCCGCACTGGTGCAGGGCCAGCGGGACTTCTTCGGCGCGCACACCTACCACCGCGTCGACCGGGACGGGACCTTCCACACCCGTTGGGAGGTCGAGGGCCGCCCGGAGGAGCAGCGCTGAGACACCCGCAACCACCGTGCGGGAGCGGCATCCGGACAGACCGGCGCCACAGAAGGCACAGAAGGCACAGAAGGCACAGAAGGTGATTCCGCAGTCACCACGGGTAGGAGCGGGGCGCAAACCACCTACCGTCAGGAGACCTCCATGGCCCAGCAGGCCGACCTCATCCTCCACGGCGGCGAGATCGTCACCGTCGCCGAGAACAGCGGAAGTGACGCCCTGCATCCCGAGGCCCAGGCCGTAACCGCGGCCGAGGCCGTGGCCGTCAAGGACGGCACGATCGTCTTCGTCGGCCCCCGGCAGGAGGCGCTGGACCAGTGGCGCGGCCCGCACACCGTCGTACGGGACCTCGAGGGCCGAGCCCTGCTGCCCGGCTTCGTCGACGCGCACGGGCACCTCGGCGGCATCGGTCTTCAGGCCACCATCGCCAACCTGCTGGCCGCGCCGGACGGCGACGTCACCGGGCTCGACTCGCTGAAGGACAAGCTGCGCGCCTGGGCCGGGAGCACGGTGGGCGCCGACTCCGAGTGGATCGTCGGGTTCGGGTACGACGACGCGATGCTCGCCGAGGGCCGCCACCCCACCCGCGACGACCTCGACGAGGTGTCCACGGACCGCCCGGTGCTCGCCATCCACCAGTCCTTCCACCTCGGCGCGGTGAACAGCCTCGGCCTGGAACGGCTCGGCTACTCGGCCGCCACGCCCGACCCCGAGGGCGGGGTGATCCGGCGGCGCGAACTCGCCGTCCCGCCCGCGTACGGCGAGCCCGACGGGGTCCTGGAGGAGAAGGCGTTCACCCCGGCCTCGGACCTGGCGCTCAAGGGGCTGCCGGAGCGGGAACTACTGATGCTGTTCGTCACCGGCGCGGCCACGGCGGCGAGCTTCGGCTTCACCACCGTCCAGGAGGGCGGCACCACCCTCGACAACCTCAAGGCGCTGCGGGACACGGCCGCCGCCGTGCCGTTCGCGGTCGACGTGGTCGCGTACGTGAAGGCCGGCGAGGCGATCTCCTCCGCGCTGGACGACCCGATCGGGGTGAGCGACGAGTACGTGGACGGCGTCCGCGTGGCCGGGGTGAAGCTGGTGCTGGACGGCTCGCCGCAGGGCCGCACGGCGTGGCTCACCGCGCCGTACCTGACGCCGCCGGCCGGGAAGCCCGAGGACTACTGCGGGTATCCGGCGGAGCCGGACGGCGCGGTGGTGGACAAGCAGGTCAGCACGGCGGTCGAGCGGGGCTGGCAGGTCCTGGCGCACGTCAACGGCGACGCGGCGATCGACCAGTTCCTCCGGGCGGTCGAGGCGGCCGGGCCGGGCCGGCGCCCGACCGTGGCCATCCACGCGCAGACCGCCCGCGAGGACCAGGTCGAGGCGTTCGCCCGGCTGGGGATCGTGCCGTCCTTCTTCTCCATGCACACCTACTACTGGGGCGACTGGTACCGCGGGACCGTCCTCGGCGAGGAGCGGGCGGCCACCATCTCCCCCGCCCGCTGGGCGCTCGACCGCGGCCTGCGCTACACCTCGCACCACGACGCGCCGGTGGCGCTGCCCGACTCGATCGCCGTGCTGTCCAGCCAGGTGACCCGGCGCACCCGAACCGACGGGGTCGTCCTCGGGCCGGAGCAGCGGGTGTCGGCCCTGGAGGCCGTCCGCGCGATCACCCTCGACGCCGCCCACCAGTACGGCGAGCAGGACCGCAAGGGCAGCATCGAGGTCGGCAAGCTCGCGGACCTGGTGATCCTCAGTGCCAATCCGCTGACGGTCGACCCGGAGGCGATCCGCGACATCGAGGTCGTCGAGACGATCAAGGCGGGAACGACCATCCACCCGCCGGCACCCGGCGCCCGGGCCGCCGCGACCCCGGCCACCGCGCCCACCCCGCAGTGGGGCTGCTGCTGAGCGTCCGGGGCCGGGCCGGGGAGCTCCCGACACACGTATTCCGACACGAGACGAGGGCGTAGAGCAATGGTGTCAACCACGCAGCAGGGGCGCTTCGTAGGCAAGGCGGCCGTCGTGACCGGTGGGAGCCGCGGGATCGGCGCGGCCGTCGCCCGGCGGTTGGCTGGCGAGGGCGCGGCCGTGGCGATCGGCTACCGGGGCAACCAGGAGGCCGCGGACGCGCTGGTGGCCGAGCTCGCCGCCGCGGGCGGCCGGGCGATCGCCGTCCGGGCCGACGTCGCGGAGCCGGAGCAGATCGCGGCGCTGATCGAGCGGACGGTGGCCGAGTTCGGGCAGTTGGACGTGGTCGTCTCCTGCGCGGGCATCGAGTACTTCGGCGCGCTGGAGACCATCACGCCGGCCGACTTCGACCGGGTCTTCGCGGTGAACACGCGCGGGCAGCTGTTCACCGTGCAGCACGCCGCGCCGCACCTGCGCGAGGGCGGCCGGATCGTGCTGACCTCCTCGGTGAGCGCCCGCAAGGCCGTCTTCCACCACACCTTGTACGCGGCCAGCAAGGCCGCCGTGGAGTCGATGGTCCTGAACCTCTCCGCCGAGCTGGGCACGCGGGGTATCACCGTCAACGCCATCGCCCCGGGCGGGACCGACACCGACATGGCCGCCGAGGTCGCGCCGCACTACGTGCACCCCGACCTGGCCGGCACGCAGGACCTGGCGCGGCTGCTCGGCACACTGACCGCACTGCGGCGGCTGGCCCGGCCCGAGGAGGTGGCGGCGGGCTACGCCTTCCTGGCCTCCGACGACGCCGCCTACATGACCGGCCGCACCCTCCGACTGGACGGCGGGACGTTCTGAGCACCCCGTGCGAACCCTCTCCGGGGAACCGGGGCCGGTGACGCTGGCGGGCCGGCGGGGGCGGTCCGGGCGGGAAGCTGCCGGTGGATCTGCCGATCGGCGGTGCGGCGCGGACCTAACGTTCGGTGCGGCGCCGGACGCAGCGGGGCGGGCGCCGCAGGAAACCCCCGCTGGCTCGTCAACTCCACTGTCCCCGGAAGGACTTCAAGCCCACCCATGTCCAGACTCCGCTCCCGGGTCGCCGCCCTGGCCGCCCTCGCCACGATCGGGTTCGGCGCCCTCACCACGGGTACCGCCGACGCCGCCCAGGCCGCCGCCCCCGCCGCGGCTCCGGCCGCCGTGACCGCCGCGCCGTCCGAGCCCACCCACATCCCGATGAACAGCCTGCTGAACCGCGACCAGGCCTGGTACTCGCCGAACGGCCACATCATGCTGGCCATGCAGGGCGACGGCAACGTCGTCCTGTACCGCGACACCACCCCGATCTGGGTCGCCAAGGGTGCCATCCCCAACGGCAACGTCCTGGTCATGCAGGGCGACGGCAACCTCGTCGTGTACTCCGCCGCCAACACCCCGCTGTGGGCCAGCAACACCGGCGGCAACCCCGGCGCCGAACTGGCCGTCTACAACGAGGGCGCGATCGCCGTCCAGCTGAACGGCAAGATCCTGTGGACCAGCGCTCCGTCGACGCCGACCCTGCCCAAGTGCCCGCCGTGGGGCCCGCCCTACCCGGGCCAGGTCACCTGGCCGTGGTGCCCGACCTGGCCCTTCCCGAGCTGACCCGCACCCCGGACACTCACACGACCGGCCCGTGCCCCCGCCGCCCGAACGGCGGCAGGGGGCGCGGGCCGGCGCCGTGACGGTCGACCGGCGTACAGGCTCCCTCGTCGCCGTCGAGTCACCGTCGAGTCACCGTGCAGCTTGTACACCGAGCGGGTGACACTGTCGGGCACCATGCGGTCCTCCTGACCGGAGATGAGCGGCAGGAGAGCCCCGCCACGCGTTCCCGGTGTCCACCCTCCGGCGCGGGTGAGCCGCGACGCCTGCGTCTCCCAGGTCGGACAGCAGATGACGCGAGGAGTTCGCGGCCCGCCCGGTGAGCGCCGGGGCGTCGGGGCGTCGGGGCGTCGGCGGGTACCCGGCGCAGGTGTGTGCGGGAGCGGAAGGGACCGGGGTCGTCCATCGGTGCCTACGCCGGAAACATCGAAGTGACTCGACGTCGCCGACCGATGTCCCCGGCCATGTCGTCCCCGGCCGGGTCGCCGACCGCGCGATGTCCTGTCGGCGCCGCCCCGCCGTGTCGGCGCTCCCTGACCGGCCGTCGGGGACGGTCGGGAATGGTACTGCACGGCCCCGGGGGAAAGCCGCACACTGCCCGCACCCTCCTCCACGGAAGCTCCGGCGTGGGTACCATGCGCAACGTCATCCATTACTAGGGAGTGAACGGTTGTGACCAGCCAACCAGCCAGCACGCTCCGTACGCGGCTCGTCGATCAGGCCGCATCGGATCTGGAAGAGAACCGTCGGCGTCAGCAGGAACTGGCCGAGGAGGCCAGGATGCTGAAGCAGGAGGAAGCCCTCCTGGTCGACATCCTCCAGCTCGCCGAACGGTACGAGGGCCTGTCGGAGCCCGCGTCCCTGCCCGAGCAGGCGCAGGACGAGCCCGTGCTCACCGGGGCGAAGCGACGCCGGGCGTCCGCTTCGGCCCCCGCCCGCACACCCGCGCCGCGCTCGCCGCGTTCGGCACGGACGGGGAAGTCGGCGAAGACCGGGAAGCCCGGGAAGACGGGGAAGCCCGGGACCACCGCGCGGACGGTGCGAACGGTGCGGGCGGGGAAGCCGGCGCGGGCCGCCGAAGCCGCGACCTCGCGTCAACCCCTGCTCGGAGAGCTCCTGTTGTCCCTGCTCAGCGGTCACGACGAACCGCGCCTGGCGAAGGAGCTGCGGGAGGAACTGCTGGCGAAGCACCCGGACCGCGCCCCCACCCCGCAGGTCGTGCGCAACACCCTGGAGTCGCTCGTGGCCAAGGGGAACATCGAGCGCCACAAGCAGCAGCGGTCCGTGCTGTACACCCTCGCCGAGTCCGGCCGGCACGCGCTCGCGGCGCAGGAGGACGCTCAACGGCCCTGACCTCAACTGCCGTTGATCACGGAAGGCCCTGATCCCGGGCCTCTCCTCGTTCGGTGCCCAGGAACGCCTACAGGTGTCCGACGGCCTCGCGTATGACAGTCACGTGTCTCACCGACGCGGTCACGTGACTGTCATACGTGTGAGAGAGCCGGCCGGACGGCGCTCCAGCCGCGCCTCCGGAGCATGCTCCTCCAGCCTGTTCAGGGCGTCCCGGAGGGCGACCCGCGTCGTGATGCCCAGCTTGGGGAAGATGCGGTACAGGTGGGCGCTGACGGTACGCGGGGACAGCCGCATCTGCTCGCCGATCTCCTTGTTCGTCAGGCCCCCCGCGGCCAGCCCGGCGATCCGGCGCTCCTGCCACGTCAGCGGGACCACGGTGTGCGTCGACGCGCGGGACGAGACGCCAGCCGCCCTCAGCTCGGCCCGGGCCCGCTCGGCCCACGCGACCGCGCCGAGCCAGTCGAAGGCGTCGGCCGCCCGGGCAAGGAACGGCCGGGCCGCCGCACCGCCCTGGGCGCGTCGCACCCGGATGCCGTGCGCCAGCCGGATCCGCGCCAGCTCGAACGGGAACCGCTCCGCGGCCGGCTGGGACTCCGCGCACGCGTACGCCTCGGCGGCCTCCCGCTCGTCGGTGGCCGTCATCGCCAGGACCCCGTGGGTGATCAGGGCCAGCCGCGGGGAGAGGTCGGGAAGGCCCGCCTCCCGCGCGGCGAGCGCGTGCGCCCGGGCCTGCTCCGCGCGCCCGGTGTGCAGGGCCGCCTCGACGAGGTCGAGCAGGGTCCGCGAGGCCTGGTAGGCGTAGGGCCGGAACGTTCCCGGGGAGGTGATGCCGATGGCGTGGAGGTAAGCGGTCTCGTAGTCGCCGTCGCTGAGCGCGGCCGTCGCCCCCGCCGAGTCGGCGAGCTGGGTCAGGAACCCGATGCCGCGCGGGCGGGCCCAGGCGTCGACCACCGCCTGGAGCTCGCGCGCGGTGTCCGTCCGTCCGCGCATCGCCGCGAGCTGGGCGAGGTAGGCCTGCGTCTGGTGGGCGAAGAGGTCGTGCCCGTGTTCGGCCGCCTGGCGCATCGCGCGCTGTCCGGTGCGCTCGGCGGCCTCCCACTCCCCGACCGCCATCTGGTCGAGCATGATCAGGTGCAGCATCACCATGCCGGTGGACACGGCACCGGTCTCCAGCTCACGGGTCACGACGCGCTGGAGGTAGGGGCGCAGCGGGCTCAGGAGGTCGAGGTGGTACGCCGACACGGCCAGGCGTGCGACGTCCCAGGGCTCCTGGTCCCGCAGGTCCGCCGCCGCCCGCTCCACCGGCCGGGACCAGCCGGCGCCGTGCCGGACGACGTCGCTCCAGGTGCTGCTGTAGATGCGCGCCCGCTCGCTGACGGTGTCGCCGAGTGAGGCGAGCAGCGCGTGGGTGCGTTCCCACAGGGCGCGGTCCGCGGCGTACTGGCTGACGGCGAGCAGGAGGGCCACCAGCCGGTCGAGCACCTCGCCGGGCCGGTCGGCCCCGCCGTCGCGCAGCTTCTCGACCGCCGCGGCGATCTGACGGTGCGTGGAGCGCACGTCGCCGTCGTGGTACAGCCCCTGGTATCCGGCGGCCAGGACGGAGGCCGGGGATTCGTGGGAGCCCGGCGTGGAGTCGGCCAGCACGAGCCGGCACGCGTGGCCGAGGCGGGCCGCGTGCCCGGCGATGAACGCCGCGTCGCCGAGCCGCCTGGACCGGTCGGTGTGGTGCTCGCTCAGCTCGGCGGCGCGGGTCAGCCAGGCCACCGCCGTGAGGGCGCCGCCGCGCCGGGTCGCCGACTCGGCCGCGGCCTCCAGGGCGCGGGCCACCTCCTCGTCGGGGTCGATGGTGGCCACCGCCAGGTGCGTGGCGCGGCGTTCGAGGTTCCCCAGGTGGATGTGCGCCAGTGCCCGGTGGGCGGCGCGCCGCTGGTCGGGCGTGGCGAGCTGTACGACGCTGGAGCGGACGAGCGGGTGCCGGAAGGCGAAGTCGCCGGTGGTCGGCTCGACCACCAGCAGGCCGCAGGCCACCGCCTCGTCGACGTCGCGCATCCGGTACCGCGCGGTCGGGGCCGCGCCGTCGCCGGGCCCGGCCGCCGCACCGTCGAGGGCACCCTTCAGCAGCTCCGCCCGGACGGTGTCGCCCAGGTCGGCGATGCGGGTCCCGTAGACGTACTGGAGCCGCCGGGACAGCGACGCGCCGCGCGGGGCGTACAGGTCGTCCGGCGTCCGCCCGCCGGTGTGGGCCGCGGCGTGGGCGGGCAGCTCCAGCAGGGCCAACGGGTTGCCCTGGGCCTGTTCCAGCACGAGCCGGCGCAGCTGCCGGCCCAGCGCCGGGTGGTGCCGGTCCAGCAGGCGGGCGGCGTCCTCGTCCGCGAGGGCGTCGACCGGGGCCTCCGGCAGCGCGGCGGTGTCGAAGCAGGAGGCGATGTCGGCGCGGATCGCCAGCAGGAACTTCACCGGGCTGCCGGCCAGTCGGCGGCCCACGAATCCGCAGACCGCCGCGCTGGAGTCGTCCAGCCACTGGCCGTCGTCGAGGACCAGGAGCAGCGGCTGCCTCGCGGCGGCCGACGACAGCAGGCCGAGCACCGCGATGCCGAGGGCCATGACGGACGGCGGCGTGCCCTTGACCTGGCCGAACGCGGCGTCGAGCACCGCTCGGGCGCCGCCGTCCAGTTGGGCCGCGTCGGCGAGCAGCGGGCAGAGGAGCTGGTGGAGCCCGGCGTAGGGCAGCTGCGACTCCGCCTCGACTCCGGTGGCCCGGACCACGAGGTGGCCCTCCCGGGCCGCCAGCTCCGCCGCGTAGTCGAGCAGTGCGCTCTTGCCGACCCCGGTCTCTCCTCTGAGGACCAGGGGCTGCCCCTCCGCTGCCCGTACGAACGCGGACAGCTGCGCCCGCTCGCCGTCCCGGCCGACCATCGCCATGGAGGACTCCACGACCCGCTCCTTCCCCACCGACCCGCAGGTTCGCGACCGCCGCAGCCCTGCGGGTCACGGGGAGCGGGACCCGGGTGACGCGCCGGAGCCGCTTTCAACTACCTGGTTAGTTGATTACAACCCGTCAGTAAGGATCGTGTCAAGTAAACGGTTAGTTAGCAGTGCGCTAGGCTCGGGGAATGCAGCGCGACGCGGAAGCCACCAAGCAACGACTCATCGCGGCGGGGCGGGCCGAGTTCGCCGCCTACGGGCTGAACGGCTCCCGCGTCGACCGGATCGCCGACGCCGCGCAGTGCAACAAGGCGCAGATCTACCACTACTTCAAGAGCAAGGTGGGGCTGTTCGAGGCGGTCTGGAGCGGCGTCGTCGAGCAGATCGTCGGGAACGTGCCGCTCGACGTGGACGACCTCCCCGGGTTCGCGGCCCATCTGAGCGACGTCTACGCCGAGTACCCGGAGCTTCCCCGGCTGATCACCTGGCAGCGCCTGGAGCGCGGCGACGAACCGCCCAACGAGTTCGCGGTCGCCGAGGTCCGGAACAGGAGTGCCGCGATCGCCGACGCCCAGGCCAGGGGCACGGTGTCGGCCCGGTTCGAGGCCCGGGTCCTGTTCGCCCTGATGGTCCACCTCGCCACGCTGTGGCCGGCGAGCAACCCCGAGATCCTGGTGGTGGCGGACGTCGGCGACCGCGAGCAGCGCCGCGAGACCATCCGCCGGGTGGTCGCCGTACTGACGGACTGACCCGGAGGGCTCGGCCCGGCCTGCCGCCCGTCGAGGGGGAAGCGTCACCGCCTCAGGTCGCGCGGGGCAGGTCCAGGACCCGGCGCGCGGCGCGTTCGCCGGTGGCGAGCGCGGAGTTGGTGGTGCTGTAGGCGAAGTGGTCCCCGGCCAGTTGGACGGGGGAGGTCGGATCCAGGCTCGCGGTGAAGGCCGCGAGGTCCCGGTACCCGCCGGCCGGGCGGGCGAGGACCGCGTTCTCCCAGCGCTGGACGACGGCCATCTCCCGGTGGTCGTCGATGTGGGCGGCCAGACCCGGCATCACCTCGCCCACGGCCGCGCGGGCGTCGGCGATCACCGTGTCGTCGTCGAGGGCCATCCGGGCGGCGTTCCAGTGGTGCCGGAAGATCAGGCTGACCAGGCCCCGGCCGGCGGGGGCCCGGCCGGGGCCGAGGTTGTGCTCGTACAGCGCGACGCACAGGTCCGGGTGCTCCCGGCGCGGCACGGCGACGCCCAGCGCCGTCTCGGCGGGAGGCCGGCGCAGCCCGAAGGTGACGTGGACGTCGCTGGTGTACCGGACCCCGTCGAGGTACCGGCGCTGGTCGTCGTCGAGGGTGGTGACGATCCGGGCCGCGGCCGGGGCGGGTACGGCCACGACGCAGGCGCGGGCCCGCTCCGTCCGCACCTCGCCGTCCCGCTCCCACACCACCGCAACCCCGTCCCCGTCCCCGTCCCCGTCCCGGCGGACCTCGGTCACGTGGGCGCCCAGTTCGACGCGGGTGCCCGGGGCGCGCATCACGGGGGTGTCGAAGAGGTGTCCGGGGAGGCGCCCGACGCCGCCGTCGAAGGTGAAGCTCGCGGCCCCGAACGTGCCCCACATGATGCAGAAGGCGCCGACGGCGGCGACCTCCTCGGCGGGTACGAGGAACTGGGTGCTGCACAGGGGCTCGACCAGGTAGTCCAGGAGCTCCCGGTCGAGCCTGCGCAGGGCGTGGTCCCGGGCGCTCTCCCCGTCGATCCCGGCGGCGCCGGACATGTCCTCCCAGCGCAGCCGGCGGCGGGCGGCCGCCAGGTCGCGCAGCAGGTTCAGCGCCTTGAACTTGGCGCGCCACCCGAGCAGTCCGGTCCGCAGGAGTCCCGAGGCCTGGACGAGGGAGAGCCGGTGCACCCGGCCCTCGCGCAGCACGGCCAGCTCGTCCGAACACGGGAGCATGTGCGCGGCGAGCCCCGCGTCCTCCAACAGCCGGATCATGGGCGCGTAATTCCGGGAAAGCCAGCTCGCGCCGCGGTCGACGCGATATCGGACGTCTCCGACCGGCACTTCGCGGGTGGACATCCGGCCTCCGACGTGGTCCTCCTTTTCGAACAGAGTGACGTCGCGACCGGCCTGGCGCAGCCGAAAAGCGGCGGCCGCTCCCGCGATTCCGGATCCGACCACGATCACGCGGTCCTCACGGTCCTTTTCGGCCATGCAACGCCTCCTCGGACATCCCGGTTCCCCGGGTTTCTTTTTCGCGTGGGCAGAAACACTCTGGGACGGCGCCGAGTTGTCCGTCAACCCCATCGGATCTCCTCCGGCGCGACCATCACGGCGCTTCTGTCAGCAGGTTGACGCACCGTTGACACCCGTGGAACACCGGTGTTGAGATCGATGCGAATCGAGGGCGGCGGTGGTGCGCCGCCCTCACGTCACCGTGTTCACGGCCTCCGCGCGAGAAGCCACGAGAAGCCACGAGAAGCCGCGAGAAGCGAAGCACGAAATCCGGTGCGCCGCACCGAACGGACTGGCGTGTCGCCAGGGGGCGGTACAACGGCGCTGATCCAATCGGCGAGGAAAAGGAGGTACCGCATGCGGAAGGAACCGCCGACAGAACGCGAACTCCCGGCGTACGGGGACGAAGTCCTCGCCTTCGCCCACCCCGCGCAAATGGAACGCCTGAACGCCCTGGCCGATTTGTGCGATCCCGCGACGACCGGCGATCTGGCGCGTTGGGAATTACCGGCCCGGGCCCGTTGTCTGGAAATCGGGGCGGGGGCCGGGACCTTGGCCCTGTGGCTCGCCCGCCGGCACCCCGAGGGCGAGGTGACGGCCACCGACACGGACCTCCGCTTCCTCGCGGGCCTGCGCCACCCGGCCCTGCGGGTGCTGCGGCACGACGTGCGCACCGAAGGGTTCCCGCCCGGCACCTTCGACCTCATCGTCGCCCGCAGTGTCCTGTGCCACCTGCCCGATCGCGCCGCGCTTCCGGGGCGCATGGCGTCCTGGCTGAAGCCGGGCGGCCGCCTGTACATCGAGGACCCGTCGTTCTTCCCCTCCGCCTCCTCCCCCGATCCGGTCGTACGGCGTCTCGGGGCCGCCGTCACCACCACCCTGGCCACCACGCTCGGCAGCGACGTGGCGGCCTGGGCCCGGTCGTTCCCCGCCCCGCTGCGGGGCCTGGGACTCGGCGAGGTGGGGATGCGGGTCCACTGCCCGACGCTGACGGCGGCCAACGCGGCGGGGCGGGCCTGGGCGCTCTCGATCGCCGACCTCCTGCCCGCGATGGCACGCTCCGGCGCCCTCGGGGAGGCGGAAGGGGCCGAGGCGCTGGCCCACCTGCGCCGCCCCGGGTTCGTCGACACGGCGCACGCGATGATCGCCATGTGGGGCGTGCGCCCGGTGCGGCATCAACCGGAGCAACAGACGGAGCGGCGGGCGGCACAACGGTTGGAAACGGGGGCCGCATGACGATCGACGTGCTCAAGGGCTCCGCGATCCGGGACGTCCCGGCCCGCCACGGCGACCACGCCGAGACCGCCGACGCGCGGACCCTGCGGTGGGTGGAGGCCGCCGGCCTCTGCGAGACGCCGACGGAGCTGCGCAACCTCGCGCGGATCCGCCCCGGGCTGCTGGCGGCGTGGTGCCATCCGCGGGCCGACCGGTCGGACAGCGTCCTGGTGGCGATGTGGATGGCCTGGCTGTTCCTCCTCGACGACCGGATCGACGAGGGCGACCTGGGGCGTGACGCCGATCGCCTGGAGGCGCACCTGCACGAGCCGCTCGGCGTCGTCTCGTACGGGTCGGCGCCCACCTCACCGATGGGGCGGGCCCTCGCGGAGATCGTCGAGCGGGCCTCGGACGCCATGCCCGACGCCTGGGTCCTGAGGTTCCGTCGTCACGTGGCCGACTACCTGTCCGGCTGCGTCTGGCAGGCCGCCCACCGCCAGGCCGGCCACGTCCCGCACCCGGAGGGGTTTCCCGCCTGGCGCCGGGCCTTCGGGGCGATCATGCCCTCGTTCGACCTCGTCGAGCGGACGGACGGCTGCTTCCTGCCCCCGTCCCTGTACTACTCCCGCCCCTTCCAGGAACTCCTCGTCGCGGCGGCGGACCTGGTGTGCTGGACCAACGACCTGATGACCGTGGACAAGGAGGCCGCCCAGGGCGACCCCCACAACCTGGTGCTCGTCACCGCCCACCACGGCGGCATGGACCGGCACGCCGCCGCCCTCCTCGTGACGGACGCCTTCGAGGACCGCCTGCGCGCCCACGCGCGGGCCCGCCGCGAACTCACCGGCCTCGCCCGCGCGCTCGCCACCCCACCCGCCCTCCGGCGGCAGGCCGACCACTGCGCCGAGGCGCTCCTCGACTGGGCCCGGGGCCACCTGGAATGGGGCCTGGGCACGCCCCGGTACCGCACCGGAACGACAACGACCGCGCCTGCGCCTGCGCCTGCGCCTGCACCCACGGGAGAGGACCACCATGCCGACACCCCCTGACCCCACCGGCCGCCGCCCGCCCCGGGTGCCGGGTGCCGTCCCGCTCCTCGGGCACGCGATCCGGCTGGCCAGAGCGCCGCTGGCCTTCCTCGACGCCCAACGCCGGTACGGGGACGTGGTCGAGTTCCGCATCGGCCCCCGGCCCGCCTACCTCCTCAACCACCCCGACCTCGTCATGGCCCTGCTGACCGGGCCCGGGGGACGCTTCGACCGCGGCGAGATCTTCACCAAGTCCCGCCCCCTGTTCGGCACCGGCATCGCCGTGGCCGACGGCACCCACCACCGGGACCGCCGCCGCGTCGTCCAACCCCTGCTGAGCGCCGCGCGCCTGCCCGGATACCTCGGCACCATGGCCGAACTCGCCACCGCCCGGGCCGACTCGTGGCACCACGGCCAACGGATCGACCTCAACGCCGAGATGGCCGAACTGACCCTGAACGTGGTCGCCGCGACCCTCTTCGGCCGTCCGCTCCCCGCCGGCGCCGCCTCCGTCGTCCACCACGCCCTGCCGGTCGTCGTGGCCGGACTGGGCCGCAGGGCCTACGGGCCCGCCGCCGCGTTCCTCGACCGGCTGCCCGGCGCCGAGCGGCGCAGCTACCGCACCGCCCTGAACGACCTCCACGGCGTCGTCGACGCCCTCATCGACGCGGACCCGCACAACGCCGGCCTGACGCACCTGTCGGCCGGCGCCGAACGGCGGCAGGTCCACGACGACGTGACCTCCCTGCTGGTCGGCGGCTCCCACACCAGCGGCGCGGCCGCCGCCTGGCTGTTCATCCTCCTCGCCCGCCACCCCGAGCTCCGCCGCCGGGTCCGCGAGGAGGTCCGCCGGGTCGTCGGCGACCGCCCCGTCGAGCCGGCGGACCTCCCCGCGCTCGTCCTCACCCACCGCGTCGTCCAGGAGACCCTCCGGCTCTACCCGCCGATCTGGCTGTTCCCCCGCCGTACGCGCAGTGCGGTGGAACTGGGCGGCCACCGACTCCCGGCCGGGGCCCAGATCTTCTACAGCCCCTACGCCCTGCACCGGGACCCGCGCTGGTACCGCGACCCGGGCGCGTTCGACCCCGACCGCTGGGACCCGCAACGGCACCCCGCTCCCCCGCGCGGCGCCTACCTGCCCTTCGCCGCCGGTGTGCACGGCTGCCCCGGCGGCGACTTCGCCCTGGCCGAGCTCACCCTCCTGACGGCGGCGGTCACGGCCGCCTGGCAGGTGGACCCGGTCCCGGGCAGCCGCCCCCGCCCGATGGCGGCGGCCACCCTCGGCCCCGCGCCCCTCACCGCGACCGTGACCGCTCACTCCTGAGCCCGTCCCTGAGCCCGTCCCTGAGCCCGCCCTGGGAGGCCGACACCCGGACGTCGGCCTCCCAGGGCGGGCCCTCACGTCACCTCCGCCAGAACAAGTGGTGCATCACCCCGCTCGGGCTGGGCACCACCTCCAGGTGGAACCGGTCCAGCAGCTCGTCGGGGGACTCCCAGAGCCGTAGCCCGGGGCCGAGCTCCACCGGCGACACCGCCACGTGCAGGGTGTCGACGAGGTCGGCGGCGAGGAACTGCCGGATGGTACCGACCCCGCCACCGAGCCGGACGTCCTTGCCCTCCGCGGCCTCCCACGCCCGGGCCAGGACCGTGGCCGGGTCAGCGTCGACGAAGTGGAACGTGGTGTCGGAGAGCGTGAACGACGGGCGTTCGTGGTGGGTCATGACGAACACCGGAGTGTGGAACGGGGGTTCGTCACCCCACCAGCCGCGCCACTCGTCGTCCTGCCAGGGCCCGCGCTGGGGCCCGAACTTGTTGCGGCCCATGATCTCGGCACCGATGTTGCGCGCGAAGTCCCGCGTGAAGCAGTCGTCGAGGCCCCGGCTCCCCCCGGGAGCCGTCCGCATGGGCCAGCTCGCCGTGGCCCCGGCCCAGGCGAACAGCCTCTCGGGGTGGTCAAGGCCGAACGGCCGCTCAAAGCTCTGCTGCTCGCCGGCACCGGCACCGACGCCGTCACTGGAGACGTTGAAGTTCATGACTCTGAGCAGTTGGTCCACGTGTTCCCTCGTCAGGTCTCGTCGTCGCGTCACCGTGCGGCAGGGCGCCGCACATCATGACGTCGCAGCGGACCCGGCCGAATCGACATCGGCCCGAACCTTCTTCTCGATCTTTTTCTCGGGGCCCTGCCGATCACTCGGGGACGGTGGGGGCGGCGGTGACGGCGACCGCGTTCGCTCCGACGATCACCAGCATGGCGAGCCAGGCCGCCGCACCGAGGTGCTGGTCGAGCACGACGAGGCCGATCAGCGCGGCGAAGACCGGGTTGACGCTCATGAACACGCCGAAGAACTGCGTGGGCACCCGCCGCAGCGCCAGCAGGTCGGCCAGGAAGGGCAGGGCCGAGGACAGCACTCCGGCGGCCAGCGCGCAGGCCAGGGCGGCGGCGGTCGGGGGACGGAGGCACAGCGCCACGATGCCGACGGGAAGGTAGAGCGCCCCCGAGAGCGCGGCGGCGGCGGCCGAGCCCTCCAGCCCGGGCAGGCGGCGGCCGACGACCCGGTTGAGCAGGATGTAGCCGGCCCAGCACACCGCCGCGAGCAGGGCCAGGGCGATGCCCGGGTAGTCGGTGGAGGGCGAGGGCCGGGCCAGGACGACCACCGCGGCCGCGGCGGCCACCGCGCACAGGGCGTCGAGGCGCCGGCGCGAGCCGGCCAGGGCCACCGCGAGCGGACCGAGGAACTCCAGGGTGACGGCCAGCCCGAGCCCGATGCGGTCGATGGCCGTGTAGAGGGACAGGTTCATCACGGCGAACACCACCGCGAGCCCGAGGACCGGACGCCACTGCGCCGCCGTGAACGACCGCGGCCGCGGCCTGCCGACCGCCCACAGCGCCCCGGCGGCCACCCACTGGCGGACGGCCACCACGCCCACGGGGCCGATCACCGGGAAGGCGAGCGCCGCCATCGAGGCTCCGGTCTGGTTGGACAGGCCGGAGCCCAGCATCAGCGCCACCCCGGCCAGGCGCCCGTCGCCCTGGGCGGTGACGCCGTCGTGAGAACTCTTCAGCTCCATGTCCTCCACGGTGGAGCCGGCGCAGCCATACGCAAAATGCATTCATCGACCCATTGATACGCTGGGCGTATGGATGAGCGACGGCAGAGTCCCGCCGATCTGGAACTGAAGCACCTGCGCTGCCTGGTCGCCATCATCGACACCGGCAGCTTCACCGACGCCGGCCCCGAGCTGGGCCTCTCCCAGGCCGCCGTCTCCCGCAACCTGCACGCCCTGGAACAGTTCCTCGGGGTGCGGCTGCTGCACCGCACCAGCCGCACCATCGCGCCCACACCGGCCGGCGTACGGGTCCTCGCCCGCGCCCGCGTCCTGCTCGCCGGCGCCGACGAACTGGTCGCGGAAGCGACCGCTGGCCACGCCCTACTCCACCTCGGCCACGCCTGGTCCGCCTTCGGCCGCCACACCACCGACTTCCAGCGCCGCTGGCACGAGCGCCACCCCGAGGTCGAGCTCCGCCTCGTCCGCCACAACTCCCCCACCGGCGGACTGGCCGAAGGCATGTGCGACCTCGCCGTCGTCCGCGCCCCGCTCGACCTGAAGCCCTGGTCACACGCCCTCATCGGCCACGAACACCGCATCGTCGCGCTCGCCTCCGACGACCCGTGGGCCCGCCGGCGCAGCATCCGCCTCGACGAGATCCCCGCCCGCACCCTCGCCATCGACCGCCGGACCGGCACCACCGCCCTGAACCTGTGGCCCGAGGACCAGCGGCCCGCCGTCATCTACACCCAGGACATCGACGACTGGCTCGCCGCCATCGCCACCAGCCGCTGCATCGGCGTCACGCCCCAGGCCACCGCCGCCCAGTACCGCCGCGACGGCATCGTCTACCGCCCCCTGCGCAACGCCGCCCCCGTCCCCGTCCACCTCATCTGGCGCCGCCAGGACCCCCACCCCGCAACCCACGCCGCAGTCGCCCTCGCCCTCGACCTCTACCGCGAGAAGCCCAACTCCCCGCCGCCCCCACGGAGCCGCCGCTGATCAGCCGAGGTAGGGGGACGCCTCGTTCCGGAAGCCGTGGGCGAGCCGCAGCCTGGTCGTCGGGGCCATGTCCAGCGCTTCCAGATCCTCGCGCGGCACCCACCGGACCTCGAACGACTCGGAGCTGGCGCTCAGTTCGCCACCGACCGGCCGCGCCCGGAAGCACAGGGAGAACTCCTGCCGGACCTCCCCGTCGGAGAACTCGATGACGTGGCCGGGGTCACTGTACGTACCGACGAGACCGGTGACCTCAACCTCGATACCCGTCTCCTCCCACACCTCCCGGACAACGGCCCCCGGAAGGTCCTCACCGATCTCAAGAACTCCGCCCGGCATCCCCCACCGGCCGTTGTCGGAACGCCTCTCCAGCAGGAGTTCGCCCCGGTCGCTCACCACGAACGCGGTGACGGCGGGAACGATCCGCTGGGCCTTCGGGGCGTTGGGGTCGTCGAAGTAGTCGGTACGGCTCACGATGCCTGCCTTGGTAGGGGAACAGCACTCGCCCAGACCTTTTCGAAGCTGTGCTGGTAGGTCAAGGCCAGCTGGGCGCCGGCAACACGCCTCAGATGGAGCACCGGAGCGAGAGGGGCGCTCACCCCGTAGATCTGGGTGTTGACGAGCACCTCGTCGTCGAACCTGTACAGGGAGTTGTGCAGCGTGGACCGGTGGGCCCGGAACTCGATGCCGGGCGTCCCGTAGAGCGGCCGGTAGAGCTTCATCACCTCGCGCACCTTGTAGGCGACGCCCGCGCCGATCTCTTCCTCCTCTCCCCGCCGGGCGACCTCCGGGCTGTCCGGGTCACCCAGGAGCATACGGACGCGAACCCCCGATCGCGCCCGCTCGGCGAGGATTCGATGCCATCGCGGGTTCTCAGCGAGGTGCACGCCGGCGTGGACCAAGACCCCGATCTCGATGGTGGCGCGCTCGGCGAACTGCAGCCACAAGTCCGGTGGCACGGACGAACGGTGGGGGTAGACGTGGACGATCTCAGCGTCGGCCTCGTCCAGGCGCTGCGTCTCGGACTTCGCGTCCGGCCAGAGGTAGTCCTCATCGATCTGCAGCTTGGCCGCCGCCGCCTGCCGGTGTCGCCGGTACGGTTCGCGGTTCTTGAGGATCCAGCGCTCCACGGTCTTGGCGTCCACTCCGCAGTGCTCCGCCAATCCCTTCTCGGTGACCCCTCGGATGACGAGAGCCGACCGGAGACGTTCGTTCGCCATCGCGCTCCCGGGTGGGACGTCTTGGGACGTACTGAGGCCTCTGGACGATACAGAGGACGTCCCAAGACGTCCAGCTCAGCTCTGATCATGTCCTGTGTCCTCCAGGCATTCTGATTCCCGACCAGCTCGGACAGTTGAATCGGCTCTCCCGCTGTGCGACTCGTGCATGTACGTCGTGTGTGCTTCGCGTCCGCAGCCACCCAGCTCCTCTGCCCCACCCATCCGACAGCAACTCCGCCCCAGCTCATCAGGGGCGAGGTGCCCGCATCCACACCGGTCTGGGTCCGTCCATGCGTTGCCAGCCCGCTTGCCGGGCCCCACGCGGACGTACGACAACCGGACTCACTCCGACCTCCCGACAGCGGAGGACTACGAGGAAGACGTATGGAGATGACTGAACACGCTCCCCCGCAGCACACGGTGGTGATCGCCTCCGGTGGACTGGACAGCACCACCGTCGCCTACTGGCTCGCCGACGCCGGCAGTCGGCTCACGCTGCTCTCCTTCGACTACGGGCAGCGCCATCGGAAGGAACTCGACTTCGCACAGCGGGCCGCCGGCCGCCTCGGTGCACGCCACGAGGTAGTCGACCTGAGCGGGCTCGGCCGCCTGCTGGCGGGCTCGGCGCTGACGGACCCGGCTGTCAAAGTGCCCGACGGCCATTACACCGCCGAGAGTATGCGCAGCACCGTGGTACCGAACCGGAACGCGATCATGCTCTCGATCGCTGTGGGTACGGCGGTCGCTGCGGGAGCGGATGCGGTGGCGTTCGGCGCCCATGCCGGCGACCACGCCGTCTACCCGGACTGCCGCACCGAGTTCTTCGACGTGTTCGCCGAGGTCGCCCGGGTCGGCAACGAGGGGTTCATCGCCGAGGGCTTCCGGCTGCTGGCGCCGTTCATCGACCAGACGAAGGCGGACATCGTGAGGGTCGCCGGTCAGGTCGGTGTGCCGTTCGCGGACACCTGGTCGTGCTACCGCGGCGGTGAGCTGCACTGCGGGACGTGCGGGACGTGCGCCGAGCGGATCGAGGCGTTCGTGCTCGCCGGGATCGAGGACCCCACCGAGTACGCCACCGCGCCAACGGGGGTGGCCCGATGAACGGCGTCGTCGTGCCCGGCCGGCACCGGATCGGGAAGACGTTCCGGTTCGAGGCGGCCCACTCCCTGCCCGACCTGCCGGAGGGGCACCAGTGCGCGCGGATGCACGGCCACTCCTACGCGGTGGAGTTCGTCCTCACCGCCGACCGGCTGGTGCCGCCCGGCTTCGTCACGGACTTCGGCGACCTCACCCCGGTGAAGAAGCTCATCGACACCACCCTCGACCACCGGACGCTGAACGACATCCTGCCGGTCGCGCCAACGTCGGAGAACCTCGCCGCCTGGCTGGCCGGCTGGTTCGTGGAGCACGTGGAGCCCTCGCTGCCGGGCCGGCTGGCGTCGGTGCGGGTGTCGGAAACGGCGAGCAGCTGGGCCGAGTTCGTGCTGGAGGAGCGGTGAGCGTTCTGGGCGGTGAGGTCGCCGGCGGCAAGAGCCTGTTGGTGGCGGAGTGCTTCGGACCGACGTTCCAGGGCGAGGGCCCCAGCATCGGGCAGCAGTCCCTGTTCGTCCGGCTGTCGCGGTGCAACCTGCACTGCCCCGGGTGCGACACCCCGGAGACGTGGGACTGGAGCCGGTTCGACCCGCGCGAGGTGTCCACGCGGCACGGCGTGGAGGACCTGGCAGCGTGGGTGATGGCCCGCTCACCGCGGCTGGTGGTGGTCACCGGCGGTGAGCCGCTCCTCCAGCAGCCCCAGCTCGTCGACCTGGTGCAGTTGCTGTCGAGGCGGCGGGTAGAGGTGGAGACGAACGGCACCGTCGTCCCGCGGCCGGAGCTGGTCGAGTCGGTCGCGGCGTTCAACGTGTCGCCGAAACTGGAGGCCTTCGCCGCGTCCGGGGACCGACGGATCGTCCCGGAGGCGCTGGCGGCGCTGGCGGCCTGCAGCAGGGCTCGGTTCAAGTTCGTCGTCCACAAGGCCGCCCAGCTCGACGAAGTCGCCTCCCTGGTCGAGACGTTCTCGCTTCCCGACGTCTGGATCATGCCGGAAGGAACGAGCAGCGAGAGGGTCCTCGGCGGAATGCGGGAGCTGGCGGACGAAGTCCTGGAGCGCGGTTGGAACCTCACCCCGCGACTGCACACGCTGCTCTGGGAGGACGAGCGTGGCCGGTGAGGACAACAAGGCGCCTGGACGGCGCGGTCGTTCCGACTCCCCGAGGCCGCGCGTGTTGGGTAGCGGCCAAGTACTTGGTGCGGAGGAGAGCGGGATCCTGCATGCCGTCCAGGCACGACCTACTATAGCCAACTCCCGCTCCCCGCGCGCCCATTCGCTGATGCCGTTCCTCGTCGAACCCCGTCACCTCAAAGCCGCCGCACGGGCCTGTATGCGCCGGGCCGGATCACCGGGCGCCGACGGAATGAGCTGGGCACAGTTCCGGCAGGGCATGGACGGCCGGCTGGAGGCTTTGGCCGAGCACCTGCGGACGGGCTCCTGGACGCCGGGTCCGCTGCGCGAGGTGGCGATCACCACGTACACCGGCAAGACGATCCCCTCGGTGATCCCGACGGTGACCGACCGGGTCGTCCAGCGGGCGATGCGGGGGGCGGTCGAGCCGGTACTGGAGCAGCGGGCGTTCGCCGACTGGGTCTCGGGCTACCGGACCGGGCGGAACCGGATCACGGCGCTGCGCGACTCCGACCGGTACCTGCGGGAGGGCTTCCGGTGGGTGGCGGACGTGGACGTGCGTCGGGTGTCGGAGGGGTCGAGCGCGGCCGAGGTCACCGACTGGCTGGCCGAGCACGTGGCGGACGGCTCCTTCCTACGCCTGTTCGAGCGGGTGCTGGAGCCGCTGCCGTGTCCGCTCGTCCCGGGCACGGCGCTCGCGCCCCTGCTGATCAACCTGCGCCTTTCCCGCGCGGACGCACGGCTGACGGGGCTGCGAACGGTGCGGTTCGCGGACAACTACTGCGTCTTCTGCGACAGCACCGAGCAGGCCGACGAGGCCCTCGGAGCCATCACCGGGGCATTGGCACGCTGCGGGCTGCGCCCCAACCTCGCCAAGTCCAAGGTCTGGACCGGCGTGAACGCCGAAGACCTGTTCCTGATCGCCGGATGAAGAGGACAGCGATGACGACGAACCTGGCCGGCCACGCACTCGTGTGGGTGCCTGTGCCGGGCGGTGTGTGCCTGTTCGGCGACCGGCAGAAGCCATTGCGGGTGGTCGACCTGGAATGGACGGCGACGCCCGTCACGCCCGCCCAGCTCGGGCTCGCCCCGGACCACCGGCCGCTGGTCGGGGTCGCCCACGCGCAGGCGGCCCGGATCGCCGCCGACCTGGGCGGCCGACTGCCGCTGTCGAAGGAATGGGAGTGGGCGGCCTCCGGCACCGAACGCCGCCGGTACCCGTGGGGCGAGGAGGAGCCGGCCGAGGGACGGGCGAACCTGCGCGACTCCTGCGGACGGCTCACCCCGGTCAGCTCCCACCCCCAGGGTCGGACCCCGACCGGCCTGTGGGACATGGCGGGCAATTGCTGGGAGTGGACCGCCTCGAACACCATCGGCGATGGTTTCGTGATTCGCGGCGGTTCCTACAACTCCCTGCCGCTGTACGCCCGGTGCACGTTCCTGAACGCCGCACCGGCCGAGTCGACCTCGGCGGGCATCGGCTTCCGGGTGGTGCGAGCGGCGTGATCGGCGACCTCGTGATCGCGGGCTGCTCGCGCCGCAAGGCGCCGGGGACCGGTCTCCTGCCCGCCCTGAAGCGGTACGCCGGAGGCATCGCCCCTCAGCTGAACGCCCGCTTCGCCGCTTACCCGCAAGCCCGCAGCCGGATCCGCTTCCTGTCCGCCGCCTACGGCCTGGTCCATGCGGACGACCTGATCGCCTCGTACGACCAGCGTCTCGGCTCCGACCGGGTCGAGGGGCTGCGCCTGATCGTGGACAGGCAGCTGCGGCGCGACTTCGCCGCCAATGGTGTCCCCCAACGGGTGCTGCTGGTCCTCGAACCCGACTACCTGGTCCTGCTCGCCGATCTCCTGGCCCTGCCGGAGCGCCCAGCTCTGCACTGGATCTCCGACCCTCGCGGCTGGCCCCAGGCCGCCGCCGTGCTCGACGAATGGAGGTGGCCGTGATGCGCAGCCTTGCGGACACGCTCAAGACCCTGGCCAACGCCCACCAGTACTTCACGACCGGGTTCACCACACGCACCAGTCTGGGCTGGCACCAGCCGACCCCTGCGTGTGCCGCCACCGGCCGGGCGCTGTCGGTCGTGATTCCGGCCCGCAATACCGCCTACGCCTTGCCGTCGGTACTGGACGCGCTAGCTGCCCAGCAGCACGCCGCCGACGTAGAGGTGATCCTGGTGGACGACGCCTCCACGGACGCGACGTTCGACATCGCCCGCCGCCACCCGGCGGTCACCACCGCGGTGCGCCTGGCTGAGCAGCGCGGCTCGGCGGCGGCGCGCAACACCGGTGCCCGCCTCGCCCAGGCTCCGACCGTCCTGTTCGTCGACGCGGACATGGTGCTGCCTTCGCACGTTTTCGCCGACGTCGCGGCGCGTGCCGCTGGCGACACCGTGCTGACCGGGTTTCGGCACAACGTCACCTACCAAGCGTTGCCCTGCGGCGGGCCGCTGCTGCCTGAGGGGCCTCCGCTCCTCGCGGCCGATCACCGCGTCACCTGGACGCCTCCGGTGGGCAAGGCACTACCGTACTCGGGCATCACGCTCACCGAGGAACTGGACGGGCGCCCGCTGGATGCCACCAACGACTTCCAGAACCTCGGGTACGGGCGGTTCTACTACGACTGGGACCTGCCGAGGATGGCCGTCACCGCGCTGCTCGCCGTTCCGCGCGAGCAGCTGGTGGACGTCGGCGGCTTCGACGAGGAATTCGGAGCGCGGGGCTGGGGCATGGAGGACACCCACCTCGGTGCGGCCCTGATCGCCACCGGATGCCTCGTCATCCCGCTGCGTCAAGCCGTCGGCTTCCACCTCGACCCGCCGGACGCCGCCGCCCAGTGGCAGACCAAGCTCGCCTCCTGGCCCGCAACACTCGCCCACTACCGCCACCTGCTCTCGCTGCCAACACCCACCGGGCGCGATCACGCCTTCGCCACCGCCGCCGACAAGCACCTGACAGACGCTGAGGTGATCACCCGATGATCCGCGCATTCGCCGTAGCCACATTCGACAGCACCACCGTCGTGCACGACCCGGCGGTCGGCACCAACCACCTTCCGCCCCAGCCGATCCCCGCCGGCTGCATCGCCTTGGACGACCAGCAGGTGGCCGCCTGGCCCGAGGCCGCCCCCTCCACGCTCGCGCTCGAATACCCGCTGAGCATGTGCTGGTCTCCGATCGTGCGCTGCAACCTGGACTGCCCGCAGTGCCTCGACGACAAGAGCGTGCGCGAGTCCACCGCGGCCGAGCGGCGCATTCTCGCCGGCCACATCGCCGCCTCGGGGATCCTGGGCGTGGACATCTCCGGCGGCGAGCCGCTGCTGCTGCGTGACCTGCCCGACCTCGCCCTCGCGATCCGCCGCCAGGGCACCAGCGTGGTCAGCTGCACCACCAACGGCTGGCACCTCGCCCGCCGCGCCGAGGAACTCGCCGACGCCCTCGACGCGATCCGCGTCTCCCTCGACGGCGCCACCGAGGCCACCCACGACACCTGGCGCGGCCAGGACAGCTACCGGCGCGCCGTCGCGGGCATCCGCGCCGCCGTCGACGAAGGCCTGTTCGTCCAGCTCCAGATGGTCCTCATGCAGTCCAACAAGCACGAGGCCCAGGAATTGCTGGACCGCGCCGCCCAACTCGGCGCCGGCGGAGTGACCTTCCTCCAGATGCTCCCCATCGGCTCCGGCGCCGCCCTCGCCGCCGAACAGATGCTCACCGACGAGCAGGCCCAGGAGACCGTCGCTCCGCTCACCGTCCCCGACGGCGTCCGGGTCCGGCTGCGCACCCGCACCAGCGCGGGCGGCTTCACCGTCCTGCGCGCCGACGGCTACGCCTGGCGCAACACCCGAGGCGCCACTGGCATCTCCGCGTCCGTCCCCGTCACCGGACCGGCCGACCTGTGCCTGCCCACCTCCGGGAGCACCTCGTGACCGACACCCCCTACGCCGAGCGGCGGGTATTCGCACAACGCGTGCCGTTTGCCCCGACGCACTACCAGTGCTTCGACGCGGCCCGGATGATCGCCGAGTCCGTCGTCGGGATCGACCAGGATGTCTCCTGCGTGATCGGCATCGCCTCCGGCGGGATCAAACCGGCCCGCCTCATGGCCGACTACCTCAAGGTGCCCTTCCACTCCGTCACCGCCAAGCACAACAAGAGCGACGCGCCGTTTCAGCAGGCCACCGGCAAGGTCGAGGTCCTGTTCGCGGACGCGCTGCCCGAGCGCTTCACCGGGACGGTACTCCTCGTCGACGACATCGCCGGCACCGGAGCGACGTTTGCCGCCGTCGCCGATGCGCTGAGCCACCGGCTCGACGACGACGCCGAGATCATGACGGCGGCGCTGTTCCGCAACCAAGGCTGTATGCATAAGCCCGATCGGTGGGCCTGGACCGTCAACGACTGGGTCGTTTTTCCCTGGGAGACACCGCACCACGGCCAGACCCACCCCGTCCCGACGCTGCGGTGGGTGAGCGCCCGGTGATCACCCGCCCCGCCGCCCGCGGTGTCCTGCTGGTCCTCATCTCCTGGACCCCGGACGCCCCGGCCGGCATCGAACGCGCGACGGCCGCGCTGGCCCTCGGCCTCGCCCAGAACGGCCACCGGCCCGTCATCGCCACCGCCGCACCCCAGCCCGAAAGCCCCGACCTCCCCGGCGTCACCATCGCTCGGCTTCGCCTCGACGACGTGCACTTCCCCTGCGACGACGACATGTTGCGCCGGGCCATCATTTACCAGGACACCACGCTGACCCGGCAGATCCGGGACCTGGTGACCGAGCACCGCATCGACACCGTCCTGTTCACCGACGCGCTGTGGGGGCTCGGCCGCCTGCGCGGCGACATCCCCGGCCACGTCCGCCGAACCCTCGCCGCCCACGTCAAGCCGCACCCCCTCGACGCCGGGCCCGCGCTCGCCCGCGCCAGCCGTGTCCTCGTGCCCTCTGCGGTCGTCCGCGACGAGCTGGCCGGCTGGGACCCACGCAACCTCCGCGTCGTCCCCAACGCGCTCCTACCCGACCCCGCCGTGGTCCCACCCACGCCGTCCCGGCGAGAGGAGCTGCGCCGCAGCGGCCCGGTGCGCATTCTCGCACGGCTCGGGCCTGAGAAAGGCGTGCTCGACCTGCTGAAGGCCGCCTCCGGATGGAGCCGACCGATCGAAGTGGCCCTCGCCGAGGCCGGATTCGAGGCCAACGCAGGGTCGCAGTCCAAGCTCCTCAACAGCTGCCGCAAGGCGGCCGCCCGCGCCCCGGGTGTCCACCTGCGCGGAGCGCTGGCCTGGGACGAGGTACTGCCCTGGCTCGCCGGAGCCGCCGTGGTGATCGTCCCCAGCCACAAGGAGACCTTCGGCCTGGTGGCGCTGGAGGCGATGAGCGTCGGCACCCCCGTCGTCGCCTACCGAGTCGGCAACCTGCCCGCCCTCATCGGCCCGACCGGCCACGGCGACCACCTCCTCGTCGACCACGACGAAGGCCCGGCCGCCCTCCACAGGGCGACACAAAGCCTTCTGGAAGATGACATACTGTACGCCGCGACTACACAGACCGTGTATCGGCGAGCGGCCCAGTTCAAGCCCCGCCGAATCGCTGACTTCTTCCTGGAAGCGGTGTCGTGATGCCCGAAACCCCAGCAACCCCTGCCCCGTTGCTGCTCGTCGACGGATTCAACCTACTGTGGGCCGGCACCTTCGGCTTCCCCGCACCGATCCACTCCCGCGACAAGAGCCGCGAATTGACCGGCCTGTTCGCCTTCTTCGCCCTGCTGCGCGCCGCAATCCGTGACGATGTCGACGTCGTGGAGCCCGAGGTCCTGGTCGTCTTCGACGGCGAGCACGGCTCCGCCGAGCGCACGGCCACCGACCAGGAGTACAAGGCGAACCGGGAGGCGACACCGGAGGCGCTCAAGCCGCTGCAGTTCCTCGCGCCGGTCAAGGACGGCCTGGACGCGCACGGGATCCGGTGGGCCGAGGTCGAGAACGCCGAGGCCGACGACGTCATCGCCACCCTCGCCACCCAGACGGCGGCCTCCCGGCCGGTCCTGATCATGTCGCGGGACATGGACTTCTACCAGCTCCTCGACGATCGCGTACGCATCCTCAACCGCTCCCGGAAGTCGGCCCAGCGGATCATCACCGCCGACGAGGTCGTCACCCGGTACGGTGTCACCCCCGCCCAGTGGCCGGCCTTCCGCGCCCTGACCGGCGACAAGTCCGACAACATCCCCGGTGTACATGGCGTCGGCCCAAAGGTCGCCTCCGCCCTGCTGCATGACGGCATGCGGCTGCGCGACCTGCCCGGCTCCGGACGGCTGACCGGCGCCAAGGGCACAGCAATCACCACAGCCTGGGCCGACGTGCTGCGTTGGGAGGCGATGATCACGGTGCGCCGCGACCTGGACGTGCCCATCGCCCCCAGCGGCCAGGCGAGCCCCCAGCTGCCGAAGCCCGCCGAGGTCGTCGAGAAGCTCGGGCTGTGGTGACCGGTTCCGTACCGGGCTCGGTCCTGGCCGCCTTCGCGCACCCCGACGACGCCGAGCTGTGGGCCGGCGCCACCCTCGCCCTCCACGCCAAGTACGCCGCCGTCACCATCGCCGTCCCGCACCGCGACGAAGTCCGCGACGCCGAGGCCCGCAAGGGCGCCGCCGCCCTCGGCGCCGACCTGCACCACGCACCCCGGCTCGACCACGCCTCCGTGCAGCAACTACTGCTGGAAAAGCGGCCGGACATCGTCATCACCCATCCGCTGGGCGACGTTCACCCCGAGCACCGGGCGGTGGCTGCCGTCGTGCTCGGGGCCGTCCCCGAGCCCCGGATCGCCACTGGCAGTCCGAACCGCTTCTACACCTGCGACACCTACAACTCCCTCACCCTCGACGGACCGGTGCACGCCGACGTGATCGTGGACGCCACCGCGACCTTCGACACCAAGATGGCCGCGCTGCGCGAGCACGCGAGCCAGCCGATCGAGCAGCACTTCGGGCCCATGGCCGAGAACCTCGGCCGACTCTGGGGCGCCCGCATCGGAACCCGGTACGCGGAGGCGTTCACCGCCGTGCCGATCCTCGGCTGCCTGCCGGGCGCCACCCACCTCTGACGCTTGGCTCCAGCAGCCCCTGTACCGTCAACTCACCCCAAGGGGACGACCATGACGTCCATACCCGAGCAATCCACGCGCCGGCCCGTCGACCGTCCGCGCGTCGAAGCGCTCGCCCGCGAGCTACTGCTCGCCCTCGGAGAAGACCCCGACCGCGACGGCCTCAAGGACACGCCCCGCCGGTTCGCCGACTGGTGGACCGAATTCCTCGACCACGACCCCGGCAGGCTCAACACCACCTTCCAGACACGCCAGTACGGCGACTTCGTCCTACTGACCGGCATCGAGGCATGGAGCATGTGCGAACACCACCTGCTCCCCTTCCGCCTCGACGTCTCCATCGCCTACGTACCGAACACCGACGTCCTCGGCCTGTCCAAGCTCGTACGGTACTTGGAGGCCCACACCCACGCCCTCCAGCTCCAGGAGCGCATCACCCACGACGTCGCCCACGACCTCGCCAAGGCCGCCGGCACCGACGACGTCGCCGTCTTCACCGTCGGCGATCACCTGTGCATGAGCATGCGCGGCGTCAAGGCCGCCACGGTCCGCACTACCACCATGTGCCGGCTCGGCCGCACCGAGAGCGACCCCGACCTGGCCACCCGAATCGAACGCCTCGCGCTCCCCGTCCGCGCGTAACCGCCTCCCGTCCTCAACGCACCAGGAACCGATCTTGCCTGTCCACACCTTCACCCTCACGGCCTCACTGGGCACCGACACGGCTGCGGCCGAGGTCTGGCAGCAGCTGAAGGCCTCTCCGCCCGTCGGCTGCACCTACGACTCCGAGGTCTTCACCCAGACCCCCGGACTGCGCTGCGAGCGTGAGGCACCCACCCGGCTGGAGGGCGTCTTCGCCGTCGTCGGCGAGGTCCACACCACCCACAGCCTCCTCCTCGACGACCTGGGAGTGGAGAAGCTCTCCGAGTGGATCGGCGACGGTGAGGACAAGCCCGACAGCCTCTCCGGGATCCATGCGCACGACACCGCCGCGCAAGCCCTGCTCCTGGCGATCGACCGACTTCGGCGTCTCGGCCACAGCGCCGACGGCATCAAGGCGTTCACGGACCTGGTCCTCGGCAGGCCTCGCACCACCTGATCACCAGGCCATGGACATACCGGCGGTGCCAAAACCAGCTCATCCGCCCGAATCGATGCCACGCTGAAGAAACTCAGCAGGCCCTCCGGGAAGTAACCCGCGTCAACGCTTCCAGGGCTGCTCACGGCGCTACCTGTGTGAGTCCCTCAAGAGCTGGTCAGCCACAGCGCTTTGTACTGGATCTCGGGGTGCCGGTGGTCTGCTGTGGCGAAGCCAGCCGGCCTGTGGCCGAAAGATCTGAGCAGGTCCTGCACTGTGTTCTGGTCTCGTTCCTCGTTGTAGACGCCGATGATCAATCGGCCGCTCGGGGCGACGACCTGGTTCAGCAGATGGGCCACATACGCACCGCACAGGTCTGCCGGCACATAGTCCAGACCAGTGCGGACGGCATCGAAGCGACGCGGCGGCTTCCAGCCCATCGCGTTGGCGGCCCAGATCCGATGCGCCCACTGCGGGCAGCGGGTTCGGGCGAGGTCGGCGAGGGCCGCGGAGATCTCCACTCCGTACGGTTCGATGACGGACCCGGCCTCGGCGGCCCAGTCGGTCAGGCTCTCCATCAGGTGCCCGTTGGCGCATCCGACGTCGAGGAAGGTTCCGCCGTGGGGCGGGAGCAGGTCGACGAGCAGGCCTCGGGCTTCTCGCCAACGTGTCTCGTCGCCGCTGTGGCCCGACTGGGCCCGCGGATTGCCGCCGTTGAGGTAAGCCGGTTCGATGACGTTCAGGACAGCGGCGTGCCACTCGGTGCCCGTGATCTCGCCCGCCTGGTAGGCGTCGTCGATGGGCACCAGATCGCGCCAGCCTCGCTCCTTCGCACTCGCGATGTCCTCAGCTTCGTGACCGCCCGGAGGGCGCGTGGTGGGGTCCATGCCTGATCCTTCCCTGTTCGGTGACGATGGTGCGATGGCAATACGGCTGACGTTCAGCCCTCGGCCCCCGCCTGCTGAAGCACCTCGCACGACCCAGCACCTCCACCGACTGACCGTCCGTACCCTGCCGGCCCTCCGACCACCGGAGTTGCTGCTGTCATGGCCACCACCCTCCCGCCCTCGCGGAAGTGACAGCGGCACCCCAGCAAGGCCGCCTCGCTATCCCAGGCACCGGAGGTGCTCAGGGCTGCTGGGACTTCTCACCACTCGGCCGCCGGCTGGACGACGGTGGGGCCGCCGCGGTGGACCGTGGCGACATGTTCGCGGGCCGGGGCGGGCAGCGCGTCGACACACCTCCGGGAGCAGGCGTTGACCAGCAGGGGCAGGACGTCGGTGGCGACCGGAAGGGAGATCCACACCTGCCACAGGTCCGCGAGCTCGACGTGCCGTGCGCAGATACTGCAGGACCGGACCGCCTCCGCTCCCCAGATGTTGGGGTCCAGGCGCTCGGGATCGTGCCGTGCCGCGTCCGGCGTTCTCGGCGCGAGCGACGGGAAGTGCGGGCGGTACTTGGAGTTGCCGTACAGCGCACGGCTGCTGACGGTGCTGCGGACCAGCTTCGGGCACCGCGTCAGCTCGTACGGGAGCCAGTGCAGGCGGTGGGAGGTATACGGGGTGAACTCCTCCAGACTCTCCATCGCGCCGATCTCCGGCGGGATCCGGACCAGGTTGCTGCCGTACAGCACCAGGTGCCGGACAGCGGTGAGCTTCGCGACGGTCGGTGGCAGGGTGATGACCTGGCGCCGTTCCTCGGCGGTGAGTTCGACCAAGGGCTTGAACACTTCGCGGCCGTCCACAGCCGCCTCTTCGATCAGGGCAAGGAGTCGCAACCAGCCCGGCGCCTCAGTGTCCTGGCGTTCAGGATGGAACGCCACGGGCGGCTGCGGAGTCGACTCGCCCGTCCCCAGGCACGCGCACCGATCCCGATCCGCCGTCTGTCCGACCGGGCCCACGGCCTCCGCCCAACAGTTCCCGAAAACGCGCGGGTCCCCACCCTCACTCATGATCCGCACCCTATCTTCCGTCCCATGGCGGTACGAGGCCTGGCAGCTTCCCCCAGCTGTGGCAGGCACGGCTACGGCAGGGGGCCGAGGTCGCCTTCGATGACGGTCTCCGTGATCAGGGGGCGCTCCCAGAGGGTGAGGAGTTCGTTCGCGAGGGCCATGATCGGGCGCAGGTCGTGGTCGCTCGGGGCCTCGATGGCGGCGGCCGACAAGCCGCGCGGGACGGCGCCGGCGTCGAGGAGGCAGCGCCAGTCCTCCGGGGTCAACTCAAGGAACTCCAGCCCGGTCAGCCGGGCGACCTCCCGGGGGTCGCTGAGCGCGCCGGGGCCGGCGTAGAGGGTGCGGAGCCGGGGCAGTCCGACGAGAGGGGTCAGACTGACCGGTTCGCCGCGCCACCCTCCGAGGGTCAGGACCTCCAGGTCGGGGTGGGCCGCCGCCTCGATGCTGTCGGGGGCCTCGCCGTGAAGCCTCGCCACCACTGACGTCAGGTTCCGGCTCCCGCCGGAGTACCAGGTCCGGTCCGGGTCCCGCACCAGGTCGGTGAGGGACTCGGCGAGCAGGCAGGCACCGACGCTCCGCTCGTGGTCGAGGACGATGAGCTGCCCGAGGTGGCCGCCAGGACCGGGGGTCAGGTCGACGACCACCAGGTCCCCGCTGCCGGTGTCACCGATGACGACCCACCCGGGCGAACCGACCAGGTCCTGCACGACGGCGTCGGGCGAGGTCACGCACGCCTCCGTCGCCGCGTGCTCCCAACGGAACGAGGAGCGCGAGCGGTCGGCGATGACGAGCCCGTCCAGGGAGTTCAGCTCGAAGCCGAGCGCGTCGCCGACGCGGTCGGACGCCTCCCAGCGTGCCTCGGCGTCCTCGTCGTTCTCCGTGTGTTCCCACCACCGCGCGGCGGTCACCCGGTAGAGCACCTTGATCTCCTCGGGCAGCGCCACACCCAAGCGGGCCTCCGCGGCGGCGATCTCCTTCTTGGTGGCGCCGGTCTCGTCGGGCATCCGCTCGCGCAGCGTCCGCTCCAGCGCCGCCAGGTCCACGGACGGGGCCGGCCTCGCCCCGGGCACCGGCTCGGGCAGGCGCCGCCACGGCTCGGGCACGGCGCCCTCGACCAGCGTGAGCGCGCCCGGGTGGGCGTTGCCGATGCCGGGGTCGACGGCCGGACCGTGGTCGAACAGGTGGAGCACTGCCCTCCCGCTCGGCGGGATCTCCGCGGCGAAGGCGACATCGCCGATCCCGGCCTCGGTGAGCGCGGTCCGGACGCGGTCGATCGCGTCGTGCACCTCCTGGTTGTCGGACACCAGCATGGCTCGCCCGGGCCCCGGGAACCGCATCCTCACCGGCACGCTCCACCCCTGCCTGCCGATCAGCCCCGCCACCTCGCCGCCCGGCACGGCGAGCGACTGCGCGTGGTCCGTCCGCAGGAGCCGCAGCAGGGGCTCCCAGGTCGCGAAGTCGTGCAGCGAGGACAGCGAAGACGACGGGGACGACGGGGACGACGGGAGCAACGAGGGCCTCCAGCGGATCCGGTGATCACGGCAGTGGCGATTATGACGCTCACCACCGACAGCCCGGCCGGCCCGGCCAACGGGAACGGCCGGACCGTGCCGCACCGCGCCGCACCGGACGCCGAAAGCACCTGGTCACCGCACCCGGGCCCTACCCGTGCTGCCCCAGTCCGTCGCGCAGCAGGGCGAAGGCCCGCTCGGCGGCCCGGACGGCCTCCGGGTAGTGGTCGTCGGCGGACGTGCCGTCGGCGAGGCGTTCCTGGTTCATGACCGCCAGTTCCCGCTGCACCACGATCACCTGGGTGGCGACGAGACGGGCGTCGAGCGGGTCGACGCCGGCCTCCAGCAGCGCCTCGGCCAGCTCGTCGCTGCCGCGTGCCGCGTAGCGGATCATCCGTGCCGCCAGGCTCTCGGTCTCGACGATCATGCGGAGGAAGGCCATCACCTCCGGGTCGTCGCACAGGCCGGTGTTCGGGTCGCGGCGCGCCAGGCCGTCGAGCACGGCCGCGCGCAGCGCCTCCAGCGGCGGCTGGCCGCCCGGCCGGGCGCGCACCGTCCGGGCCGCTTCGTTCTCGTGGTCGGCGAACCGCTGGAGTACGAGGTCTTCTTTCGTCGGGAAGTACGCGAAGAGGGTCCGGCGGGAGACCTCCGCTGCCTCCGCGATCTCGGTGATCGAGACCTGGTCGAAGCCCCGGTCGAGGAAGAGGCGGATCGCCGTCGCCGCGATCGTCTCCCGGGTGCGTTCCTTCTTGCGTTCCCGCAGGCCCATCTGCTGATTCATGCACTCAGTCTACCTTGTGGTAGACTGAGTGCAGAATTGCACCCAGTTCCGTCTTTCGGGAGGTCATCGTGCGAACCGAGGTCATCGTGGTGGGGGCGGGCCCGACCGGGCTGATGCTGGCCTACGAGCTGACGCTGGCCGGAGTGCCGGCCGTCGTCGTCGAGAAGCAGCGCACGCCCAGCACCCAGTCCCGGGCGGGCGGGCTCCAGCCGCGCACCGCCGAAGTGCTCGACCTGCGCGGGCTGCTGGAGCCGCTGCTCGCGCAGGGGCCGTCCGACAAGACCACCGGCGGGCACTTCGCCACCCTGCCGGTCGAGCTGGACTGCCGGCCCTGGCGCACCCGCTACCCCCACCCGGTCAACGTTCCGCAGGTCCGGCTGGAGGCCCACCTCGAACGGCTCCTCGGCGAGCAGGGCGTGCCAGTGCTCCGCGGCCACGAGGTGACGGCGGTCGCGCAGGACGCGGAGGGGGTCACGGTCGCGTGGCACGCGGACGGCGCCCCGGGCGGCAGCGACGCCCCCGACGGCGGTGAGGCCCGCGGCGACGGTGAGACCCGGGTCGGCGACGGTGAGACCCGGGGCGGCGACGGTGAGATCCGCGGCCGCTACCTCGTCGCGTGCGACGGCGGGCACAGCACGGTCCGCCGGCTGCTGGGCGTCCCCTTCCCCGGCCGGGAGCGCCGGATGTCCGCCGTGGCGGCCGACCTCACCCTCGCCTCCCGGTCCGAGGCGGTCCCCACCGAGCGCAAGCACTTCAGCCAGTACACCCGCGTGAGCGGCGGCTTCCACTCGATCCTGCACCCCATCGGCCCGGACCTGTACCGGATGCTGTTCGGCAGGCTCTCCGGACAGGGCCCGGACCGCGAGACGCCGGTCTCGGCCGACGAGGTCCGCGAGGCGCTGCACGCCGTGTACGGCCCCGACACCGAACTGGGCGAACTGCGCGCCGCCTCCCGGTTCGGCGACGCCGTGCGCCAGGTCGAGCGCTACCGCGAGGGCCGGGTGTTCTTCGCCGGGGACGCGGCGCACATCCACATGCCGATCGGCGGTCAGGGCGTCAACCTGGGCCTCCAGGACGCGGTCAACCTGGGCTGGAAGCTCGCCGCCGCGATCCGCGGCTGGGCGCCCGACGGCCTGCTCGACAGCTACCACGAGGAGCGGCACCCCGTCGCCGCGCGCGTGCTGCGCCACACCCGGGCCCAGGCCGTGATCATGAACCCCGGCGGGGACGAGGAGCTCGGCACGGTCCGCGAACTCGTGACCGAGCTGCTGGGCCTGCCCGACACCAACCGGTACGTCTCGGGCATGATGTCCGGCCTGGACCTCCGGTACCCCGGCGTCGGCCCCCGGCTGATCGACCTGGACCTGACCACCGAGGACGGCCCGACCCGGGCGAGCCGGCTGATGTGCTCCGGCCGGGGCCTGCTGCTCTCCCTCGACGGCAGGCGGCGGTCGGTCGGCGACCGGTCCGACCGGGTCGAGCACGTCATGGCGAAGACCGACGAGGACGTGCACGGCGCCGGCGCCCTCCTGGTCCGCCCCGACGGCTACCTCGCCTGGACCGACACCGACGGCACGCCGCTCGACACGGCCCTCGCCCGCTGGTTCGGCTGAGGCCCCGGCGGGTTCGTCGGTACGCCGTGGATCGTGGCGCACCGACGAACCCGCCATTCTTTCTGGAGCATTCGATCCAGATAGGCTACGGTGAAACCATGGCAAGGACCCGGGAGTTCGACACCGAGGCGGCGGTGAGCCGCGCGATGGAGCTGTTCTGGACGCGCGGCTACGAGGCGACCTCGGTACGCGACCTGACCCAGCACCTGGGGATCGGGCAGGGGTCCCTGTACGCGGCGTTCGGCGACAAGGCCGGCCTGTACCGGGCCGCGCTGGACCACTACCGCGCCACCCTCGCGGCGGATGCCCTGCGCAGCCTGGAGGAGGGGGCGGACGCCCGCTCGGCGATCCGCACGATGCTGATGGAGCGGGTCCGCATCGCCGCCGAACACGGCGGCCGGGGCTGTCTGGCGGTCAATGCCGCCTGCGAGCGCCTACCGGAGGACTCGTCGATCCGGCGCACCGTGCGGGACATGCAGGATGCCAGCCGGGACGCGCTCGCCGAGGTGCTGCGGGTCGCGGCGGAACGGGGTGAGATCGCGGCGCGACACGACCCGCAGAGCCTCGCCGCCTTCTTCGTCACCTTCCTCAACGGGCTACTGGTCTCCTCGAAGATCACACCGGACCCCGGCGCCCTCGCACCCGTCGTGGAGGTCGCGCTGACCGCCCTCGACTGATTTTTTCATGCCCGCAATCTGTATCGCACGATCCAGATAAGGGGTCGGACCCCGCAGTCGGCGCTCCAGTTCTGCTCCATCGAAATGCCCCATCGCAACGCTCCATCGACACTTCGGAGGACCCGTGCCCATCGCACCCACCCCGAGTACGCCCGCCCTCGGCGGCAGCCGCTGGAACACCTTCCCCGCGGCCGGCACCGCCCTGACCGCCCGTGAGTTCTTCACGGCCACCGAGCCGCTGCTCCAGGGCGTCATCGATGACAACGCCCTCACCGCCGCCGACGGCGAGGTGCTGGAGACCCAGATCCGCGCGACCCTCGCCCTCGGGACCCGGGAGACCTCCCTGCCGCTGGCCGTCGGCCCGGGCAGCGCCCCGGCCGCTCGCGAACTGGGCGCGCAGGCCGAGGAGATCGGCCGTGAGCTCGCCTCCTGGGCCGCCGCGGCCCTGGAGCGGCTGCTCGCCGACCGGATCGCGCTGCCCGCCGGCCCTCTGGTCGTCCGCAGCCACTGCTACGGCCACCTGCTCACCCCTCCCGCGACCGACCTGCTCCTCGGCCGCCGTGGCGGACCCGTCACGATGCAGCTCTACAACGAGTGGCTGCACCAGGTCGTCCTGCTGCGAGACGCCCTGCTGCCCTTCACCAACTGGCAAGACGTCCCGCTGCTGATCACTCCGACCGGGCTGCGGCACATCGAACCGGCCCGGGACGCGTTCCTCACCGAACTCCTGGTCCGCCAGATCCGGCACACCAGCATCGTGGCCTTCGCCCGCCACACCGTCACCGGGACCCCCATCACCCCCGGCACCCCCAGCCCCTCCGGTCCGGCCGGCTACGGCTTCGAGGCGAGCGGCGGCACCGCCCTGCCGGCCGTCCTCGACCAGCCGCCCCTGACCGCCCCCCGGTACCTGCTGACCTGGCGCCCCGACCCGGCCGCCGACGAAACCGTCACGCACGTCGCCGAGGTGCGGGACTACTACGCCGCGCCGCGCACCCTCGTCGAACACCTGCCGCCCGCCACCGCCGCACCGGGGCCCCACACCGGCCGCATCACCGGCCGCATCGTCGCCGGGCCGGTCGCCGACGGGGCCCGCACCGCCACCATCGAGCTCACCCACGACGGCGCCACCGCCCACGTCGACCTCGGCCAGGCCCTGCGCGGCCACCGCTTCGCCCACCGGCCGAACAGCGCCACCAGCGCCGACACGCTGCCCGCCGACGCACCGGCCGCCGACCCGCCCGCCGCCACGGACGTGTGGACGGCCCTGCGCGCACCGGGGCTGGTGTGGACGGAGGCGGGCGACGCCGCCCTGGACGCCACCGGCCAGGGCGACCTCGTCGTCCTGGCCCTGCTCGGCCGCCTCTACCCGGAGAACGTCACCCTGCACCCCGCCGACCGTCCCGTCACCCACCCCACCGACCATCCCACCGACCGGGCAACCACCTCCGGCAACGGCCCGAGCCGGCTGGTGGCCCGGATCGACCCGCCGCAGACCAACTGACACCCGCTCCACCTCGAACGGACCGCCCCTCGGTAGCCGACGCCCAGCCGCCGAGGGGCGGGTACAGGTCAGCCGGCCCGGTACCGGGTGGCGAGTTCGGGGCTCTGCGCGCCGAACGCCGCCAACTCGGCCCGGAAGGCCGCGTCGAGGACGCTCGCGTCCTCCACCCCGTGCGCACAGACGACCTCACCGAGTTGCAGGCCGCACAGCACCGCTTCTCCGGACTACGGATGTCGGCCGAGTGAGGGCATGATCCCGGCGCAATTCGGCTTGTCTCCTGTGCGGTGGCGTTCCACGTGCCGGGGGCCGGCGGGGTCGTACCGCTAACTGGACTGTCACAGCCGTCGTCCATGCTGTCCGCCATGAACGAGGACTCCTTTTGGCAGCTCATCAACGAGTGCAGGCCCACCGGGGCCGATCCGGATTCGGAACAGCTCGCCGCCGCTCTGGAGGCCAGGCTGATGAACGGCCCGCTGCCAGCAGTCGTGGGATTCGCCGAGCAGCTTTCCTGGGCCCTGTACCGACTCGATCGCAAGGAGTACGGCACCGGGGTGTCGGGTGATGCGTTTCTCTACACCCGCGCTGCCGTCGTGGCCGCCGGTCGAGACGAGTACGAGGCGGTGCTGAACGACCCCGCCCTGTTCCTGCCGTACGCAGACGGCTTCATCTGGGCTGAGCCGCTGCTGTACGTCCCGGACACCGCCTACCAGAGCCTGACTGGCCGTGAATGGGATCGCGACACCCGCTACGACTATGAGTCGTACTCCAACACGGAAGGTTGGGCGGATTAGGACCTCTCTTTCGGATCTTGTCGAATCAGCCCGGCATCGGGCGGTCGGGAAGACCGGAGTGAGCACGCCTGAACGTCTGCGTGGAACGGGAGAGGAGCCGGCGTCGACTGGCTGATCGGCTTCTGGACGCGAGGTCAGCCGTGGTACTCGAAGTCCGCGATGCAGAAGCAGGCTGCGCTGACCGAGGTGTCCCCTGCCCGCTCCGCCCGTGCCCACACCTGGGAGTCGCCCGGGCCGATGTCCCCGCCGCAACCCATGCGCAGGTCCAGGCCTCGGTCCTGGATGTAGCGGATGATGTCCGCCTCGACGGCGGAGGGCTTGCGGCCGATCAGTTCGATGCCGTAGAGGGACACCAGGGGGCCGCTGCGCCCGTGGACGCTCACCCGGACCAGCGCGGAACCCCTGCCCGCCTGCGACGCGTAGGAGTAGTGCGCGCTCACCCCGGCCCGGGCGTAGTACTCCTTGCTCACGTGCCACTCCTCGGGAGTGCCCTGGTCCTCCCAAGGGCTGCCCACCGGGAAGGGGTGGTGGCCCCGGCTCTCGGCCGGCACCTCGCCGTCCAGGGCGGCCGACACCTGCTGCGGACTCATCCCGAAGCGCAGCGGACCGACTCCCTCCAGCGGGGTGCAGTACCAGCGCGGCCGGTCCTCGGCGTCTGCCACCAGCCACGGCCCCGCATCGGCAGGCTCCTCGTGCAGCCCGGGCCGGTCGCCGACCGGCCCGGCGTTCCAAAGGTCTTCGGCCCATTCGGGGCCGGTGGCCAGGAGGCCGGTGATCATCGTGTCCCGGCGCTGCGGGTGCCCCTCGGGGGCCAGGCCCCATTCCTGCGCGACGTCCAGGGAGACGCCCCAGGCCGGCACCTCCGCCTCGCCGTACCGGTTCACCCTCGCCTCGGCCCGCTCCTCCAGGGCGAGGCGGCGGAGGTCCGCGCTCGCTTCGGAGGGCGTCCTGGCGACCAGTTCGACCTCCCCCAGACGCACCAGCGGGCCACCCACGGCGCTGATCGCCACCGCGGCCAACCGCGGGCCCGGCCCGTAGAACGCGGTAAGCCCGGGCTCGTCGTAGCGCTCGCCGGCCATCCGGCCGGCCTCGGTACTCCAGCCGCCCTGGAACCTGACGGAGTCGCCCTTCTCCCCCAGCGCGTCCTGGACCTGCTGCGGGTCCATCCCGAACCGCAGAGGCCCCACTCCCACCAGCGGGTCCAGCACCCACCGCTGCCGGTCCCCCTGCTCCCTGTTCCACCAGGCCACGTGCCCTCCCGACCGGCTCTACCGATGACCTTTCCGGTCACCCTAGGCGCGTGCGCCGACAACACCGCAACCACCCGACTCCGTACAGGGCGAACCGACCAGCCTGGCTTTGTTCACGAGAACGGGTTCTGGCAGAGTTCTGTGGCAGCTCACGTTGCGTGAGTGTTGATCTTCTTGGCTGTCCTCGTGAGGTTGCCTGCAAATCGTCGGGTGCCGTCGTGCTGTCGCTGACACTTCTGGCCCGTGAACGAGGTGCTGGTCCGGCTGGAGGCGTTGCTGTTTCCGGCGGTCGCGGACGTGAGGGTGCTGTCGGTCGATGTGGACGGCGAGGTGATTCGGGTCGAGGTGAGGTCCACGGCAGTCGGGGCGTCGTGCCCCGGCTGCGGAGTCCGATCGAGTCGGCTTCACGGCTCCTACCTGCGCTCTCCCACGGACACGCCGAGCGTGGGCCAACGGGTGCTGTTGCGTCTGCACGTCCGCCGGTTCGTCTGCGCCGGCGCGTCGTGCGAGCGGCGGACCTTCGCCGAGCAGGTGCCGGGCCTGACCCGGCGGCACAGCCGGTGGACGGAGCGGTTGCGAACGGCACTGACCAGCATCGGTTTGGCGCTGGCCGGCCGGGCCGGCGCCAGGCTGGCAGACACCCTCGGTGTCTCGATCAGCCGCAGTGCCGTACTGCGACTCATCCACGCACTGCCCGAACCACAGCCGCCGTCTCCGCGGGTGGTCGGTGTCGACGAGTACGCGATGCGCAAGGGCCGCGTCTACGGAACCGTGCTGATCGACATCGAGACGAGGCGGCCGGTCGACCTGCTGCCGGACCGGGAAGCGGCAACGGTCGCCGCCTGGCTCGCAAGGCATCCCGGCATCGAGGTCGTCTGCCGCGACCGGGCCCGTTCTTCGCCGAAGGCGCCCGGACCGGCGCCCCGCAGGCTGTCCAAGTCGCGGATCGGTGGCACCTCTGGCACAACGTCAGCGAGGCCGCCGAGCGATGCGTCTCCCGCCACCACACCTGCCTGCGGACCGTCGTTCCCGAACCGGACCAGCAGCCCGAGGAGGAGACGTCCAACGCCGACCAGCCACCCAAGTCGCACTGGCCGACCGGCCACCGCTTCGCCGACCGCACCCGGAGCACCCACGCCACCATCCACACCTACCTGGCCGCCGGCCACAGCCGACGAGCCATCGCGCGCCAACTCGGCATGACCTACCGGACCGTCAAGCGATACGCCGACGCCACGACGCCGGAAGAGCTGTTCAAGGGCCAGTGGCAAGGCAGGCCGAGCAAGCTCGACGAGTTCAAGCCCTACCTGGACCAGCGATGGTCCGACGACGGCTGCACCAACGCCTGGACACTCTGAGAGGAGATCACCGCGCGCGGCTTCCGCGGCAGCTACCAGACCGTGCGGGCCTACATCTGCCCCAAGCGGACCTCGACCCAGCCCGTCCAGCCCCGGCCACCGTCACCGCGAACCGTCGCCGGATGGATCCTGCGACGCCCCGACAACCTCCCCGAAACCGACCACCTCCAGCTCAAAGCCGTCCTGGCCCGGTGCCCCGAACTCGACGCCCTCACCGGCCACGTCAGGTTCTTCGCCCAGATCCTCACCGGGCGCGAGGGCGAGCGGCTACCGCAGTGGCTCGAAGCGGTCCGACGCGACGACCTCCCCGGTCTCCACACACTCGCAGCCGGACTCGAACGCGACCTGGACGCCGTGATCGCCGGCTTGACCCTGCCCTGGAGCTCCGGCGCGGTCGAAGGCCACGTCAACCGCATCAAAATGCTCAAGCGCCAGATGTACGGCCGCGCAGGCTTTGATCTCCTTCGGAAACACGTCCTGCTGGCAGGGTGACTCCTTGCCGCCTGCTCCAATTCGTGACGATCATGGTCACATGACTCATGAGCAGGAGCGGGACGACATAGCCCACGCGGACCGTGGAAGGCGGCCGAGTTGGACCGAGGAGATAGCCCTTCAGACGGTCGACTCAGCTGGTGCCATTCGCCATGTCACCGTCTACATCGGCGCCCCCTCCGCTGCCCTCATTACGCTCATCGATGCCGATTCATGCACGGAGATCAGCGGTGCTGACTACCTCGACTGCCTTACCCAGGCTCGGCGGCAGCTGGAGCAAGAGGGACGACGGCTCTGCTGCCAGGGGGCCCGCCCCAACGTGCACCCGTCGGGACAGCTACGACAGTTCACAAACGGACGGGAGGCATACGTCCACCCATCAGACGCCGCAAGCGGCATTTCTGAGACCGTCGACATATTCGCGCCGGCACTCCCTGAAGATGTCGTCCGGCTGGACGAACAGCGGGCGGCAATCCTGGCCTCCTGGAACGCCCGGAGCAGAACCAACCCGATCTGAACACACTTGCCGTTCAGTCACTGAGCGTGCGCCTCAACAGAACTCGTGCCAGAGCCACAATTCAGACGACACCTGCCAATGGCGACCGAGCCAGGCTACGCCGGTGCGCCAGTCGGAGACGGCGAATTGGGCGACCTCCCCTTGGGCCGACGGACGGATCCGTCTCCGGCGCGAAGCCACTCGGGTGCCCACCAGGTCCCACCAGGTCCGTCCACGAGTGGCCGGGGCGAGACCCCACCGGTCAGCCATGTGACCCCGCGGTCACGGCGGTCGCGACGGTCACCACGGGACGGGGCCCTCCTCCTCGAAGAAGCCTCCGGTGGGGCCGTCGGGGGCGATGCCGGCCATCCGGACGATGATCTTGGCGCACTGCTCGGCCGACACGGCGCCGCGGGGGTTGAAGTCGGTGGCGGCGGACCCCGGGTGGACGGCGTTGATCCGCATGGTCGGGAAGGCGTTGGCGTACTGGACGGTGATCATGTTGACCGCGCTCTTGGACGAGCAGTAGGCCACCATCGGGAAGGTCGCCTCAAGGCTGGCGGGGTCGCTGCAGCGGGTGAGGGAGCCGCCGCTGCTACTGACGTTCACGATGACGGGGTGGTCGGCGGCCTCCAGCAGCGGCAGGAAGGCGTGGGTGACACGGACCAGGCCGAAGACGTTGGTCGCGTAGACGCTCTCCATGTCGTCGGCCGTGTACTCGCCGGCCTGCTTCCAGGCGCCCGAGATCCCGGCGTTGTTGACCAGGACGTCGAGCCAGCCGGCTTCCTCGCGGATCAACCGCGCGGCGGCCTGGACGGACTCCTCGCTGGTGACGTCGAGCTGTACGGCTCGGGCGCCGATCCGCTCGGCGGTTTCCCGGCCGCGCTCCAGGTCGCGTGCCCCGAGGTAGACGGTGTGTCCGGCCCCGGCCAGTCGGCGGGCGGCCTCCAGGCCGATCCCGCGGGTGGCTCCGGTGATGAGTGTGGTCGTCATGGGGTGCTGTGAAGGCGTCGGGCTCCTCGTGTGTGCGGGGCTCCTCACGCCTTCACCTCCTTTCCGGGTGGGTGGAACCGCACGGTCGCGCCGTGTGCGTTCCTACGGTGTGCTCAGGGCTGTGAGCCGTTGCCTGCTCTCCTCGTCGGCGGCGGGCATGACCGCGAGGAACTGGTCGCGTTCCTGGGCGACGGTGAGGACCTGCCAGTCCAACCGGACCTCGCCGACGACCGGGTGCAGGATGCGCTTGCTGCCGAAGCTCCTGCCGGAGACCCGGTACGTGGTCCACCAGTGCTGGAAGTCGGAGTCCCCGGCGCTCAGCTCGGCGACCAGTTCGGCAAGCCTGGGGTCGCTGGGGTAGCGGCCTGCGTCCATCCGCAGGTAGGCGACGCACTCCCCCGCCGACAGGTCCCAGTCCGGCACGCGCTCGCGCGTCCGCGGGTCGAGGAACGTCAGCCACAGATAGTTGCGGTGTTCCTCGGGGACCGAGGCGAAGTCGAGCAACAGCTCGGCCGCGAGGTCGTTCCAGGCCAGGACGTCCATGAACCGGCCCAGGACCACGGCGGGCGTGGTCCGCAGGTCGGCCAGTACGGCCAGCACCGCGGCGGGCACGACCTGGTGCCGTGAACGCCGCTGGCGGCGGGCCGGGGCCAGGTCGGCCAGCTGGCGCAGGTAGTCACGCTGGTCGTCGTCCAGCAGCAGGGCGCGGGCCAGTGCGTCCAGGACGCTGCCGGACGGTGCGGGCAGCCGGGCCTGTTCGAGGCGGGTGTAGTAGTCCACGCTGATCCCGGCCCGCCCGGCCACCTCCTCCCGGCGCAGCCCGGCCACCTTGCGGGACCGTTCGTACGCGGGGAGTCCGACCTGTCGGGGGGAGACCTCGGCGCGCCGGGCACGCAGGAACGTGGCGAACTCCCGGCGCTTGTCGTTGTTCGTGCTCACACCGGCCACTGTGCCAGGGCGCCGCGCGAGCCGGGAGGACATGTTTTTCCCTGGAAGAACGTGTCCCCCAGCCCCGGCGCGCGGCAGCGGCCATGGATGGAACGGCCTGCGGCAGGACGGTCTCAGGCACGACGAACACCCCCGCGCCCGCCGGGACGGCCGACGGCCCGGAGTGCGGTCAGGGCATGGGGACGGCTTCCAGGCAGGGGTGGATGGTTCCGTACTCGGCCGGAGCGGCGAGGACTTCCGCGGTGGTGCCCCGGATCTGGACGCGGAACAGGCCGGTGGCGTCCTCGTAGACGGGCTCGTGCGCGGGGCCCAGTTGGTCGGTGAGGTGCACGATGACGGTGTGCGCTGCGGCGTGGGCGCCGGGCGCGCCGGGCAGGGCGATGGCGTAGCGGCGGACGGGGTCCATGGTTCTCGGCTTGCGGTGGTGCGGGGTGGCCCGCGTGCGGTCAGGGAGCTGCGTTCTCGGTGTGCGGGGGGTCGGCGGGGCGTTCGGCGGCTGCGGGGCGTTCGGGGACGGCGGGGGTGAAGAGTCCGGTCGTCTCGGTGATCGCGAGCAGGCGCTCGACCTGGGTGCTGGCCGCGGTGATCGCGAGGGTGCGGCCGGTGCGGTGCGCGGTGCTGCGCAGGCCCAGCAGGAGGTTGAGGCCGGAGCTGTCGCAGAAGGGGACGGCGGACAGGTCGACGTCGAGCCCGGTACCGCTGGCCCGCAGCGCGCGTCCGAGGGTCTCGTCCAGGCCGCCGACGACGTCGAGGTCGATCTCGCCGCGGACCGTCGCACGGACCCGGTCCCCTTCGACGGCGAGCCGGACCAGCAGGCCCCTGGCGACGTGCAGGTCCGTGGACAGGCCCCCATCGACCGGGGGCGGCGCGGGGGGTGGAGGAGTCGGGGTCGGGGCAGCGGGGCGCGCCACGGGCGGCTTACCGCGCATGGTCTCTTCTCCTGCCTGTGAGCCACGGGACGACATCTCCAGCGTCTGCCGAATCCCTTCTCACGTCAACCGATACGTGAACGGGAATTCGTCAATGGCAATGCGTGCAATCGGGTTCGGTAGTGCGTGCCGTCGGCGCGTCGTCGACGTGCCACCGGCGGCGCGGTCAGCGCAGCAGGACGGCCAGCAGTTCCGCCAGCGTCGGACCGCTGTCGGCGGGGTGGCGCAGCTGCTTGCCGTCGATGACGCGGTAGACGTTGGAGCGCCCGACCCGGTGGTGGCTGAGGTAGCCCGCCTCTTCGAGGTCGACGATGATCCGCTGGACCGCTCGCTCGGTCAGCAGGCAGCTGGTCGCGATGTCACGCACCCTGATGCCCGGGTCCCGGGCGATCTGCACCAGGACGCGCGCGTGATTGGTCAGGAACGTCCACTGGCGCCCGATGGCCTGCTGTTCTTCCACGCCCTCAGGATAGGGCGGTCGCGTTGGCTGGGACATGAGAGGAATTCGCGTGCTCCTTCCCGCTTTTCGTGGTCGCGGCGGCGCACCGCCGTCAGCCCTCGATCGCGTTGGCGATGCGGTGGAGCACGCCGCCACTGGACGGGCGGCGCGGCGCGGTCTCGCGCATGGCCTGCATCCGCTCGCCGATCTCCTGGAGTTCCTTGCGGCCGAGCGCGGCCCGGACCATCGGGAACCAGGAGCCCTCCTCCTGCTCGATGTGCCGGTCGACCGCGTCGATCAGGACGGCGGTCTTGGCGTCGTAGCCCTCGTCGCCGGGGCTCATCCGGCTCAGCTCCTCGCAGAGCAGGTCGGCGACGTGGTGTTCCTGCCGGGCGCGGTCCATGTCCTCGGCGAGGCCGGGAACCTCCTGGCGGATCCTGGGGTAGACCAGTTCGTCCTCCAGGTAGGTGTGAACGGTCAGCGCCTCGACGATCCGCTCGACCGTCTCGTGCCGCGCGTTCCCCCCACCGCCCCCGTCCCCGTCCCCGTCTCCGGCGGCGAGTTCCCGGTACTGGCGGAACAGGCGGCGGACTTCCTTGTGGTCCTCCCTCAACAGGACGATCGCATCGTTCGACATTGCTCGTCTCCTCACTCAGAGGCTTCCCTCCCGACTCCGGCGTGTCCCCCGATGCCCCTCGGTCAAACACCGTGCGCACACACCGTGCGCAAACGCCGTGTGCAAACTCGCGCGCGGTTTGCCGGGCCACCCATCGGGCAGCCGCCCCGCCGACACGAGCCGGGGGCCGACGGCCCGGCCGCCCCGCGCCGTTCCCAGGACGGAGATCGCGACATGCCCACCAACCCCGAGACCCCCCAGCCCGAGCCGCCCGCCGGCCCCGGCCCCGGCCCCGACCCCGACCCCGACGCCACGGACACCACCGACGCCAAGGACGCCGCACTCGACGCCTTCCGCGCCCCGGACCCGGACGGCCCGCTCACCACCGACCAGGGCGTGCGCGTCGACGACACCGACAACTCGCTCATCGTCGGCGACCGCGGCCCCACCCTGCTGGAGGACTTCCACCTCCGCGAGAAGCTCACCCACTTCGACCACGAGCGCATCCCCGAACGCGTGGTGCACGCCCGCGGCGCCGGCGCCTACGGCTTCTTCGAACCGTACGAGTCGCTCGCCGGGTTCACCTGCGCCGACTTCCTCCAGGAGGCCGGGCGCCGCACCCCGGTGTTCGTACGTTTCTCGACCGTGCAGGGCCCGCGCGGCTCCGCCGACACCGTACGGGACGTCCGCGGCTTCGCCACCAAGTTCTACACCCGGCACGGGAACTACGACCTGGTGGGCAACAACATGCCGGTGTTCTTCATCCAGGACGCCGTCAAGTTCCCGGACTTCGTCCACGCGGTGAAGCCCGAACCGCAGAACGAGATCCCCACCGGCGCCTCCGCGCACGACACCTTCTGGGACTTCTGCTCGCTCCAGCCCGAGTCCACCCACATGCTGATGTGGGTGATGTCCGACCGGGCCATCCCGCGCAGCTACCGGATGATGCAGGGCTTCGGTGTGCACACCTTCCGCCTGGTGAACCGGGACGGGCGCGGCACGTTCGTCAAGTTCCACTGGCGGCCGCGGCTCGGCGTCTGCTCCCAGGTGTGGGACGAGGCCCAGATCACCGCCGGGCGGGATCCGGACTTCCACCGCCGGGACCTGTGGGAGGCGATCGAGGCGGGGGACTTCCCCGAATGGGAGCTCGGTGTCCAACTGGTCACGGCGAAGGACGAGTTCGCCTTCCCCTTCGACCTGCTGGACCCCACGAAGCTGATCCCGGAGGAACTGGTGCCGGTGCGCCCGGTGGGGCGGATGGTCCTCGACCGCAACCCGCAGAACTTCTTCGCCGAGACCGAGCAGGTGGCCTTCCACACCGCCAACATCGTGCCCGGGATCGACTTCACCAACGACCCGCTGCTCCAGGGCCGCAACTTCTCCTACCTGGACACCCAGCTGATCCGCCTGGGCGGCCCCAACTTCGGCCAGCTGCCCGTCAACCGCCCGCTGGCCGACGTGCGGACCAACCACCGCGACGGCTACGGCCAGCAGGTCGTCCACCCGGGGACGAGTTACGCACCGAACTCGGTGGGCGGCGGCTGCCCGTTCACCATGGGCGGCAGCCACCTGCCGGAGGGGGTGTTCCAGCACTACCAGCAACGGGTCAACGGCAGGGCGATCCGGCGGCGCAGCCCCAGCTTCGCCGACCACTACAGCCAGGCCGCGCTGTTCTGGCGCAGCATGGCGGGCTGGGAGCAGCGGCACATCACCGCCGCGTTCGCGTTCGAGCTCGGCAAGGTGGGCGACGAGGAGGTGCGGCTCCGGATGGTCGGCAACCTGGTACGCGTGGACCCGGGCCTGGCGGCGGAGGTCGCCCGACGCATCGGCGTGCCCGAGCCGGAGCCGGCGCCCGAGGACCGGGCGGCAGCGAAGGGCGGCGAGGTAGCGGGCCCTCGGGTCTCCCCCGCGCTCAGCCTGGAGAATCTGCGCGGAAGCGGCATCCGTACCCGCAAGGTCGCCGTGCTGGCCGCGCCCGGGGTCGACGGCGGCCAGGTGCGGGCCGCGCACGAGCGGCTGGGCGCGCAGGGCGCCGTGGTGGAGACGCTGGCCGCGCACGGAGGTCACGTGGCCGCCCGTGGCGGTGACCCTCTGCCGGTGGACCGCCCGCTGCCCACCACCGCCTCGGTGCTGTACGACGCGGTGGTGGTTCCGGACGGCGCCGGGCCCGCGCTGGCCGCCGATCCGGACGCCGTCCGCTTCCTCGCCGAGGCGCTGCGCCACGGCAAGCCGGCGGCGCTGCTCGGTTCCGGCGTCGAACTGGCCCGGGCGGGCGGTCACGACGCGCCCGGGGGCCTGGCCGGCGTCGCGCTCCACGACCCGCAGGAGTCGGCGGATCCGGCCCTGTGGGAGGGCTTCGCCCGGCTGGTCGAGCAGCACCGCTTCCCGGAGCGCTGACACCGCGCCGACACCGCAACGGCGGCCCCGGCCCGAACGTCCGGGCCGGGGCCGCCGCCAGGGGGTGCGGTCAGGGGCGTGAACAGGTGACGGGGCTCAGCCGGGGGTGATCCGGCCGCGCCAGGCGCCCTGCTCCCGGCCCTGGTCCTCGATGAAGTCCTTGAAGCGCCGGAGGTCCCCCTTGACCCTGCGGTCGACCATGCCCAGCATGTCGCCGGTCTTCTCGGCCATCCCCTCCGGCTGGAAGTTGATGGCCAGGTTGATCCGGGTGTGCCGGTCATCCAGCTCCTGGAAGGTGACGACGCCCTTCTGCCGCACGTCGCCGTCCGTCGTGCGCCAGGCGATCCGCTCATCGGGCAGCTGGTCGATGATCTCGGTGTCGAACTCGCGGGTGACGCCGCCGATGCTGGTCCGCCAGTGGTTGTGGCGCTCGTCCAGCTGGGTCACCGCGTCGACGCCCTCCATGAAGCGCGGGAACTCCTCGAACTGGGTCCACTGGTTGTACGCGGCGTGCAGCGGCACGTCGACGTCGACCGTCTCCTTCACCATGCTCATCTGGGGCCTCCTCACGTGTGCGGTGGCCGAGTCCTTCCCGGCCGCCCGCGCGCCTGCCCGCTGCGCCGCGCCCTAACCCACCCGGACGCCGCAGCACCGGCCACCCGGCCCGGCACCGGCGCTACGACGCGCGGCGGGCCTGGACCACGGCGCGCCCGGCCAGCGCGCCGCCGTAGACGGTGTAGCCGACGCCGATCAGCCACGACTGGACGATCAGCACCGTCCCGACCGTCCCGTAGGAGACCGCGTTGGACACCAGCAGCGGCGCGAAGACCAGGCGCGAGAAGAGCCGCAGGCCCGCCAGCGCCACCATGGTCGCGACGGCTCCGGGCAGCAGCTGCCTCGTCGGGACGCGTCCGGCCAGCAGCAGGTGCTGGAGCCACCAGAACAGCAGGAGGCCGCCGACGGTCGAGACGGCGATGCGGAAGGAGGGCTGGACGGACGAGTGGTGCCAGGGCATGCCGCTGGAGGCGGCCAGCACGATGTACCCGATCAGCCCGGCCAGGCCGAGGGTCTGGCGCCAGACGGCGTGCCAGGGGCCGCGGTCGAGCTCCCACACCCGCTCGTACACGCCCTGGACGGACGCCATCAACGAGACCCCGAAGACCGCCAGCGCGGCCAGGCCGAAGCCCGTGGTCGTGCTGAGCACCTGGCCCCGGGAGGCGAAGAGCCGGTGGACGGCGTCGGCGCCGGGCCCGCTCAGGCCGAGGCCGTCGGTGATCCACTCGGAGATCCCGCTGCCGCGCGCGGGGAAGGCCGCCGCGATGACGATCAGCAGCGGCACCAGGGTCACGAAGAAGAGTGCCGCGAAGGCCATCGAGCGCTGGAGCAGTTCGATGGTGCGGCCGTGTTCCCACACACCGACGACAGCCGCCCGCAGGACCTGCCACCAGCTGCGGGCGATCTCCGCCAGCCGACTGCGGCGGTGCACGCCGCTCAACCCAGGAGGCCACACGGCGACGACGGCGACGGGGACCGCCACGGCGGGGACGGCGGAAACGGCTGGGACTGCTGGGACGGGGACGGCGACGGTCGGTTCACGGCCACTGGATCCTCGCTCTGCTCGACGCCCACGGACGGACCTGCCCCGTCAGAATGCCACCGCGAGGGGCGCGTCCGGCGCTCCGGCGCCGCGACCGGCGTCCGGCGCCGCCGGGTGGCCGCGCGCGGACACCGCTCCTCCCGGACGCGGACGCGGAACACCCGCCCGGCAGGCGCCGGCCAGGCCGTCAGCTCGCGGGCAGCCGCAGGTCACACCACACCGTCTTGCCCGGCCCCGACGGGTGCCAGCCCCAGCGCAGGGTGAGCCGGCTCAGCAGGAACAGGCCGAGGCCTCCCGGTTCGTCCGGGGGATGCGGGGGCCGGGGCAGCGGCGGGCGCGGGCTGGAGTCGCTGACCTCGATCCGCAACCGGCCGGTGGCACGGATCAGGAGCAGCGTCCCGGGCTCGCCGGCGTGGCGCAGGGCGTTGCCGACGAGTTCGGAGACCAGCAGGACGGCGTCGGCGACCAACAGCGGGTCACCGACGTCGGCCAGGAACTCGGCGGTGAAGGCCCGGGCGTCGGCTGCCGCCCCGGGGTGGGCCCGCAGCGGCAGCCGCTGCGCCTGCGGCCTCGTGGGGAACGGGCGTCCGGGGGAAGGCCGTGGTCCGGTCATGCGGTCGCGTCCTTCCCCGGCCCGGCGAGGGGCCCGTGGTCGTCGTGGGATCGGCTGCGGGGGCGTCGCGACGCCTCCGGCGCCTCAGTGACCGAACAGCCTCAGTGACCGAACAGGTGACGGTGCCGGCCGCCGCGCGGGGGCTCGGCCGGCAGGCCGGCGTCCCGGCCGCCCTCCTGGGCGGCGCGTTCCTCCGGCGGCGCGGGCTGCTCGCCCTCGTCGGACCGGAGGGTCCGCTCGGGCGGGTCCGGCCGCACCACCGCTTGGGACCGCTGGGGGACCGCCCGGTGCGCGCCCGGCCGGACGTGGCGTCGGGACCGCCGGGCCGTCATCATCATCAGGGCCAGGCCCAGGCAGAAGAGCAGGGCGAGGGCCAGCCCGGCGAGGAAGATGCCCAGACTGCTGAGCGCCGGCAGGTGGATGCCCAGCACCGTCGCCTGGTAGTCGGGCCCGCCGGAGAGGTTGTCCGCGATCAGCAGTCCGGCGAAGGCACCGGCCGCCGCCATCAGCAGGAGTCCTAGCAGCAACATGGGGAATCCTCTCCGTCGTTCGGTTCCGGTCGCCCCCGCAGGGCCGCGCCTACCCGGGCGGGCCCGCGCCTAACGCCGTACTTCGCAGGCCCGCTCCCGCTCGGGGCGAGGGGACCACCGGGGCGAGGGGACCGTCAGGGCGTTACCGGGGAGGGACTACCGGCTCTGGACGGCGATCAGGCAGGTGTCGTCGTCGGTGTCGGCGGGGCTGAGGTCCAGCAGGCGGTCGAGGTAGCGCTCCAGGTCGGGGCCGGGGGCTCCGGCCGCGCGGATCAGCTGGTCGACGGACTCCTCGACCGGGCGGTCCCGGCGTTCGACCAGGCCGTCGGTGTAGAGGACCAGGACGTCGCCCGGCGGCAGGTGGGCGGTGCGCTCCTCGTACCGGGCGTCGTCCAGGGCACCGAGGAGCACGCCGTGCGGCAGCGGCAGCACCTGGGCGCCGTCCGCCCCGACCAGGATCGGGGGCAGGTGCCCGGCCCGCGCCCAGCGCAGTTCGCCGCCGGCCGGGTCGACGAGCACGCAGACGGCCGTCGCGGTGATCTGGCCGGGTTCGCGCAGGGCGACGGTGTTGGCCCACTCCAGCATCCGGGCCGGGCCGGCGCCCGTGACGGCGAGGCCGCGCAGCGCGTGCCGCAGGGCGACCATGCCGGTGGCCGCGCCGACACCGTGCCCGGCGACGTCCCCGACGGTGAGCAGCACCCGCTTGTCGGGCAGCAGCAGCACGTCGTACCAGTCGCCGCCGACCCGGTCGTGCTGGGCGGCCGGGCGGTAGCGGACGGCGGCGCGCAGGCCGGCCGGGCCGAGCGGGGGCGGGGCGGTGGGCAGGATGGCCTGCTGGAGCCGCAGCGCCAGTCGCTCGCTGTCGGCGGTCTCCTGCTCGCTGTCGGCCAGGCGTGCCCGGGTGGCGCCGAGGGCGACCTCCGTACGGTGCTGGGCGGACACGTCGTGGAGGGCGCCGCGCACGCCGGTGAGCCGGCCGTCGTCGTCGAGGACGGGTTCGGCGATCACCCGGGTGTACCGGTGGGTGCCGTCCCGGTGGACCAGGCGGACGACGGCGGACGCGGTCCGGTGCCGGCGCTGGACGGTGTCCAGCAGGCGCCGGATCGCGGGCTCGTCGTCGGGGTGGGCGTGCCGGGCGAGCTGGGCCAGCGGTACCGGGTCGGTGTCGGGCGCCAGCCCGTAGATCTCGTGCAGGCCGTCGCTCCAGCGGATCCGGCCGTCGGCCGGGCACTCCTCGAACCCGGCCACCCGGGCCAGCCGCTGGGCCTGACGCAGCAGGGCGGTCTGGTCGGCCTCACCGGTCCGCGCGGTCTCCGTCTGCCAGCCGACCAGCACGCGGCCGCCGACGGGGGCCGCCGCGAGCAGGACGGTGGCGGGAAGCGCGAGTCCGCCCTGCTGGAAGACCAGCCGGACGCGCTCGCCGGCCAGCGGGGCCCCGGTCTCGTGCACCCGGAGCAGCCGTTCGAAGAGGCCGCCGGCGCACGCGGCCGGGTAGACCTCCAGGAGCGAGGCGCCCTCCAGCGTGTCGCGGGGGCGGCCCAGCGGGTCGCGGAAGTGCGCGTTGGTGCGCAGGAGCGTGAAGTCGGTGATCTCTCCCCGGCGGACGACCGGTTCCAGCAGCAGGGCCGGAGTGGGCAGGCCCTCCAGGAGCGCGGTGTCGTCGCCGGGCGGGACGGGGGCGGGAGCAGGGACGGCAGCGGGGACGAAAGCGCGGGCGGAAGCGCCGGTGTCGGCGTCGGCCAGCAGGGTCGCGCAGAGGTCGGCGAGGGCGTGGAGCCGGCGGCGCTGGGGCTCTCCGAGAACCGGCGCAGGGCCGGGGCCGGAGTCAGGGCCGGGGCCGGGTGCGGGCCACAGGACCTCCAGCGCACCCCGGCGGCGGCCCGCGCCGATCAGCGGGAGGACGGCCCGGGCCGAGCCGGCTCCCACCGACGGGCCTGCGGCCTGCGGATCGCCGGGCCACAGCTCCGCGCCGCCGACCACGACGCGCTGGGCCGGGGTGGGGACGCCGGGTGGCACCCGGCTCCAGGCGTCGGCCTCGGCGGCGGGCAGCCCGGCGTGCGCGGCGAGGGCGAGCACGCCGCCCGGCAGCCGCAGCCACAGCGCGACGGCGTGCGCGCCGAGCGCGTCCGCCGTCTGCTCCAGGACGGCTTCGGCGACGCCCTGCAGATCGACGACGGCGGCCAGCGCGGGCGTCACGGGATCGGGCGGCGCAGGATCGGCCGCCCCGGCTGCCTGGCCGGACACCCCGGCGATGTCGGCGGCCAGGGCCGCCACGGGCACGGCTGCCTCCCGGGCGAGCCTGGCGAGGCGGGCGGCGGCTTCGGCGGGCAGCAGGCCGAGGCGCTCGGCCAGGATCCCGGTGGCCAGGTCTACGACAGCGCGGGCCCGGGCGTCGGCCTGCACCCGGGCGGCGGCGCCCTGGAGCCGGCGCACGGTCTCGGCGAGGGCCCGGGCCGTGGTGTCCCGGGCCGTGGTGCCCGAAGGCTCCTGCCCTGGGGTCATGGCGCGTCCAGCCAGTGCTGCATCCGGCCGAGCAGGTGTCGGGTGTCGACGGGTTTGGTGACGTGGTCGTCGGCGCCGGCGGCGAGGCTCTTGTCGTGGTCCCCCGGCATGGCCTTGGCGGTGACGGCGATGACCGGCAGGCGGGCGAAGCGCTCGTCGGCGCGGATGGCGGCGATCGCGGCGTAGCCGTCGAGGCCGGGCATCATCACGTCCATCAGCACGAGGTCGGTCTCGGGGTGGGTGCGCAGCAGGTCGAGCCCGGCACGGCCGTCGGGGGCGTGCAGCACGTTCAGGCCCTGCTGTTCGAGGGCTGCGGCGAGGGCGAAGACGTTGCGCAGGTCGTCGTCGACGATCAGGACGGTCCGCCCGGCGAGCGTGTCGTCGGGGGGCGGGTCCGGGTCGGCGGCGGGCGCGACCGGATGCCGTCCGCCGAGCAGGTGGATCACGCGTTCCCGCAGGTCGTCCAGGCCGTGGATGAGGTCGACCCGGCCGATGGCGGGGTCGGAGCGGCCGCTCGGGCCGTCGCCCTGGTAACCGAGGACGGGGCCGTCGCCCTGGTAACCGAGGACGGGGGTGTCGTCGGCCAGGACGTCGAGCAGGGTGGGGGCCAGTTCGCCGGAGTGGGCCAGGTCGAGGACGACGCAGCGGTACGGTCCGGCGCCGAGGGCGGCCCGCAGTTCGGCCTCGTCCCCGACGCTGTGGAGCTGGACCGGCTGCTCCGATGTGCCCAGCGCGTCCGTGGCGTCGCGGGTGACCAGGGTGAGCAGGCCCGGCGGGTCGGGTTCGACGACGAGGACGTGCGGGCGGTCGGCCGGCGGCAGCGGTGCTTGGCCCAGTGGCAGGTGGAGGGTGAAGCGGCTGCCCAGGCCGACGGAGGAGCGGACGGTGAGGGTGCCGCCGAGGAGCCGGGCGAGTTCACGGCTGATCGACAGCCCGAGGCCGGTGCCGCCGTAGCGCCGGCTGGTGGTGCCGTCGGCCTGTTGGAAGGCGCCGAAGATGCTGTCCAGGTGGGCGGGGTCGATGCCGATGCCGGTGTCCTCGACGTGGAACGCCACCGCCTCGGCCGCGCGGCCGAGTTCGGGCGGCAGGTCGGGGTGTTCGGCGTGCTCGATCCGCAGCCCGACCCGGCCGACGTCGGTGAACTTGACGGCGTTGGAGAGGAGGTTGCGCAGGACCTGGCGCAGTCGGGCCTGGTCGGTGACGAGTTCCTGCGGCACCGAGTGGTCGACCTCGACCTCGAAGGCGAGGCCCTTCTGGTCGGCGAGCGGCTTGAAGGTCGACTCGACGTACTCCAGCAGCGTGCGGACGGCGAAGGGCGCGGGGGCCAGCTCCATCTTCCCGGCCTCGACCTTGGAGAGGTCGAGGATGTCGTTGATGAGCTGGAGCAGGTCGGTGCCGGCGGAGTGGATGACGCCCGCGTACTCGACCTGTTTGGGGGTCAGGTTGCCGGTGGAGTTCTGGGCGAGCAGTTGGGCCAGGATGAGCAGGCTGTTGAGCGGGGTGCGCAGTTCGTGGCTCATGTTGGCCAGGAACTCCGACTTGTACATCGAGCTGAGGCTCAACTGCCGGGCGCGCTCCTCCAGTTCCTGGCGGGCCTGTTCGATCTCCAGGTTCTTGGCCTCGATGTCGCGGTTGCGCTGGGCGAGCAGGGCGGCCTTCTCCGCCAGTTCCGCGTTGGAGTACCGTAGTTCCTCCTGCCCTTCCTGGAGCTCTTCGGAGCGGGCCCGGAGTTCGGCCGTGAGGTGCTGGGACTCGGCGAGCAGTTCGTCGGTGCGGGCGTTGGCGAGCAGCGTGCCGATGTTGACGCCGCAGGACTCGGCGAACCGCGTCAGGAAGTCGCGGTGGACCTGGGTGAACGGGTGGACGGAGGCGAACTCCAGGACGCCGAGCAGCCATTCCTCCAGGGCGATCGGCAGGATCACGAGCGAGCGGGCGTCGGCGGCGCCGGAGCCGGAGGAGATGACGGCGTAGCCGGGTGGCAGATCGTCCACGGCGATGGTGCGCCGGGTGCGGGCGGCCTGGCCGAGCAGGGATTCGCCCGGGCGCAGCCGCTGCGGCGGCGCGTTCCCGACCGGGCGGCCGTAGGCGCTGATCAGGGCGAGTGCGGGGCCGGCGGCGGTCTCCTCGGCGAGGTAGAAGGCGCCGTACTGGGCGCCGACCAGGGGTGTCAGTTCGTCGGTGATCATCTCGGCGGCGGCCCGGATGCCCCGCCTGCCCTGGATGGCGGCGGAGAAGTGGGCGAGGTTGGTCTTGAGCCAGTCCTGCTCCTGGTTGGCGCGGGTGGTCTCGCGCAGCGACTCCACCATGGCGTTGATGTTGTCCTTGAGGTCGGCGACCTCGCCGGAGGCGTCCACACTGATCGAGCGGGTGAGGTCGCCGGCGGCGACGGCGCTGGTGACCTCGGCGATCGCGCGGACCTGCCGGGTGAGGTTGCCGGCCAGCTCGTTGACGTTCTCGGTGAGGCGCTTCCAGGTGCCGGAGACGCCCTCCACCCGGGCCTGGCCGCCGAGCCGGCCCTCGCTGCCGACCTCCCGGGCCACCCTGGTCACCTCGGCCGCGAAGGAGGACAGCTGGTCGACCATCGTGTTGACGGTCGTCTTCAGCTCCAGGATCTCCCCGCGCGCGTCCACGTCGATCTTGCGGGTGAGGTCGCCCCCGGCGACGGCCGTGGTGACCTGGGCGATGTTGCGCACCTGGCTGGTGAGGTTGTGCGCCATGAAGTTGACGCTGTCGGTGAGGTCCTTCCACGTCCCGGCGACGTTGGGGACGCGGGCCTGGCCGCCGAGGATGCCCTCGGTGCCGACCTCCCGCGCCACCCGGGTCACCTCTTCGGCGAAGACGCACAGGGTGTCCACCATGGTGTTGATCGCGTCGGCGAGGGCCGCGACCTCGCCCTCGGCCTCCACCGTGATCTTCCGGGAGAGGTCCCCGCGCGCGACGGCCGTCGCCACCTCGGACATCGAGCGGACCTGGCCGGTCAGGTTGGAGGCCATCACGTTGACGTTGTCGGAGAGGTCCTTCCACGCTCCGCTGACGCCCTTGACGGTGGTCTGGCCGCCCAGGTTGCCGGCGGTGCCGACCTCGCGGGCGACCCTGGTCACCTCGGCGGCGAACGCGGACAGCTGGTCGACCATGGTGTTGAAGACGGTCGCGATCTCCCCGAGCACGCCGGGCTGCTCGGGCGCGAGCCGGGTGGCGAAGTCCCCGTCGCGTACGGCGGTCAGCCCGGCGAGCAGGTGCCGCAGGGCCTGCTCGGCCGGGTCGGCGCCGGGTACCGGCCGCTCGTCCATCCGTCCCACCGCCCGGGTCCGCCGCACGACCGGGGTGCCCGACGGGCTCCCCGACCCCGGGGCGGCGGGCCGCCGCCCTGCTCCCACTGTGCCACCGGACGGCGAAGGGCGACAGACAGGACAGGTGTCGCTCCGGCGGGCCGGGGGGCGTCCACGACCGCCGGCGACGCGTTCACTCCGGTGGCGCGTCCCGCAGCACGAAGACCTCGACGGCCCCGGTCAGTTCGAGCATCCGCAGGACCAGCGGGCGGGGGCGGGCCAGTTCGATCCGGCTGCCCTCGGCGGCCGCACGGGCGTGGGCCCGGAACATCGCGTTGAGCCCCGTGGAGTCGCAGAACTCCAGGCCCTCGCAGTCGAGCACGATGACGGTCAGCGGCGCGGCCAGGGCCGCGTCGAGAGCCGTGTGCAGGTCGCCGACCGAGTCGAGGTCGAGTTCGCCGGCGAGCGCGAGGACGGTGCCGCCGGCCCACGGCCGGGCCAGCGCCGTGAATCCGCCCGTCTGCGGGACACGGCCGGTCGGTGGTCGGCGGGTCATGGTGTCGGCTCCTTCCGTTGGCGGCCGGTCGGGCGGTTCACGCCGTGCGGTACGCGTCCGCCCGGGCAGGTGCGAGGCGCAGCCCGCGTCCATGGCGGCCCCCCGCAGCGCGGCTATCCGCTGCGGGGGGCCGGAAACGCCCGGGAGGGAGGGGAATCAGCGCGGCGCCTCGGGTTCGGCGACTTCCTCGTTTTCCTCGGCGTCCACTGCGCCGTCGTCCACTCCCCCGTCGTCCGCTCCCTCGGGTTCGACCGGACCGGCGGGTTCCTCCGCAGGTTCGTCCGCCCAGCCGGGGGCGTCGCGGTCCTCCAGCTGCTCGCGCAGGCTGGTGAGGGTGGCGGTGAGCAGGCGGGAGACGTGCATCTGGGAGACGCCGATGCGCTCGGCGATCTGGGACTGGGTCCAGCCGTCCCAGAAGCGCAGCTTGAGCACCGTCTGATCGCGGCACGACAGCCGGGCGAGCAGGGGGCGCACGGCGGTGCGGAAGTCCGCGAGTTCGATGCCGGGGTCGCAGGCCCCCATGTGGTCGAGCATGGCGCTGCCGCTCTCGTCGAGGTCCTGCTCGCGCGGCGCGTCCAGCGAGTCGGGCCGGTAGACGCGGCCGGCGACCAGGCCCTCGGTGGCCTCCTCGACGGTGATGTGGAGGTCCTCGGCGATCTCGTCGGGGTGCGGGAGGCGGCCGAGTTCCTGCTCCAGCCGGTCGGATCCGCGGGCGACGGTCAGGTACAGCTCCTGCATGCCGCGCGGGACCCGGACCGGCCAGGAGGTGTCGCGGAAGAAGCGCTTGATCTCACCGGCGATGGTGGGGATGGCGTAGGTGACGAACTCGACGCCGCGGTGCGGGTCGTAACCGTCGACGGCCTTGATCAGGCCGATCGTGCCGACCTGGAGGATGTCGTCCATGTCCTCGGCGCGGTGGCGGAAGCGGGCGGCGATGAAGCGCACCAGCGGCATGTTGAGCTCGATGATCGTGCCGCGCACGTAGCTGTACGCGTGGCTTTCGCGGGCGAGTGCGGCCAGGCGCTCGAACAGCGCGTCGCTGAGTTCGCGTGCCTCGTACTTGCCCATCGCGCGCAGTTGCGCGTCCGTCGGGCGGGGAGGCACGTCGGGCGGGAGGCCGGACGGCGGGGCGGCCGTCCGGTCGGTGGGGCGACCGGTTTCCAGCGTGGTGGACACGGTGGCTCTCTCTCCTGGGGCATCGGGGCGAACGCCCGGCACCGCGAGCGGCTCGCGTCGAACGCGGAGGGGCTGCTTTCCGGAGGACTTTCCGGAGGACCTGGGCCCGACTCGGTCGGGCGACGGTCCCGGTGGCACCCCGCGGGGGTGCGGACGCGACTGGCTGCGATCCATGGCCGCGTCCATGCGTTCTCTACCCGACACACGACTTCCGATTCATGTTTTGGGTGGTTTATTACCTTATCCACGGGTACACGCGCTCGGGCAACGCCCTCCCACCACGACACCACGACAAGGAGCGCCGCCATGCCCCGAGGATCCAGCCCCAAACGGGAGCGCCAGTACGAGCACATCAAGGACAGCGCGCTCGACCGGGGCGAGAGCCAGAAGCGGGCCGAGGAGATCGCCGCCCGCACAGTGAACAAGGAACGCGCCCGGCACGGCGAGTCGAAGACCGCGAGCCGCAGTTCGCTCCACGACATCTCCTCCGGCCGCCGCGGCGGCCAGCGCTCGCACACGGGGGCCCAGGGCCCGACCTACGACCAGCTCTACAACGAGGCCAGGCAGCGCGGCGTCAAGGGCCGTTCGAAGATGAACAAGAGCGAGCTGTCACACGCGCTGGGCCGTTGAGGAGGGTGTCATGAGGACGACGACGGTGCAGACCACCGTGCCGCTGCTGACGACCACGCCGGTGATGATGACCGTTCCGGCTCCCCCCGGCCCGGACACCGAGCCGGTCCCGCACCCGAACCCCGCCCCGAAGCCGGGTGAGGACCCCGACCCGGCACCGCCGCCGATCCCGCCCTTCCCCAGTCCCGACCCGTTCCCGGGCCCCGGTTCCGACCCCGACCCGGCACCGCCGCCGGTCCCGCACCCCGGCCAGGCCTGAGACACCGGTCAGGCCTGGGACCCCGCTAAGCCCTGAGACACCGCTCAGCCCCGGGACCCAGCTCAACCCTGGAGTGCGCCGGGCTCCACCGGGGCCGCGACCTCCAGCCAGACCAGCTTCCCCTCGCCCTCGGGCAGGCAGCCCCAGTCGCGCGCCAGCCGGTCCACCACCCGCAACCCGTGGCCGCCCGGACGGCCCGGATCCGCGAACGGGCGCAGCCGTGGCGCGACCGGGCTGTCGTCCGAGACCTCCACCCGCAGCCGCTCACCGTCCCAGCCCAGCCGCAGCTCCCGGGGACCACCGGGCGCGTGCAGGCACGCGTTGGTGACCAGCTCCGACACCATCAGCAGGACGTCCTCCGCCGCCGCCAGCCGCCCGGCATCCAGCGCGGGCAGCCAGTGCCAGGCGAGCAGCGCCGTACGGCTGAAGTCCCGGGACCGCTGGACCGCGCCCTCACCGCCGGCCAGCACGAGCCGCCTGGTCCGGTCGGAGCCGCTCCGCCCCGGGCCGGAGGCCGTGTTCCTCCGACCGGAGTCCTTCGGCAACGCTCCTTCCCCGGGGCTCTTCATGCCGGGTTCTCCTCACTCCCCGTCGTCGCAGCCGCGCTGCGGCGGGTCCGCGGTCCTCAGAGCGGCGTCGAGGTCGGGGTGGATGCGCAGCACCGTGTCGGCCTCCGTGATCGCGAACAGCCTCGCCACCACGGGCCTCGGACCGGCGAGTTCCAGCCGCAGGCCGGCCGCCTCGGCGTCCAGGCGTGCGCGAAGCAGCAGGTTCAACCCGGTGGAGTCGCAGAACCGCAGGCCGGTGAGATCGACGACGATCCGTTCCTCGCCCCCGGCCACCGGACGGGAGAGCGCCGTCCACAGACCGTTCGCGCTGCCGTGGTCCAGCTCGCCTTCGACGGAGACCACCCGCACGACGCCCTCCCGGCGCACCGTGACGCGCAGGCCGTCGGATTGCTGCTCCCCCTCGCCCCCGCCGGGCTGCTCGGCTGGCCGTGGCATCGCTGGCTCCCGGTACGGTCGCGGTGACGTCCTGTCGTTCCGGCCATCATCCCGTGCGGCAGATCGGGTCGCGCGGACGGCCCGGGCCGGACGGACCGCCGCCCGCGGCAGAGCTGCCACCCCGGGCAGGACCGCCGCCCCGGGCAGACCCGGGCTCACCACCCGCTCCTCGTCCATGCCCCGCGTGTGCCCGCAGCCGCGGTGGCTACACGTGTGAGGGAGCAGGAGGCGATCACCGTGCCCACGCCGCAGGACACCGGCCGCGGCGGCCCCGGCCCGCTGCTGGTCGCGCTTCCTGCTCGCCGCCCGTTTCCTCGCCCTCACCCGTTTTCGTACCCCCGCCCGTTTCCGGCCCGTCGGCCCGGGTAGCCGCGCGACGCCGGACGAAGCCCGGCAGACGCCAGGGAGGCCGCCCGTGCGAGTGAACGGCGCGAGACCGGCCCGGCGGCGCCACCCGACGACCCGGGTGGTCCTGCCCCGGGCGCGCCCGGTCGTGTCCGACGGGTCCGGGGACCGCGTGCCGGCCGGGCTGCGGACCGCCGCCGGGTACACCTGGCGACTGCTCCTCCTCGGGGTGGCCGCCTACCTGGCCGTCGCCGTCCTCGGCCGGCTCCAGATGCCGGTCATCGCCGTGTTCCTGGCGCTGGTCATCACCTCGGTCCTGCGGCCGGCCGTCGACCTGCTGGCACGGGTGATGCCCCGCTCGATCGCCGTCCTGCTGGCCCTCGTGTGCGCCATCGTGGTCGTGGCCGGCGTTCTCGCCCTGGTGGGGACGACCGTCGCCGGCGAGTGGGGCCGGCTGGGCACCGAACTGCGCGGCGGCCTCGGGCGGATCGACCGCCTGCTCACCGGCGCCCCCTTCCACCTGCGGGCCGGCACCGTCACCGACCTGCGGGCGAAACTCGGCGAGTTCATCACCGCCCACCGCTCGGCGCTGCTCAGCACCGCGCTCAGCGGGGCGAGCCGGGTCGTCGAGATGCTCACCGGGCTGGCGCTCGCGGTGTTCTGCTCGGTGTTCTTCCTCCACTCCGGCGACCGGATGTGGTGCTGGGCGCAGCACCAGCTCCCGGCCCGGTCACGATCTGCCTGGAACCGCGCGGGGCACGCCGCGTGGCGCACCTTCGCCGGCTACACCCGGGGCGTGCTGATCGTGGCGGCGACCAACGCGGTGCTGGTCGGCGTCGCGCTGGCCGTCCTGCGGGTGCCGCTCATATTGCCGCTGATCGTGCTGGAGTTCGTCGCGGCGCTCGTCCCGCTGATCGGCTCGCCCATCGCTCTGGCCGTCGCCGCGCTGGTCGCCCTCGCGGCCCGCGGCCCGGTGGTCGCGCTGCTGGTGCTCGGGCTGATCGTGGTCATCGGCCAGATCGAGGGTCATCTGCTGCACCCGCTGGTCATGGGCTGGTCCGTCCGGATCCACCCGGTGGCGATCGCGCTGTCGGTGATCGGCGGCGCCGTGCTGGCCGGTGTCCTCGGCGCGGTGGTCGCGGTGCCGGTGGTGTCGGTCGCCTGGGCGGTGATCTGCGAACTCCGCGACCACGACCCACCGTCCCGCCCGGGCCCACGACCCAGCCCCCCAGCGGCACCCCACGGTCAGCCGCCCCACCAACCCGCCGAACGCCGACACCCCCACCGCCCCACCCCCGGCCGCGGCACCCGATGACCGGTGACCAGTGACCGGCCGGACCTCACGGCACCGTCGCCACCTCGGCACCGCCTGCACCTACGGGGTCGCCGCCGGCACATCGGAATGGGCAGGGAACGCATCCGTCCGACCGCGTCGTTGGTCCACCCGGAGAGGAGCGCTCATGAAGACGCGCCAGAGGGACCGCGATACCCCCGAACCGCAGGCGCCGTGGAACGAGGTCAGGCCGCGGCTGTGGTTGGGCGGACACTTCTGGGCCGACCCTGGAGGCGAGGCGCAGACCGCCGTCGTCGGTCGCGAATTCGACCTGGTCATCAGCCTGTTCACCCGAGCAGGCCACGGGCCGAGCCCCGGAGTCGACCATCTGATCAGTGAGATCCCCGACAGCCCACTGACTGCCGAGCAGCTCCACTCGGTCCGGCAGCTGGCCGTCATCGCCGCTACGGCTGTCCGGAACGGCCGAACCGTTCTCGTGCGTTGCCACTCCGGCTACAACCGCTCAGGCCTCGTCGTCGCTCAGACCCTGATCGAGCTGGGCCACGACGCCGTCACCGCCATCGCCCTCATCCGGCAGACGCGATCACCCTGGGCCCTGAACAACCGGACCTTCGAGCAGTACCTCAGCACGGGACTGGACGTCGCCTACCTCCTGGCCGGACTCGAAGCCCATACCTGACCAATGCCGAAGGGTCGAATCCGCGCCGGAATTGCACGCGACCCGTTCCCTTCCGGCCCGGGCGTCGTTGGGCAGGTGATCGATGTGATCCGGCCCGGACGGTCCGCGCATTGCCAGGTGACCCGCCCAGGGCCCGACCCATTTGGCATGACGAGGGAGACTGACGATGAAGCTGAGTGTTCGACGCGGACTGCTGGCGGCGACCGCCACGGTCGGCCTGATCCTGGCGGTGGCCGCGCCGCAGGCCACGGCGGCCGGCCCGCAGCACCCCGCCTCCACCACCAGTGCCGAGCAGGCGGGCGGGCAGCGGGTGGCGCCGGGGGACCCGGTCCGCGACGGGAGCCCGGACTCCGCGGTCGACCGGGTCGCCGACTTCTACGGCGCCTACATCGACGCCGTCTTCGACGGCACCGACAACCTGTCGAACGACCTGCGCGCCCACTACCTCACGGTGGACTTCCAGCAGCGACTGGCCGCCTGGGAGGAGGCCAACCACGCCGACGGCGTCCTCCGCGCCCAGGACGTGCCCACCCACTGGGAGGTGCGGTACCACGACTCCGGAGCCGGGCACCTGTTCACCACCGTCACGCTCACCTGGGGCACCGGCCCCAACGCCGGGCACACCAGGCTGGCCGTGCAGAGCGACCTGAGCACCAAGCTCATCTCGGACATCGAGGACGCCCCGGCCGGGTACTGACCCAAGCCCGGAGCAGATGACGGAGCGGGCGGTGCAAGCGCGGGCGGCCGACGACGCCGCCTGAGACGAACCCGCCGATCCGCCTCCCGTCGACCGCCGTCCGTGGTGGGGCCCGGCCCCGACCCCGTCCCCCCCACTCCCACGCCCCCGACGCACGGGCCCCCCCCCGCCGGTGAGCCCGCGGGGTAAAAACGGCGCGGGGGGGGGC
>NZ_JBHVPH010000002.1:202308-554256 GCF_042887425.1 Kitasatospora sp. NPDC057940
CTCCGACGCGGTTTGAGATAAACCGCCGTAGCCGCCCCGGGCCTACGGCTGGGGGTGGGGGGCCGGCCTCCGCCCCGCCCCCACCACTGCCATCGCCGCATCGTCCGAGGCACACCCGCGCCGTTCTGCCGCCGGCGAAAAACCGGCCCGGGCGGGCTCGACGCTCACTACAGTCCGGTCCCATGACGACGGTTACCACGCGCACGGTCGAGTACCCGGCCGACGGCCTCACGATGATCGGGCACCTCGCGCTCCCGGCCGGCACCGGCCGCCGACCCGCGGTCCTGGTCGGGCCCGAGGGGCCGGGGCTGAACGACTTCCAGCGCCGCCGGGCCGATGCCCTCGCCGAACTCGGCTACGTGGCAATGGCCTTCGACATCAACGGCGGGCGCTGGTTCACCGACCCGCAGGAGATGCTGGCGCGCATCACTCCCCTGCTCTCCGACCCCGACCGGATGCGGGGCATCGGCCACGCGGCGCTCGACGTGCTGCGCGCCGAACCGCGGACCGACCCCGACCGGATCGCCGCCATCGGCTACGGCACCGGCGGCGCGATCGCACTGGAACTCGGGCGCGACGGCGTCGACCTACGCGCGATCGGAACGGTCAACGCCCTGACCACGGGACGACCGGGCGAGGCCGCGCGCATCCGCTGCCCGGTGTGGGCCGGGGTCGGATCGGAGGACCCGATCATGCCGCCCGCGCAACGGGACGCGTTCGCCGCCGAGATGCAGGCCGCGGGCGTCGACTGGCGCCTCATGGTCTACGGCGGCGCCCTGCACGCCTTCCACCACCCGACGGTCGGCCACGCCGTGCTCCCCGGCGTCGGCCACCACCCCCTGCACGCTCAGCGCGCCTGGCACGACATCGTCGGCCTGCTCACCGAGTGCCTGCCCGTAGCGGAGTGACCCGGTCTACGGACCCGACCTGCCCGGCGAGTCAGGCAAGTCAGGCGAGTCAGGCGAGTCAGGCGTTGGGTTCTGCGATCTGACGCACCATGTGATCGCCCTCGAACCAGCGGCTCAACAGCTGGTGGACCGGGTCCGCGCTCCCCGCCTGGTCTCCACGGCCCCAGCCCCAGCCGGCTCCCTGGGCGGGCGGCGTGCCGCCGGTCATCGCGGCCAAGCGGATCAACGCCGTCTCGGTGGCGCTCGCCTCCTCCTTCCCGAGGGCCCACATGAACACCTGCGGATCCGCGGCGGCCGCCAGGACCGGGGAAAGCCCGCAGCCGGCCGAGTACCACAAGGTGTTTCCACGGCGCCGCGCGTTCCGGAACTGCTCGGTCCACGTCCTCTCGTCTCTCGTTCGCCTGGCCACGTTGCCCGACTTGCCGATGTACAGCACCGGATGACCGACTGACCCCGCGTCCACCCAGGCATAGATGCCCGATCCGGTCACCTCTGCCGGGCTCTCCGGCCCGATCGCCGCACGTATCGTGCCGATGTCCATGTACCCCTCCCAGGTCTCACGAAGGACGCCGACTGTACTGATCGGCCCCGGCACACTGACAGCCGGGGCCGACCGACACCCCCTGGCCGACCTGCCCCGGCCGCGCCGGGAACCTCGGCGGGGCCCCACTGTTGCCGGCACCCACGACCGTGACCCGCACGAACTCGACTCGACTCGACCCGACTCGACCGACTCGACTCGACCGACTCGACCGGCTCGGCGGTTCGAGTCAGCTGGCCCGGAGCAGGGTGCGCAGCTCGGCGGTGTCGATGATGTGCGCCCGCGAGGGAAGGACCTTCTGGAGCAGGACGTCGTGGACTTCGGTGTCCGGGTCGGCGACGCCGTCGGACAGAACGTAGAGGTGGTAGTCGCGGTCGGCCGCGTCGAGGACGGTGGACAGGACGACGCCGCTGGTACTGATACCGGAGACGACCAGCGTGGTGATGCCGCGCTCGCGCAGCTGCTGGTCGAGGTCGGTGGTGGACATGCCGCCGTAGCGGGTCTTGCGCACGGCGAGGTCGCCGTCCCGGGGGGCCAGGCGCTCGTGGACGGCCGTGGCAGGGTCCTCGTGGTGCATGACGCGGTGTCGGGCCAGCGGGGCGAAGGACTTGTTGGTGGCCGGGATCGCGTCCCAGTCGGCCTCGGTGAAGCCGACGCGTACGTAGGCGATGGTGCCGCCGCTGGTGCGGACGTCGGCGATCGCCGCTTCCACGCGGTCGAGCAGGGCATCCCGGCCCCCGTTCTCGGGCAGAACGGCCAGGATCGCGGGCTGGCAGTCCAGGACGAGCAGAGCGGTGTGCGCCGGGTCAAGCGCGGGGGCAGGTGCAGGGGCAGTACTCACGCGAGTGTTCTCCTTGCTTGGCGGCACCCGGTCGGCGTGGGGACACGATTCGGCGCGCCGACGACACACCCCTTCGCACAACCGATCAGCGATCGAAAGCATCAAAGCGCGCCTCATCCTCGGGGATCAAACAACCAGAGGACCGCCAAGCCACAACCACCAGTTGTACCTATAGAGTGCCGCCATGGACCTCGACACCGTTCGGACCTTCGTCGCAGCCGCCGACGCTGGGCAGTTCCAGGAGGCCGCCGCCGAGCTGGCCGTCACCCAGCAGGCCGTCTCCAAGCGCATCGCCGCGCTGGAGCGCAACCTCGGCGTGCGGCTGTTCACCCGCACCGCGCGCGGGGCCGAGCTCACCATCGACGGGCAGGCCTTCCTGCCCCACGCGCGCGAGCTGCTGCGCGCCGCCGAGCGCGCGGTCGAGTCCGTGCGCCCCGGCAGCCGTCCGCTGCGCGTCGACGTGATCAACCTTCGCGGCTCGGCGTCGGGCCTGATGCGCGGCTTCCACCGCGCGCACCCCGAGATCGATCTCGACGTGATGATGCTGTTCGAGATCGAGACGGCCGTCAACGCCATCCGCTCCGGTGCGATCGACGCGTCCTTCCGCGCCGTCGTCGCGCCCGGCCGGCCCCTTCCCGAGGACATCGAGTCCGTCCGGGTGGTCGACGAACCGCTCCAGCTCCTCACCGGTCCCGCCCACGCACTGGCGGGCGCCCGGTCGGTGACCGTCGCCCAGCTCGCCGGGCACCGGATCTGGATGCCCGGCATCGTCCCCGGTACCGAGTGGGGCGCCTACTACGACGACCTCGTCGCCGAGTTCGGCCTCACCATCGAGGCGACCGGCCCCAACTTCGGCTCCGACGCGCTCCTCGACACCATCGCCGACACCCCGGCCCTGGCCACCTTCATGGGCGAGCACACCCGCCTCGTCTGGCCCGCCGACCACGGCCTGCGCCGCATCCCGGTGACCGACCCGACGCCCGTCTACCCCCACTCACTCCTCTGGCACCGCGACAACCCCCACCCGGCCCTGGCCACCCTCCGCGCCCACCTCGCCGCCACCACGACCGGCCACGACGCCTCCGGCACCTGGACACCGGACTGGGTCCTTCCACGCTGAACGCCACCGCGCCGGCGATCACCGTGACCGGATCGACGGGCGGCGGCTCTGGTCCCGGCCCGGTGCCCTGGGAAAGGTCTGCTCACCCCACCAGAGGTCGAACTCCAGCAGACCCAGGCGGCGGCCGCAAACCACGAATCCAGCGCCGAAGTCGGTCCCCACGTGCAACGTCGGGCGGTGCGGTGGCCGCTCGGGAGCGGGCACCGCACCGCCCGACGGCGGGGGCCGTGAACCGTGGGCCGCAGGTCAGCGCACGGTGACGGTGAACACGGGGGAGGCGACGTCTCCGCTGACGATGCGCAGCTCGTTCAGGCCCTTGATGCCGAGCTTCACGCCGAGCGAGTAGGAGCCGTTGTGGTTGGTGGGGACGGAGGCCGGCAGGGAGACCCACTTGCCGTGCTGCTTCTGCTGCAGGGTCACCTTGGTGCCCGCCTTGAGGCCGGTGGTGGTGCCGTTGACCCGGAACAGCTGCCAGGCCTGGACGGACGTGACGGACGGCTTGGCGGTGATGCTGGCCTGCGCGGCGGCCTGCTGCGCCGCGGCCTGCTGCGTGGTGGAGGTGGGGTAGGCGGCCGGGGCGGCCGCCATGGCGGCGGTGCCCGCCAGCCCGAGGGAGAGCACGGCGACGCTGGTCACGGCGGCCAGGCGCAGGGAGTTCCGCTTGGAGACGATCACGGGTGCCCCTTTCAAGGGGAGGTGATTGCTCGGCCCGAAGAGCACGGTCGGTGCGATTCGGGCTCTGTCATCTGTAGGGACGTCGCGCTCCACGCTTCGGTTGTGAGCGGATCGTCACTGCCTTGTAACAGTCGGCGACGTCTCGGAGTTCCCAACACCCAAGCACGCGAGCGGAATTGGCACTTCCTTTTCTACGGACGCGGCAGTCGGACCCGACGGTCTCCCGACGCCCCCCTCGACGGCAGGCGAGGGCACAGCGCCTCCGGACCGGGTGCGTTCGGGGCCTGCGGATGCGTCGGCCGCCGGAGTCGACCGCAGGGCCCACTCCCCCAATCCCGCCCCTACGAGTCCGGACGGCAGCAGCTCCGACGGCGTGTCGGGCACGAGTTCGGGGCCGGCCACCAACGCGGCCTGCCGGGCCGGAGCCACCACCGCGTCGTCGATGCCCGGGTCCGTGGCGAAAGCGCCGGTGCCGTCTCCTGTCCGGCCGCAATTCGGTAGCGGACCGAACGGTGCTTCCGGCAGGCTCGCGTGCATGGTCTCGGTGTTGCAGAACGTGGCGATCGACTGTGCGGATGCCTACGGGCTGGCTCGGTTCTGGAGTGAGGTGCTCGGCCATCCGCTGCACCCGGAGGACGGCCCGGGTGATCCGGAGACTGCGGTGATACTGCCGGAGGGCCAGATGCTGTACTTCCACCAGGTGCCGGAACCGAAGACGATCAAGAACAGGGTCCACCTGTGCCTGCGTCCGGAGACCACCCGCGAGGCAGAGGTCGAGCGGCTGCTGAACCTCGGGGCCACCCTCGTCGACGACCGCCGGGAACCCGATGGTGCCGGCTGGGCCGTCCTCGCGGACCCTGAGGGCAATGAATTCTGTGTTCTCCGCAGCGCGGCCGACCGCGCGGCGATGTCCTCCTGCGACTCCTCCGCGCAACGGCCCGCCGCTCCGCAGTAGCCGGCCACAGCCGTTCGTTGACGGCCGGACGACGCGGTGGTCCCGGCCGTCCTCACGTCCGGTTCAGCGCAGCGTGGCGGCGAACGGTCGGACGGCTTCCAGCACGTGGCGGCGGAGCCACCGGGACGCGGGATCGTCGTCGAGTCGGCGGTGCCAGCGCAGTTCGATGTCGGCCGCGGGCATTTCCAGCGGCACCTTGTGCCACCGGAGGGGCACCTGTCGCTCGACGAGGTGCTCCGCCACCACCCGGGGGCCGAGGCAGATGACGTCTCCCTCCAGCGCCATCAGGGCTGCCACGGCGAAGGACGGCACCACGGCGACGACGCGGCGGGAGCGGCCCAGGCGGTGCAGGGCCTCGTCCAGCGGCCCGTGCGCGAGGCCTCGGCGGGAGGCGGAGATGTGCGGGTGGGCGCACAGGTCGTCCACCGTCAGCCGCGCGGCCTGGCCCAGATCGGAGTGTGCCGCCACCACGGCGACGAAGTGGTCGGAGAACAGCGTTCGCGCGCGCACGTCCGGAGGGGGCGGGTCGGCGACGCCGATGTCGAGGTCGAGCGAGCCGTCGCGCAGCCGATCGGGTTCCTTGGAGTCCTGGGCGACGAACCGCAGGCGGACCTCGGGTGCCTCGGCGGCGATCCGGTGGGTGAGGCGGGGTGCGAGGACGGGGCTGAGTCCGTCGTTGACCCGGATGGCGAAGGTGCGCCGCCACGATCGCGGGTCGCTTCCCGCGGCATCCACCCGGAGTTCGGCCGCGGCCTCCAGCAGCGCCTTGACCCTGGCGGCCGACCGCTGGGCGAACGGGGTGGGTACGAGGCCCCGGCCGGCGCGCACCAGGATCTGGTCGTTCATCGCCCGTCGCAGCCGGCCCAGGGCCCTGCTGGTGGCCGGGATGGACAGGTGAAGGCGCGTCGCGGCCGCGGACACGCTGCCGGTGTCCATCAACGCGTCGAACACGCGCAAGAGGTTGAGGTCCAACTGGTCGGCCACGGACGCCCCCTTCGTTTGCGTCTGACGCAAACTCCCTGTGCAAATCATGCATTAGACATCGCGTCAGGAGAGTTCGAGACTGACGTCGTGGCCACCACACCCTCCGTCCCACCCCCGAGGAGCTGCAGCCATGACGAACGACAGGCACCCTGAGAACCGGACGCCGTCCCCTACCGAAGTCCCCTCATTCACCGAAGCCACCGAGACCGTCGAAATCGCCGTAGTCGGCTGCGGGCCGGTCGGCATGACGCTCGCGGCCCTGCTGGGCAGGGCCGGGCACTCGGTCGTGGCGCTCGAACGCTACCCCGGCCTGTACGGCCTCCCGCGGGCCGCCAGCTTCGACGGCGAGATCATGCGCGCGTTCCAAGGGCTCGGACTCGTCGACGAACTGGCGCCCACCCTGCGGACGCAGGACGCGTACGAGTGGCGCAACGGAGCGGGCGACCTCCTCATCCGACAGGTGTTCCGCAACGTCGGCGCCAGCGGTTGGGCCGACCTCTACAAGTTCCACCAGCCCGACCTGGAGGCGGCGTTGCACTCGTTGTGCACCTCGCTGCCGAACGTCGACCTCCGTTTCGGCACGACGGTCACCGGCCTGTCCCAGGACCGTGACCAGGTCACCCTGAACACGTCGGACGGTGCGACTCTCGCGGCGCGCTACGTGATCGGCTGCGACGGCGGGAACAGCTTCGTGCGGAACGCCCTCGGCGTCGAGCAGGACGACCTCGGCTTCTCCGAACCCTGGCTGGTCTGCGACTTCACCCTTCGCCGCCCCGCGGCCGACCTGAGACTGCCGTCGATGCTGCAGATCGGCGATCCCGAGGGACCGACCACCGTCATCACCACCGGTGACGAACGCCAGCGGTTCTGCTTCCTGCTCGACGATGACGACGACTTCGGGCGGGAGCGTGCGGCGGACGCCGTGTGGTCCCGCGTGGGTCGCTACCTGTCCCGCGACGACGCCGACATCGCCCGTACCGCCACCTACACCTTCCAGTCGCTGGTCGCGAGGCGCTGGCGGGACGGCCGGGTCCTGCTCGCGGGCGACGCCGCACACCAGATGCCGCCGTTCCTGGGGCAAGGGCTCTGCTCGGGGGTACGGGATGCACTCAACATCGCCTTCAAGCTGGATCTCGTGCTGCGCGGAGTCCGGGGCGCCGAGGTGCTCGACACCTACCAGAGCGAGCGGGAGCCGCACGTGCGCGGCGTGACGGCCACGAGCATGGAACTCGGCCGCCAGCACACCCTGCGGGACCCGGTGCTCGCCCGCGAGCGCGACCGCACGCTGATGGCCCACCGACGCGCGCTCCGGGAGCCGGACCGGATCCGGCTGCCCGACCTCGGCCCCGGCCTGTTCGCCTCCGGCGGAGGCCAGCTGTCCGTCCAGGGCCGGGTGAGCGACGGCCGGCGGACGGGCCTGCTCGACGACGTCGTCGGCGGAGGCTTCCGGCTGCTGGTCGCCGAACAGGCCCTCCCCCGGCTGAACCAGGCCCAGCTCAGCGACCTGGGCGTCACGGTCGTCGGCTTCGGCCCCACCGCCACAGGCGCCTCCGCAGGAGCCGCCGGAGCCGTCGTCGCCGACCCGGACGGCACCCACCGTCGCTGGCTGTCCGACCTCGGCGCCACCGCTGCCGCCGTGCGCCCCGACAACTACGTCTACGCGGCCGGGCCGGACGCGGACGCGGTGACGAACCAGCTACTGGCCCTCCTCACCCCCGGCACCTGAGCCCGGAACCGACTCAGCCGACTCAGCCGACTCAGCCGACTCAGCCGACCCCCAACGCCGTGCTCCGCGCCCGGAACCGCGCCCACGCCCACGAACCCGCGCCCACCAGCAGGGCCGCCCCCAGCGCGTACACCGGCAGCCAACGCGTCGTCGTCGCCGCCAGGCAGACGTCGACGGCCTGGCGGCTCTGCTCCCGCTGCACGTACGCCAACGCGTCACCGGCATTCCCGGCCAGGTCCCCCAGCGTGGCCTGCGTCCGCAGGACCTCGTAGCGGCCGGCCTCGACGCACCCGGTCCGCGTCCCCGGCATGGGTAACAGCCAGTCCCAACGCTGAAGGGCCGGAGCCAGCGCCAGCGCCACGCACAGCCCCACGACCAGCGAGTACGCCACCAGGCTCCGCCCGTAGGCCGCCCGCCGACCCGGCGCCGGCAGCGGCGTACGGCCGAAGGACAGGACCACCGCGAGCAGCGTCACCCCGAGATAGGTGGAGAACCACTGCCATGACCCCTGCGCGAGCGAGAACGCCAGCACCACGCCGAGCGCCGTCCCCAGCACACCGGCATCACCGGCCGTCCGTCCCGCGCCCGCGCCCATCGACACGGGGCTGCGGTCACCTCCAGGGCTGCGCCCACTCACAGGCTCTCCTCGTCCGCCAACGGGGCACCAGCCTCCCGCCGGCACCCGGCACCACGGCTTGTCACCACACCGCTGGGCCCTCGGACGCCACCCGCCCGGCCCAGCCCGGGCCTCCGGACGGGTCAGTCACCGCTCCCAGTAGTCGACGTCGGGCAGCCGTATCCAACTGTCGGCGGGGCCGGTGACGGCGCGGGCATCGGTGGGGCGCAGGCCCGCGAAGGCACAGGCCTGGGCGACGGCGTGGTGGTGGTAGAGGTAGCCGGTCAGGACCTCGTCCGGGGTGTGGTTCGGGAGGGGGCCACCACCGGGGTGGAGGTCCCAGGCTTCGACGGTGCCGTCACGGACGATGCTGCCCTGGTTGCCGCTCTTGGGGTTGGCGTACAGGCCGTAGCCGACCGTGCCGGCGGTCAGCCGGGCCATCACGCCCAGGGTGGACGGCGTGTAGCCCCAGGGCTGGGTGACGATGCATCCGCCGGGAACGGTCGTGACACCGGCGATGAGCAGGCCCTCGTCCATGTCGTACTCGTTCGGGTCGTCGAGGAAGTCCTCCATGAACTCCTCGTCCAACGGAGTGGCGTCCAGTCGGCGGACCGCTTCGGCGGCGTCGATGGCGGCGATGCAGGCGAGGCCGGTGCCCTCGTAGGGGAAACGGCCCAGGGCCTGGACGAGTTGCCGTCCGTGCCGGACGGTGGCCTGTTCGGTCGCTGTCAGACCGGCTTGTCCGTCCGGCGCGGGGAACAGGTCGGGGACCGGCCCGGCCAGGGCGATGCGGCCGGGAGACCAGCCGCCGAGCTGGGGCCGCCACGGGTCGGCGCCTGCGGCCGCGAGGGCCCGGGCGTTGTCCGGCCGGTTCTGCATGACGGCCTCCCACAGGGCCGTCGTCCCGTTCTCCAGCGCGTCGACGTCCGACACCCGGCGCGTCAGTTCGGCCACCACCTCGGGCGAGCCGAACCCCGCGGCCTGGTGCAGGGGGCGGAGCCCCCCGCCCCACAGGTCCGGATCGGCTCCCGCGTCGAGCCGCGCGCGGATGTCGTCGTGGTCCCGCCAGCTGTTCCAGGTCACACCGTCCCAGCCCGTCATCGCGGCCCCCGTTCGTTCGTCGTCAGCGCGGCTCTCCGTGAGCGCCACCCGTCCACACACGATTGCATGCCGGTCTGACAGTCGCTGTCCGGTGCCTTCGGTAGCTGCCGGGGCCGCGCCCTCGGTGAACACCACTCGTCACCGCACAGCGCCGCGGGGCTCCCCCGACCGAACGGTCGTCGACCGGGGTCAGCGGTACCAGGTGCGGACGGCGGCCGCCGTCTCGCGGACGTCCGCGTCCCCGGCGCGGATGCGGGCGGCCAGGTCGGCGGCCTGCTTGGGCTCCGCGGTGACGATGACCCCGGAGGCGCTGAGGTAGGAGGCGGCCACGACAGCGGCGAAGTGCTCGTTGGCGAACTCCAGGGCCGGGACGCGGATCAGCTGGTGCATGAGGGCCGCGGCCCGCTGGTGCACCTCGCCGTACACCGGCACGTCCATGACCTCGTCGAGGTGGCGGGCGACCGCGGCGGCGAGGGTGCCGTAGTCGGTGACGTCCGGATCGGCGGGCAGGAACTGGTGGGCGATGTCAAGCAGCCACGCCCGGTCTATCTGGAGGATCACGCGGCGTCCGCCGCGGCGCCGCGGGTGCTCTGCGGGTAGGGCCCGAACTCGGCCTCGAACGCGGGTGCCCAGGTCGGCGCGAAGTGCGCCGCAGCTGTCAGGAACCGTTCGCGCCGCTCGTCGGCCTCTTCGGCCAGCACCTTGCGGGCATAGTCCGTCAGGCTGAGCCCGGCGGCCTCCGCCCGCTGCTCCAGCGCTTCGTGCACGGCGTCGTCCAGTCGCACGTTCAGCTGCTTCATACCGGCGAATCGTAGTTCGCCGTACAGCTCGCTACAAGCCAGAAGACGGCGTGTCGGGCAACACGGACCACCCCGGCGGACTCCGGTACGGCCTGAGCTACGAACTCGGCCGCCGGCCGGCGGAGCGTCGGACCCGTTGCTTGCTCGACCAAGTCGGAGTCTCGGTCGCTTGGGTCGCTTCAGTAGCTGCCCTGCCGAGGCATGTCCTGGGTCGCTGCGGCCCTCCGCCGGCTCAGGCCCCCAGCGACCGAACCGGATCCGGTGCCACGAACAGGCCCTACGTACCGGGACAACAGGGCAACAGCACTGTCCTCGGAGGGCAGGGGCGACCGAAGCGACTCAGCGACTGAGTCCTGGAAGTGTTCAGGCACTGAGCGCTCCTGCGGACATAATCCCAGGTCACAGCATCGAAGCGACTCTCCAGGCCCTGCGGCGGAGCTACTGAAGCGACCCAAGCGACCCAAGTCGGGGACTTCCACGAGAACCTGGTCCGGCGACACGCCGGGGAAGAGTGCCCGAGAGACTCAGTCGCTTTCAGTCGCTGAGGTTCAGTCGCTGGGAAGAATCCCAGGTCAGGGCAGGTTCACCCACCCCGTCAGCGACCGAAGCGACTCAAGGTCAGGTATATGAAGACATTCCCCTGTGCGTGTGCGCGTTATAGACCCGGGCTACAGTCGCTTCAGTCGCTGTTTGCTGTTAAAACTGGCTTTGACCTGCGAAAATGCCGGAAGACCGAAACCAGCGACTGAACAGGGTCGGTCGCTGGCCCGGTTTTCGGTAGCTGAGTTTCGCCGCAGACTCCGGCAGTTCGCGTCCCCACGTCCTCGCTCGGATAGTCTGTGTGAGCTATCTTCTGGACTTCGGTCGCTTCAGTCGCTGATCCGGCGCCCACCAGTGCCCTGACCTGGCTATTTGCCCTCAGCGACTGAACGAGCGACTCAAGTCCGAGCAGCTACCAACCATGGGGAGAGGGACCAGCGTGACGGCGCCTAAGGCCGTGGGGAGCGACCGAGCGTTTCGCCAGCCGGATGCGCTGGCCGTTGCGCGCTGGTGCGCCGTCCAGGGTTGGCCCGTCCACCCGCTCGCACCAGGTCGCAAGACCCCGCCCGCCAACTGCCAGCCCTGCCAGGAGCCGGCCCACAGTCCCGCCGACTGCCCGTGCCCTGCGGCCGGTCGCTGGTGCCACGGCTTCCACGCGGCCACTCTCGACCAGGACGTCCTCACCGCTTGGTGGCGCGTCAATCCGGACTTCGGTACCGGGGTCGCCTGTGGCCCTGCGGGTCTCGTCGTCATCGATGTCGACAGCCACCCCAGCACCGTCCCTGCGCGGGACCGGATCCTCCCCGGGATCCCGATCCACGAGAACGTCAACCTCGACGGCCTGGAGAACGGGTACCACACCCTCGCTCTGCTCGCGGCCCTGCGCCAGGCTCCTGATCCTGCGACGGACACGGAAACCCTGCGCGTGCGCACCCCCTCCGGTGGCCTGCACATCTGGTACCAGGAGGACGCTCCCCGCAGGTTCGCCTGCTCCACGGGCTCCTCCAACGGTCGGGCCCTGGCCTGGCAGGTCGACGTGCGCGCCCACGGCGGCTACATCGTGGCCCCCGGCACCGTGACCACCGCCGGTACCTACACCGCGCTCCCCGGGGCGAGGACCCCCGCGCCCCTGCCCCAGTGGCTCAGCGACGAACTCGTCCGCACCGGCCACCTCAAGGACCAGCCCAGCACCCCGAGCCCCTCCCAGCCGTCCGTCCCCGACCGCGGCCGTGCGGCCGTCGTCGCGGCAGGCGGCGGCAAGCGCGGGGCCGAGCGAGTCCTCGACACCGTCCTCCATGACGTCACCGACTGTGCCACTACCCCCGAGGGCGCCGGTTTCACCGGCAAACTCAACCGCGCCGCCTACACGATGGGAGGCCTGGTCTCCGCCGGTCACCTGACCCACACCGCCGCCGAGCGGCTCCTGCTGGACGCGGCCCACACCGCCCGCCCCAGCCAGGACAGGCAAAGCTCCGCCGTCATCCGCTCCGGCCTCGCCGCCGGCGCCCGACAGCCCCTGCACGTCGGGAAGGCACGCGGATGAACGACAGCACCCGCAAGAGGACGGTCTTCGATCCCGTGGCCACGGCCCAGCAGATCCTGGAGTACCCGCCGGTCCCCGGCCCAGCCTCCCCACCCCCCTGGCACGGCACCCCCGTCCAGGAAAGCCTTCTCGACACCCCGTCCGCCGAACCCGCGCCGGCCCCCGAGCCTGTTCAGGAGACCAAGCAGGCCCCGGCGGGTCCGGAGGCGAGCGCGCATGGTCTCCTGCCCGACTCGCTGTCCGACCGGGGCAACGCCAAGCTCTTCGTCCACCTCTACGGAGGCGACTACCGCCACGTCCCCGGCCTCGGCTGGTACCGCTGGTCGGCGCACCGCTGGCAGCTCGACGAGGACGACACCGTCCTGTGGGCCGCCGGCGAGATGGCCGAGAGCATCGCCACCCACGACTCCCGCGGCGTCTACACCAACACCGATCTGCGTCGGCACCGCCGCCGGGCCCTCTCCACCTCGGGCATGAACGCCATGCTCGCCCAGGCGAAGTCCGCCCCGGGCATGGTCCTCAACGCCGCCCTCCTGGACGCCGACGCCTACGCCCTGTGCACCCCCGGCGGCGTGGTCGACCTGCGCACCGGCGCCATCGTCCCGCCCGACCCGAAGGTCCACCACCACTCCCGCTCCACCACCCTGGCCCCCGCCCGGATGCGGACCCCGCGCTGGGACCGCTTCCTCACCGACACCTTCGGCGACGACAAGGAAGGCCGGCAGACCCGCGACTTCCTGCACCTGCTGCTCGGCTACTCGATCAGCGGCGACGTCGGCGCCCAGGTCATGCCGTTCCTCTACGGCCAGGGCAAGAACGGCAAGAGCGTCCTGCTGGACGTCATGATCCAACTGCTCGGCGACTACGCGGACGCCGCCCCACCCGGCTTCCTGATGGCCAAGACCTTCGACGGGCACCCCACCGACCTCGCCGAACTCCACGGCCGACGCATCATCGTCTGCTCCGAGCTCAAGCCCGGCGACCGCTTCGACGAGGCCCGGGTGAAGCTCCTCACCGGCGGCGACAAGATCAAGGCCCGCCGGATGCGCCAGGACTTCTTCTCCTTCGAACCGACCCACAAGCTCTGGCTGCTCGGCAACCACCGCCCCGAGGTCGGCACCGGCGGCTTCGCCTTCTGGCGCCGCATGCGCCTGATCCCGTTCGAACGGGTCGTCCCCGAGGAACGTAAGATCGACAACCTGGCCCACGTCCTCGTCGCCGAGGAGGGCCCCGGTATCCTCGCCTGGCTCATCGACGGCGCCCGCCGCTACTTCGCCGGCGAGAAGGACCTCGCCGGCCCCCAGCGCGTCCAGGTCGCCACCACCGCCTACGCCGAGACCGAGGACCACGTGGGCCGCTTCCTCAAGGAGGCCTGCATCACAGGCGAGGGCATGCGCGCCGAACAGTCCCAGCTCTTCGGCGCGTACACCCGCTGGTGCGGATTCGAAGGCGCCAATCCCGTATCCGGTCGTGCGTTCGCTGCACGAGTTCGCGAGACACTGGGTATGACCTCCCCCAAGGAGATGGTCCTGTCCAACAGTCGCAAGTACTACCCGGGCATCGGCCTGATCACCGACGACACAGAGGAGCAGAACGCGTGAGCGCGCTGATCGACCCGGCCGAGCTCGCCCACGAAACCGATCTCGTCTGGCTTGAGGACACCACCGACCTCGACTACGTGCGCCAGTCCCTGGACCGCCTCACCACCCGCCGCGGCCGCCCCGCCTACCACCGCGACGGCCGCATGGTCGGCTACGCCATCCTCGGCCCCGACGCCAGGTCCTCCCGGGCCTCCGGCACCTTCCGTCGACGCGTCTTCTGGCTCCTGCCGCACGACCGCGACCAGGACCCCGAGGGCCTCTACTCCACCGGCGCCCCCTCCGAGGCCGTCGACCCGCGCACCGTCGCCCCCGGCGTCAAGGGGTACAAGACCGAGCGCTCCGAGGGCGGACCGGCCTCACCGGCGATGCTCGAACTGGGGATAACGCTTCCGAAGGCGTGACCGTATCGGCGTGGGTGCACTCGCACCCACGCCGTTCTGCTCAGACGACTGCTTTTCGTCCGGCGGTTACGGCTCGGCGTCCGGGCGGCGCTTCTCCTCGAAGAGGGCCGGCTGCCCCGCCAGGAGGCTGTCCAGGAACCGGCCGTGCTGCGGGGGCGTGCGGTCCGGGTGTTCCATGGCCGGGGTGAGAGCCTGTGGAATCTCGGCCTGCGGAACCTCGGTCTTCGGAGCCTCGGTCCGCGGGTCTTCCGCCCGCGGCTTTTCGGCTTGCGGCGTTTGGATCCGTAGGGTTTCGCTCTGGAGGACTCGGGCCCGGAGGACTTGGGTCTGCGGGACCTCGACCTGGCGGACCCGCCCGGCGCCCAGGACGCCGAGCGCCTCGGCGAGGCAGGTCATCGCCTGACCAGTCTCGGCCTCCCGCTCCCCCGGCCTCTCCCCCGCGCCGATCTCGTTCTCCACCTGGGCGCGGCCGCGCGGCGACGTATGTGCCTTCGTGGCTCTCGCTGCCTTCGTACCGCCCCGGCCGGCCATCGCCGCCCCCGTGCGCGACGCGGCGGACTCCTTCCGAAGCCGGTCGACCTCCGTCTCCAGTGCCGCCAGGCGCATCCGCAGGTCGTCGAGCTCGCTCATGCTCCCCCTCGTTCAGGACCGTCCCCGGCCTCCCACGGCCGTTGACGTGCCGCTTCAGCCTAACCGGGCGCTCCCGGGCCGTCGCCCCCGGCTACGGACTTGGCCACGGGCATGCCAGTTCGTTCGACGACCATGCGTTCGCCAAAGGCGACGGCTGGGGATCGGGAGCGGCCGCTGAAACCGCGCGGCCGTTGGGGGCCTCACCGGATTGCGGCTCCGGGCAGTCCGCAGAGGTCGAGCAACTCGTGGAGGTGGTCAGCTGTCAGGTTGGGGTTGGCTGCGGCTCCTTCCGCGTGCTCCGGGTCGTTCAGCAGAGCCGAGAGCAGGTTGAGAGGAAGACGCGGATTGGCTGCCGCGGCTTGACGGACGAGGGGTTCGGGGTCGGCGAGCAGGTGGACGGGCGGCTGGGCCAGGCCGGCGTCGGAGGCGGCCAGGGCGCGGACGTCCGGGTCGTCGTGGTCGAGCAAGTGGTCCAGTCCGGTGCGGGGCAGACGGGGCAGCGTGAGCAGGTAGGGCCGCTGGCGTGGTGCGGCGATGAAGGCGTCGAGAACTCGTGCGGGCGGTGCCAGCGGGTGGTCGAGGATTCGCAGACGCGGCGCACGCTTCGTACCAGGTCGTCCCCGGCTCGACGAACATCTCGCCGACTGCGCCGACGTTCTCGACGGCGTGCCCGTAGACCCGGTCGATGGCGGCGCGCTGCGGCCAGGTCCGCGGCAACGGGTGCAGCAGGGCCCGGGCCCGTACGGCGCTGTCCGGGTCCTGGGCCAGTTCCGCCAGAAGCGGCGGGTCCAGATCAGCTCGGGCAGCCACCTGCTCGCGTACGTTCGGATCGGGGTCGTGGGCGAGGCGGGTGACGATGTCGCCGGGCGTGTGGGGGTTGCGGGCAAGAGACCACAGGTCGCGCCGTTCGGCGAGACACTGCTCGGCCACGGAGTGGGAGACGGCGTAGTTGATGAGCAGAAGGTTGCGAGCATGGCAGTCACGTTCCGGCAGCTTCGCTTCCATCGCCGCTGGGTCCAGGATCCGGCTGTGGTCACGAGCGACCTCCGAGACGGTGGGATCCGGGTCGGCCAGGAGCGCGTCGCGCTGGCCCGGAGTCAGCCACAACCACAGGCTGGTGGCCTGGGCCCGAAGCACGGGGTTCGGGTGGTCGAGCATCCCACGGTGGAACGAGGCAGGGATCTGCCCGGAGAACGCCAGCTCCTGCCGGATCTCGTCCGTGCTGAGCAACTGGTCCCGGCGGTGTTCGTCGCGGGCGGTCAGCAGGATTTCCAGGACGTCGTCGGGCAGCGGCTCGGCCCTGTCCAGACGCGGGCGCGGGCCTGAGGCAAGGCTCGCGCGGACGAAGGCATCGGGGTCGTCGACCAGCTGGCCGCGCTGTTCGGGAGCGGCGTGCCGGTTGCGGGCGAATGCGCGGCGGACCGTCTGCGCGGGGTGTGCGAGCACCGCCTCGACGACCTCGGGGGGAAGAGCGCGTTCCTGACAGAGGGCCGTCCAGGCGGCGCAGCCAGGTTGGCCGCGACGCCTCGCAGCCACGGTTCCGCGAGAAGAGATGAGGACATCGGGACATTGTGGCAGTGGGTACGGCACCGGGTCGACGGGTTCGCCGAACCTGATGGCCAACCGAATCGAAGCCGCCGACCTTGGTCGACCAGTTGCTGTCTCCTGAATTTTCTGCGGAAAATTCGGGGGACAGTGAGCGGGTGGGGCCGACGCGTCATCTGGATCGGGCTGCCGCTCCCCCGCTGGCTCAGCTATCCCCGCTGAATTTTCTGCGGAAAATTCTGCGCGCTAGGACTGGCCGCTGGGGAAGCGGTGGCCCGCTGGCGGACCTTCGGTCGTGCTGCGGCCGCGGTGGATCAGGTCGACTGACACGGCCTGGGGCGGTCGTTCCCGACGTCGGGGGCGAGGCCGGGGCTCGTGGTGAGTCGGGTTCTCTGCGACTCCCCCGCGCTCGTCCCCCGGTTCGGGCCGTGCTGTGCCGTCGCTTGCTACTCGCGCTGGCGGTAAGTCAGCTGAGCAATCGGCGGGCCGTCCCGGTGTCCTTTCTGGGGGCCGTCGAATTTTCTGCGGAAAATTTCGCGGCGTGGTTCAGCACTTCGGCTGTCTGGTCCACGGCGGTCTGAAGGGATCGGCACCCGGCCGGCTGGCCAACGATCCTGCGGGCGGTCCCGGTCACACCGCGCTGGTGCTGGCTCCGGCTGAGGGTTCCAGCATCCGCGTGCGGTTGTGGTGGGGCTCAGCTGTGTGTGGGGGAGCTGTTGGTTTGGCAGGGAGGGAGCGGGATTCTGTCCCGGCCTGGAGGTGGCTGAGCGATTTTCCGCAGAAAATTCTCCATGCCCTGGGCAGCCACGGGGCAGCAGCTTCTGCCGTTTCTTGCGCTGGCGGGGGATGGTCGGCAGGGCAGCTGTGTGCGCTGGCTGGCATCGGACTCATGGATTCGCGCGCTCTGCCGCTGGCGCAGCATGGCGGACACACGCCGTTGGGGGTAGGTCCGGACGGCGTGTGACGTCATCTCGGGGAGCCGGTCAATCCCCCCGAGACGTCCCAGTGCCCCCTCTGAGAGCCCCGAATTTTCTGCGGAAAATTTCGCGACCCGGTTCGAGAACCTAGCTGTCTGGCCCCGGCGATCCGAAGAGAGCGGCACCCGGCCAGCTGGCGAACGACCCTGGGGCGGTCCCGGTCACATCGTGCTGCTGCCTTTCCCGGTGGAGATTCTCAGCATCGGCGTGCGATTGTGGCGGGGCTGAGCTGTCGGAGCTGTCGGTCCGGCGGGGGAGGAAGCGGGATTCTGTCCCGACCTGGACGGGCGCGGTTGAGGATGGATGGGTGTCATCCTGGCAACGCCTGCCGTCGTCGCCTGCCAGAACCAGTGCGATGGACACTTCTATACGCGGTATGGGTCGGCGGGCAATCGCCGCGAAGCGAGCTCGGCGCGGACGATTTTCCGCAGAAAATTCTCCACGCGTAGGGCAGCTGCGGGGCAGCAGCTTCGGCCGCTTTTTGCCCCGGCGGGGGATGGTCGGCAGGGCAGCTGTGTGCGCTGGCTGGCATCGGGCTCATGAATTCGCGCGCGCTCTGCCGCTGGCGCAGCATGCTGGGCGCACGCTGTTGGAGTGGGTCCAGACGGTGTGTGACGTCATCTCGGGGAACCTGTCAGTCCCCCGCGCTGTCCCGCTGTCCTCTCTGAGACCCCCGAATTTTCTGCGGAAAATTTCGTGACGCGGCTCAGCAGTCCAGCCTCCTGGTCCACCGCGATCCGAAGAGAGGGGCACTCGGCCGGCTTGCGAATGACCCTGGGGGTGAGCCCGGGTAGACCGTGTCGGTCCTTTTCGGCGGAGCCGTACCATCGGCCCGCAGTCGTGATGGGGACTCAGTCATGTGTGGGGGAGTCGCTGAGGCGACTGATACAGCCCGAAGTAGATGGCGCGTCTGTGTTGGCAGGCAGGCGATCGTTGCGCAGCGAGCCCCGGACAACGCGTCGCGTCCTCAGGGGAAGCCCAGCCGTTCCCCGGGCTGCCCCAGTGCTCTTCCCGAGATCCGCCGAATTTTCTGCGGAAAATTTCTCAGCGTGGTCCACCGCAGTCCGAAGCGAGTGGCACTCGGCCGGCTGGTGAACGACCCTGCGGCTTGCCCGGCCGGACCGTGTAGGGCGGGCCGGTGGAGCTGCGTCATTGGCCTGCGGTTGCGACGGGAGCTCAGTCGTATGCGGGGGAGTCGCTGAGGCGACTGATCCAGCATGGAGGAAACGGCGCGTCTACCTCGGACTGGATGGGTGTGGCCCACGATGAATGTTCGTCATCGTGGCAGTGTCCATCGGCGTCGCTTACCAGAACCGGTGCCGTATGCGATCCTGCGCTCGGCATGGGCAGCCGGGTAGCCGTCGCGCAGCGAGCTCCCGACAGCACGACTGTGTCCGGAGCCAGGGGATCGCGGATCCGCGATTTTCCGCAGAAAATTCGACGGCGGTCGGGCAGGGGCAAGGCCGCCGTCGGTCTTCGCTTCGGTGGCGGAGAACCGCGTACGCGTCCTGCCACGGCCCGCGCTCTATGGCTCCCGGGCGAACCGCGCCGACCGGTGTAGGTGCGGCATCCGTCGCACCATCCTGGAGGCGATCTACCGGATCCGTAGCCGACAGAAGCTCGGCGCCGGCGACGGTCGTCGCCCAGGTCCGGCGAGGATGACTAGCGCGCTCAAGCAACACCGCGTGCGGCGGCGACGGGGTACGACGAGCTGGCTGTCCGCTACGAGGCAACCGAATTGATCGCAGCCCTGTACGAGTAGCTGCGAAATGCTCCCCGCTGCGATCATGTGGCGGTGAACGATGGACTGCCAGACGGCTGGACGATCGAGCGAGTGCGCTCCGCATCAGGGGATTTTGAAGCCGCCCTGCTCACCCTCGAACGGCTGGTCGTGGTGGAGGAGCATGGTCGCGCGGACTACGTCTCACTCCGACCCGACGTCATCCTGTCCTTCCACGGCCTGTGTCTCGTGCGAGCGGACGACGACTGGTACATGGGCGAGCTCGACTTCGACGGCTCAGTCATCTGCTGGGCCGCGTACGGTCCCGACTTGGGCGAAGCCATCCAGGGGTTGTGACGTATCAGGCGATCAGCTTGATCACTTTCACAACGTGCCTCAGCGGGGGAGAGGACCACCCCCATTCGCCGTGACAGGCGTTCCCCCGCAGGAGGTCGCAGGGGAGTCGAGGTGGCCGGCAGCTCTTGTGTCGCGAGGGTGGGTCGGTCGCTTGCTGGGACCGTGACACAGCGCTCGCGCCGGCCGGAGTCCTGTCTGCCTACCAGTCAGCCGACGGATTTTCCGCAGAAAATTCGAGGGCTTCGATGGGGGAGCAGCATCAGCATCCGGACCAGCCGACTGGCAAGCGCACGCTCACGTGCCACACAGCCACGGCCCGACTCGGGGTTCGGGTTCCGGCTCATTCAAGGGGCCTCCGTAGCACTGACCCATGCCGTCCGGGTTGGCTTGAGCCGAGCTTTTCCGCGACGGCTGGTCAGAGTTCTCGACGGACATCCATCGTGCCCACGGCAACGGCAATGGACGGTGCCAGCAACGGACGGTTCCGGGGACGGCCGATCCGTGGGTTCCGTCGAGGGACGCTGAGTTTTCCGCAGAAAATTCGATGAGCCATCGGCCAAGCGATGCTCTGGACATCCACAGCGGCGTCGAGTGTGCCACCTTCACGATCGAACCAGCAGCTCATATCCGGCCGGACCGATGGCCCGGGAAGTGCTTACCAGGGCAGAACCGCTACCTCCAGATCTCGACCGCACGGTTCGCACCTTGGAGAGGATCCGGCCAGTGGGGCGGTATGCCACAGCTGATGTCGGTCCTCGAACGCATCGGGGTCAAGGGGCCAGGTGCGGTCATCCGCGCACACTCTGTCGCTACCTGAGAAGGCACCAGATTCGAGCACGCCATTCCGGAGGGGCCGGATCAGCGGGCCACCGCCGACAGTGAGGCAGCCGAGGTGGCTGGCCTGCGGGCGTCGACAAGGAGATGTACAAGCGCCGGAACAACGTCGAGCGCGGTCAAATCGACTCGGTGTCCTCGATCCGACTGTGGCCCAGGTGGTGGGCCCGTTCGGTCAGGCTCGTCGTGATGCCGTTCCAATCCGGGCTGTGCAGCCACAGGTTCTGTGCCGTCCTCCCGCATCAGTGCCGGCTCGTCCGGCCGTGACAGAGGTACGGGCCGGTATGCCGCACTCCGTATCTGCACCGGCAGGCAGCCCCGTCAGTCGGCCGCAGGCACAGCGCCCTCAACATGGCGAGGACCGCATCCGCATCGGCGAAGGTCAGCTTCTCGACGAAGTAGTGCTAGTCGTAGTCGCTGAAGCGATGTCTCATGACGGGCTTTCCGACGGCGGCCGCAGCTTCGGCCAGCCTGGGGTTGGCGCCGACGGCCGGTACCTCGCTGCTGCCACGAACCCGGGCCCACCGTGAGGTGGAGGACTGGAGGGGAGGGGGAGCGGGTGAAGGCCCAACTTGCCAAGCTGCCGCAGCGAGCTGCGGTACGCCTGAGATCGAGTTGGCGGCCAGGAGGTGGCGGAGCCGGGAACGAGCTTCCGCCGGAAGGAGGAGCGGGCGAGACGTTCGGCACCCGTCCGGTGTGGGTGTGAGCGTGAGTGGCCTCTTCGAGGCCTCGGGAGCCGGCTCCTCAGCGCTCAGAGGCGATTTGCACGCCGCAGGCCACTTCACGTTCAATGGCCTGAACACAAAAGACATCAGAAGACCTGTTATAAACAAATCTCGGTACGGCCCTGTTTTCGGACGAGGTGGTGGTGGGCATGCCGACCCGCAGCCTTCCGACGGTGGCCGAGCGCGCCGGTATTTAGTTCGTATAAATAAGAGAAGAGGTGGTTCGGACTCGGTGGCCGAGGTGAGCCCCCGTCGACGGTCGAGGCTCGCGATGTGTCGGGTGATCAGCCCGACGAGTCCGGATGTGGGGGAGAGCGCGGGAGGCGGCCCCGGGGAGTGGCGGAGCGCTGGGCGCCTCGGGCGGACGGGAGCCCGGTGCGCGGGGATGACTCTCGCCCGCCGTGATGTCACGGGACTCTGGGATTCGGTGGCCGAGCCCTGGAACCTCATTGACGCCTGGCTGACGAAGAACGCATCAGCCAGCTTGTCCGAGTGTCGCCCGCCCGCATCGCCCGAAGCCGTCGGGCGCACCGAGGAACGGCTCGGGTTCGAGATCCCCGTCGATCTGTGCGAGTCGCTGCTGTGCCATGACGGAGACGACGCCTACCTCGCTGTCTTTCCGTGTGGCTCCCAGCAGCCCACGGAAAGGATCGTCGAGATCCGCACCATGCGGATGAGGATCTGGGACCCCGACGATCCGGACCGGCGAGACGACCCGTGGTGGGGGGGGGCATGGTGGGTCCCGCGCCGGCCGCTACGGCGACGAGCACTGCATCGCCGACCGGGCCCGACCTGTGGCATAACCGCCTGGGGAGGGCTGCCCATGATGACTCGGCCTACTCCGCCGGCTGGCCGAGCCTGGCCACCCGGATCTATGCCGTCGCCCAGGCGATGCTGCACCACGACGACCGCGATCACGTCGAGGCAGCCGAGTCGCCAAGTCGCTTTTTTATCAAGGTAGTTGAGCGATAGATCTCACCGAAGGAGCGGAACTCAGTTGAGCGGCAAGCCCTTTGTGGGAGCCCTACTCGGGCGTCGGGGACGCAGCACCCGAACTGGGCAGGCTGGTCTTCGGTGTTGTCCATTACCTGGTCGAGGAGTCCGGCATGTGGTGTGTCATCGCGACCCGTACGAGGCTTGCCGTGAGGGCCAGTTGCAGCTGTCTGGGCATCGGGCGCGAAATGACCTGGCGACTGCGGTGCCGGGCTGACCGAACTTCGCTGCCTGTGTGGGAAGTTCGGAGCCTGTCGGCTGGAAGTCGCCCACGAAATGGCTCCCGATAGCGGAGGCGGCCTTCGCGAAGCCGTCAACGGCGCAGCGGGTGACGCGAGTGGGGCGCTGCCCGGGGCGGTCACACCTGATGCCGTCGGGGCAGTTCAGCGTGCCGGACCGGGGTGGAGGCCAGAGCGAGGGCCGCGCCCAGACCGGCGACGGCGCCACAGCCGAGGAACACCGGTGCGGCGCCCCAGATGCCGATGGCCGCGCCGACCAGGGGGTAGCACAGGGGCGCGAGACCGACCATGGTGAGCATGACGACGGAGGTGACCCGGCCGAGATAGGCGGGGTCCACCGCGGCCTGGATGAGGGCGCTGTCCAGGGCGCCGGAGACACCCACGCTCAATCCGACAACTGCGGCCAGCACTGCGGCGGTCCACAGGGCCGGGACCAATGCCATGGCGGCCGCCCCCGTGCAGCCCACGAGCAGTGTCGCGGCCAACATCAGGCCCGCGCGCGGCAGCCATCCGACGACGGCGAGCAGCGCGGCGCTGACCGCTGCTCCGGCGCCGAAGGAGCCGACGATCCACCCGTAGCCGGAAGGCCCCCAGCCGCGTTCGGCGTTGAGCAGCACCATGCCGACGTTGAGGGTGCCGGTGAGGCCGAGTTCGCAGACGGCTCCGGCGGCGACGAGCGGGCCGATGAGGCGGTGGCGGCGGATGTAGCGCAGCCCGTCGAGGAGATCGGTGCGCGCGCTGCCGGGTTGTGGAGCGTCCTCGCCGCGTGCTCCGAGGGGACGTATTCGTACCGTCAGCAGGAGCGGCAGGGAGAGGGCGAAGAGCAGTCCGGCGGTGGCGAAGGCGGCGGCCGCACCGCCGAGGCCCATGGCGAGGCCGCCGATCGGCGGGCCCGCGATCTGGCCGAGGCGCATCGACAGGGAGCGCAGGCCGGTGACACGGGCCAGCTGGTCGGGACCGGTGATTCGCGGCGGGAGGGCCCCGACGCCGGGGACGAACAGCGCGTCCACGGCGCCGAAGACGAGCGCCACCGCGACCAGCACCCACAGGGCCGGCGCGGTCAGTGCGATGCCGGCGGCCACCGCGAGGATGAGCAGGCAGCGCAGGGCGTCGCTGCCGAGGATCACCCGGCGGGGGTCGGCCCGGTCGGCCAGCACACCCCCGCCGAGCATGAGTAATGCCCGCGGGAGCGCCCCGGCGGCCATGACGAGGCCAACCTCGGTCGGGCCGCCGGTCTTCTGGGCGGACCAGCCGAGGGCGACGAAGTACACGCTGTCGCCGACGAGCGAGGTGGTGTACGCGGCGAGCCAGCGCAGCACGTTGCCGTCGCGGAAGGCCGGGATGCCGGCGCGTTCGGGCGGGGCTGTCTCGGGCGGGGCTGTCTCGGGTGGTGCTGTCTCCGCAGCGGCCATGACGGGCTCCAGCAGGTCGGGACACATCCGTGTCAGGTGCGGGACGGGAAAGGGCGGGAAGGGACGGGAAGAGGCGGAAGGGGCAGCGACGGGCGTCAGGGGAGGCGGCGTCAGGGGCGGAAGGGGAAGCCGTAGAGGTGCACGGACACGTGCTCGCGGCCCTCGGTGTCGCCGGCTGCCTTGGCGGACTTGCCGCGCTCCCGCCAGCGTCGCCCCAGCGCCTCGAGTTCGCCGTTCAGCTCGGCGAGTTCGGCCGGGGTCAGGTCGAGCATCCACTCGGAGCTGAACGCGGAGTCCGTCCACACCTTGCCCCAGGCGGCGCCCTGGTCCAGGTACGCGCGGTACTGGGAGGCCCGGGTCTCGACGATGCCGCGGGTGACCGCGCCGACTGCGGCGGCCCCCTCGGGCGTGTCCGCGAAGTCCGAGTCCTGAAAGCCCCAGCCCTCCTCGGAGGCCACCTGCCACCACCGCTCGCGGCCGTCCGCACTGCGGCCGCTCGCCTCGGTCACGAAGCCGTGCTCGGCCAGCTTGCGCAGGTGGTAGCTGACCAACGACGGGGCCGCGTCGACCTGTTCGGCGAGCTGGGAGGCGGTCGCGGTGCCTGCGGCGTAGAGCAGCCGGTAGAGCTGCATCCGCAGCGGGTTCGTGAAGGCCTTCAGGCGGGACAGGTCGGTGATCTGGTCGGGTCTGCGCGCGGGTTGCATGCCTCGACCATAGGTCTGAAGGGAAAATTGCGCAATAAAGTTTTCAGATCTCCGGAGGGGTGATGCCGTCAGGGCACAGCTCGCTTCGGGGGCCGTCAGCCGACCATCCAGTCGGCGTGCACAGTTCGGCGATCTCGTAGTGGAAGCGCCGCGCGGGCCGTCGGCTGCGGCACGGGCATGGGGTATCGGCGCAGTTGGGGGAGGGGCCGGGGACGGACCCGGTCAGGCCAGCCAGCGCAGCACGGTCCAGGGGCCGGCGGGCAGGGGGGAGAAGACGAGCGTGGGCACCAGGAGCAGTCCGGCACTCACCCACCAGTAACGGCGGCCCCGTAGGCCGGTCAGCCTGCGGAGCCCGAGGTTGAGCAGCCACCACAGCAGGCCGAAGAACGTCCAGACGACGATGCCGGCCACCACCCACACCATCGGGCCGTCGTTCTCGGTGGGTTCGCGTTGCCCGAGCCCGAGCCAGACCAGTGGGTAGTTGAGGAAGAACACCATCGTGAACATCAGCGGGACCATGGCGGCGAACCCCAGCGCGACGTTGACCAGGACCGGGGCCACCCACGCCGCCCGCCTCGTCCGGGCCTCAGGCGCTGCGCAGGGGTGCATGGTGCTTCTCCAATGCCCGTTAGAGCTCGGTCAGTTCGACGTCGTGCTTGCCGTGCGGTCCGGTCCGTGACCGGGCCGTCGTAGCGTCGGGAAGTCGATGGCGGAGTGGATGGCTGTTGCATTCGTCCTGCGCGCTCGTCAGCCGCGGGTGGGGTTCTCGGGTGCTGCTCGGGTGAGGGTGTCGGCCACCGTGGTGCAGGCGAGCCGGGCTACGGAGCGCAGTTCGGCGTCGGGGGTGCCGGCCCGGCTCAGTACGGCCAGTGACTGGTTGACGGCGACGACGAATACGGCGAGTTCGTCGAGCGTCCGGGGGTCGGCGGAGGAGTCCGCCAGGGCCGTGCGTACCCGTTGGCGCTGTGCGTCGAGCAGGCCGCGCACCTGTGCGTTGTTCGCCTCCTTCAGCGTCGGCGACTGTGCGGCGGACTGGGCGATGAGGCACCCCGAGGGGACCGAAGGGTCGGCGATGCGGTCCAGGACGACGCCGAAGAACGCCTCGACCGCGCGCACCGGATCGCCGGGGTGCGCCGCGAGCGCCTGCTCGTACTGCGTGCCGTAGATCGACGCGTAGCGGTCGAGGCACTGGCCGAACAGGGCGTCCTTGTTGCCGAAGGCGCCGTAGAGGGAGCCGCGGCCCAGGCCGGTGGCCGAACCGAGGGCGTCGAGTGAGGCGTCGGCGTACCCGCGCTGCCAGAACACCTGCATGGCCTGGTCCAGTGCCGCGCTGATGTCGAACTGCTTCCGGCCGGACACGGTGTGCACCTCTTCTGCTTCTCTGCTGTCCCACGTCGTCGCGACGAGCCTACCCGCATCTTGGACCGATCGGTCAGCTCATCTTTGACTGATCAGTCCAAGATGGCTAGCGTGCAGGCAGGCGGTTCCCGGATCCGAAGGCTTGCCGGGGGCCGGCCGCTGGCCGCCGGCCGTCAGGCGCCCAGCCGGACCAGGCGGTTCCCGCCGTCTCGGCGAACCCGTCAACCCTGTGCCTCCGAAGGATGATCATGAATCTGTCGCCGACCCGCCCGCCCACGCCCGAAGGCCGCGGTTCCGTCTCCCAGGTGCCGAACCTCCCGGCCGGCTTCACCGACACGTTCACCAGTCGCTACGTCGACACCGGTGAACTGCGCCTGCACGCCGTCACCGGCGGCGAAGGGCCTGCGCTGCTGCTGGTCTCCGGCTGGCCCCAGACGTGGTACGCCTGGCGCCTCCTGATGCCGGCGCTGGCGCAGGACTTCCGGGTCGTCGCGGTCGACCCGCGCGGCGTCGGACTGTCCGACAAACCCCCGGGCGGGTACGACACCGGCACGCTCGCCCGCGACCTGGTGGCGCTGATGGACGCGCTCGGGCACCGGCGGTTCGCCCTGGTCGGCCACGACGTCGGGATGTGGACCGGTTACGCCCTGGCTGCGGACCACCCTGACCGGCTCGACCGCCTGGCCGTCGCCGAGGCCGCGATCCCGGGGCTGTCGCCCTCACCGCCACTCCTCGGCAGCCGGGAGGCCAACGACCGCCTCTGGCACTTCGCTTTCAACCGCCTCGCCGACGTCAACGAGCAGTTGGTCAGCGGACGCGAACACCTCTACTTCGGCCACCAGTTCGCCACGAAGTCCGCGAAGGCCCTGCCCGACTACGCCGTCCAGCACTACGTCGACACCCTCGCCGCCGACCCGGAAGCCCTGCGGGCCAGCTTCGAGTTCTACCGCGCACTCGACACGACCATCGCTCAGAACCAGGAGCGCAGGACCCGACGGCTGACCCTGCCCGTCCTGGCGATCGGAGGAGCGGAGAACCTGGGCGCCTCGGTCGGCGAGACGATGAAGCTCGCCGCCGACGACGTGCAGGGCCTCGTCCTCCCCGACTGCGGCCACTACCCGGCCGAGGAGGCCCCGCAGGCGGTGCTGGCCGCCCTGACCGCGTTCCTGACCCCGTACCGGGGCGGAGCGGGCGCCTAGGACGCCCTCACGGCCCGCGTCGGCCCCACAAAATCCCGACCTGCGAGGTCGACTCCGGGTACGTGGCCTCCACGATCGGTGCCCAGCTCGTCTCGAACGCCCGTCGGCAGGCGTCGGAAACTGATCGCTGTGACCACTGGGCGTTCTCCCCTGACCGGCCCCCGTGCTTGCGGGGAGGAGCTTCTTTCCGGTCCCGGCGGAGCGGTGCCGCCTTTGCCGTTTCTTGACCAGGGTCCGCGGTGCCGGATAGTGAACTGCGGTGATCTGTTGAACTGTCAGGAAACGGCAGCCCGGTGTTCCAATGCACCGGGGCTGCGTGTGGGCGCACTGCTGTTCGGGGCGGCCGGAGAAGGTGAATGCGTCCCGGCAGCGGCGCCGTCCCGACGCCGCTGTCCGTGCGTCACGCTCTCGTGCGATGGCGGGATTCGGGGCCGCGTCGCCGGGGATATCCGAGGGGTCCTCGGAAATCAGGGCTCGGAGAAACGGACATTGTGCTTCATGACACGCGGGTCGTGTCGGCATCAGGCCTGATCATCTGGAATGCTGTTCCAGTCCGCCGTCACCGGCTTTGATCGGCGGACATCCGCAGTACCGGGCAAGCGGCCCGGGAAGCCCACGGAGAGAACGGAACATCATGAAGCCATCTGTACTTGTCGTGTCCACTGACCCTCAGGGATCGGCCGTCGTCTGGGCGGAGCGGGTGGGAGACAACCTGCCCTTCGATTTCATGGCGGCGCACGACCAGGCCGATCAGCTGCTCCACCTCAAGAAGACCGGTGCCAAGGTCCACGTCATCGCCAACCAGAAGGGCGGCGTCGGCAAGACCACGACCACGGTCAACCTCGCGGCGTGCACCTTCGACGTCCTCGGCGAGAAGGACGAGTACGAGCACATCTTCATCGACACGCCGGGCACCCTGGCCGATGAGGAGATCCTGCGCAGTGCTCTGGAGATAGCGGATGACGTCCTGGTCCCGATGATCACCGAGCCGTTGTGCTTCGACCCGACGGCGCGGACGATCCAGAAGGTCATCGAGCCGATGGACATCCCCTTCCGGGTCGTCATCAACAACTGGGACCCCCGGGACGGCCGCGCCGACCTGGAGGACACCGAGGCGTACATCGCCGCGAAGGGGTGGCCGCGGGCCAAGACGGTCCTGCGGCGTTACAAGATCCACTCCCGGGCGGTGGCCGAGGGAACGGTCGTCACCCAGTACAAGGAGAGCGGCACCGCCTACCGGGCCCGCGAGGACTTCTTCCGGCTGTCCCTCGAGCTCGGATACGGGGGTCGCTGATGGCCGGCCGTCGTGTTTCCTTCGCCTCGATGGCGGCCGACCCGGTCGTCGACGCCCCCGGGGTGGTCAGCAACCAGGAGACTCCGGCCCGGTGGGTCCCCACGGGGCCGGACTCTCCGGCCCGGTGGATTCCCACCGCCAACTGCCTCCCCAACCCGCGCAACCCGCGTGACGACCTCGGCGACCTGTCGGACCTGGCGAGCATCAAGGACCGCCAGCTGCAGAGCTGCCTCGCCGTCACCCCGGACGCCTACCTCCGGCTCTGGCCGGAGGACGAGGGCCTGCTCGGTGCGGGCCCGCAGGACGTGGTGATCGTCAACGGCAACCGGCGCCGGGCCGCTGCCGCGCTGTACGGGCGCGAGCAGCTGCTCGTCGTCGTCGACGACTCGGTGGCGGACTCCAAGGCGACCCTGCTCCGTGCGGCGCTCGACGAGAACATGGCGCGCAAGGACTTCGACCCGATCGAGGAGGCCAACGCGGTCCTGCTCATCGTGGCGCAGTACGCCACCGCCAAGGAGGCCGCCGAGTCGGAGGGCTGGTCCCAGAGCTGGATCTCGCACCGCAAGAACCTGCTGAAGCTCCACCCCGAGCTGCAGCGGCAGGTGCGGGCCAAGGCGCGGGGCGAGGAGGGCATCTCCATCAACGTCGCCCGCCGTCTGGGATCGGTCAAGGGCATCGAGGCGATGGCCCTGGCCGAGCAGACGGAACAGCTGGAGCAGTTGCTCCAGGCCGACGCCGACGCCGTCGCGGCCAAGCGGGCGGCGAAGCTGGGGGCCCGGGCGGCGGCGGTTCAGGCCCCCACTGACGGGGCGACTCCTCAGGCCGCGCCGCAGCGACCCGTCGCGTCGGCGAGTGGGCCTGCGGAGAGTGCGACCGCGACCACGGCTGTGTCCACGGCCGCGTCCGAGGCCACCGTCACGCCGTCGCCGGCGGATCCGTCGACGGTGGAACCGTCGGCCTCGGCTACCCGGTCGAAGCCCGCCGGTTCCGGCGCGGGGGAGAGCACCAAGCCGGCTTCGAGCACGGAATCCGCTTCGAGCACGGAATCCGCTTCGAGTGCGGAGTCCACTCCGAGCGCCGAGCGATTTTCCGCGGAAAATTCCGAGCCTCTTCCGATGCCGGAACAGCGAGCCGAGGCCTCCCCGGCCGAGCAGTCGTCGGCCACTCCGTCCGCGGAGCTGGGCGATGTCGACTGGCACGACGTCGAGGAACTCGCCGACGCCATCTGCCGCACCCTCTCGGCCGACGAGGCCTACCGCCTCGCCGACGCCCTGGCCAACCGTCTGCTGACGACCAACAGCTGACGCGACCTCCGGTGCCCGCCCCGTCGTTCGTACGGGGCGGGCACCGGATCGGTTTCCCTCGCCGGTGCCTGGGGGAGGGAGGCGTGGACTTCCCCGGCCGGCCGAACGGCGTCGCTCACAGTCCGGCTTCGTACGTCCCGGGCGGCACGGGCGTCCGGTCGTACGGGAGGTAGCACCTCATGCGGTACGACAGCAGGTGCTGCACGAGGTCGCTCGCCAGGAACGGCTCCGCCCACTCCCACTGGGCGCCACCGCGGCAGGCGGTGCAGGCGGCGTCCCGGTGGCTGCGGCACACCGCGCCGCGGGCAACGTGCTGGGTGCGCATCTTGAGCCGGCCGGACAGCCAGATCTCCGTATGGGCCCTCGCCTTCTGCGGCTTGCAGCGCATCAGAACGCAAACCTCTTCGACGCTGAGCACCCGCAGGGCCACGCCCAGGCGGGCGTGCTGGCTGACCTGTGAGGTCGCCAGGCCGGGCAGGAGCTGCTCGATCAGGCTCGGCTCAAGCCGCTTGATGAGTTGGTAACTCGCTCTCTTGCTGTCATCTCCCTGGGGGAGATCGTGGATCAGCCAGATGAGCGGGCTGTAGACCACGCTGGTCGCTTTCCGGTTCGCCCGCAGGAGGCGCGCGGCGTCCTGGAAGTCCTGGCAGGACTTCTCGTCCTCAAGGTGCTCCAGGAGGTTGCGACGTGCCTCGGCGTACTTTCCGAACGGCCGGTATCCGTAGTCGACGACCTTGATCTTCGTCTCGGGAGCCGTCACCAGCTTCGCTGCTATCCAGGCCCACTCCGTCAGCATGGGACCGACCATAACCCAGGAGGGTGGTCCCGGAGGAGGCCTCGTCGCGGACCCGGACGGTGGCGGAGATCGGTTTCGGCCGCTCGAAAGTTCGCAGGGGGAAAGCATTTTGACGGTGTGTCGGTGAGTGCGTTCCCGTCGTGGCGTGCGGTCAGGTCTGTTCGTTCCCGGTCCACGCCCGGAGCTTTTCCGGGTTGCGGACGGCCCAGATGCGGCTGACGCGGCCGCCGCTGGTCTCGAACGCGGCCACGGTCACGGTGACGCCGCTGTGCTGGGCGACCAGGCCGGGGCAGCCGTTGACCGTCCGTTCCAGGAGCGTCAGGCCGGGGGCCTTTCCGGCGATGTGGATCAGGTACTGGGCGATGCTCCTGCCGCCTTCGACCGGGCGCAGGACAGCACCGACCAGGCCGCCGCCGTCGGCGGTCATCGTGGCGGCGGGGTCGAGGAGGGCGATGAGGGCCTCGATGTCCTTGGACTCCCAGGCCGCCTTGAAGTGCCGTACCAGAGTGGCTTGCGCGGCTTGCGCGGCTTGCGCGGCTTGCGTGGCCTGCGTGGCCTGTGTGGCCGTCGGAGCCGGTGGTGCTGCCGGAGCTGCCGCAGTCCGTGCGGCGCGGATGCGCCGACGGCCCGAGGACGCCAGCTGTCGGCAGGCCGCGGGCGTCCGGCCGACGATCTCGGCGACCTCGGCGAAGGGGTAGCGGAAGACGTCGTGCAGGACGAACGCGACGCGTTCGGCCGGCGTCATCGACTCCAGGACGACGAGGAAGGCCATGTTCACCGACTCGTCCAAGGTGATCCGGTCGGCGGGGTCGGCCGGCCCGGACCTGCCGGCGCCCACCTGCCCGCCGATCCACTCCGAACGGTCGGGCAGCGGTTCGGGTATCCAGGCGCCGACGTAGCGCTCGCGCCGGGCCCGCGCCGAGCCGAGCACGTCCAGGCAGACGCGGCCGGCCACCGTCGTCAGCCATGCGCCGGGTGACGCGACGGCCGCCTGCTGCTGCCGCGACATCGTGTACCAGCGGGTGTAGGTCTCCTGCACGGCGTCCTCGGCCTCGGACAGCGAACCGAGGAGCCGGTAGGCGAGATTGATGAGCCGGCGCCGCTCGCCGACGATCGTGCTCAGATCCGGCTCGGACCGGTCGTGCACTGACTCGGATGGGGTGCCCATGGTCGCTCCCTGGTTCTTCGTCGTCCGCTTCTGCTCTCACCCCTTCGACGAAACCCGGCACCGGACTGTGAGGTCGGCGCCGCACGTCACATTTCGCGGGCCTGCGTCGTCGGACTGCCGAGACCCTACCGATCCACCGCCGCGAGGCAGACGAGACGGGACGACATCATGGCCGTACAGACGACGACAGCACCGGGCAGGATCACGTTCCTGCGCGTCGCGATCGCCGCGCAGACCTCGGCGATCCTCTTCCAGGCGGTCACCGCCGGACTGCTGCTGTCCTCGTCCCACGGCGAGGTGCTGCACAGCGTCGGAGCGCGCGTGATGTACGGCGCGTCGATGCTGTACGTGCTCGCCGCGATCCTGGCGTGGCGGCCGGGCGGCGGGTCTCCCCGCCCCGTCCTGCACGCGGTGTGCTTCCTCGCACTCGCCTCGGTGCAGGTGGTCCTCGGCGTCGCGCACAAGCCGGCGTTCCACGTCCCCCTGGGCGTCCTGATGTTCAGCCTGAGCGTGCTGGCCTTGCGGCGGGCGCTGCCCGGCGCCTCTGGCACCGACCGGCTGCGACGCACGCTGTGACGCCCACCGAGCGACGATTGGCCGTAGCTGTATGGCTATTGCCTGAGGTGAATGATTGCCGGGGAACAATGATTCACACTGAAATCGGTGGATTGGGTGGCGGCTCGTCACGCTCGGTTTCTTGGGGGATTCTTGACCGGGAAATCGAAGTGCGCGCCTGTCGAGTTGGACAATCCGGAAGAGTCATCAAATTTTCACATTTTGCGCAATCGATGCTTGTGCATTGCGGAGGTGAGGATGACGATGGACCGAGGGGGACTTCGAAAGAAGGTTGGTCATGTCATTCCTCGGACAGTTCCGGTCCTTCGGTCGGTTCCGTGACGACTGGGGCGGCGGTGGTCGCGGTGGCGACTACGGCGGTTTCGGCGGTGACCGTGGCGGCTACGGCGGCTACGGAGGCTACGACGACTTCCGCGATGACTTCGGTGGCGACCGTGGCGGCTACGGCGGCTACGGAGGCGACCGTGGCGGCTACGGAGGCTACGGCGGAGGCTACGGCGGAGGCCGGTGGTAAGGATCGCTTCCCTGTGAGAGCGGGCCGGGCACGTGTGCCCGGCTTTGCCGTGTGGGCCGGGAGTGACCCCGTGCGGGCCCGTGCCGGCCGTGCGTGTGGAGACCTTCCATTTCCGGAGCAGGGCCTCTTTGATCGGGAGTTCCTCTCAATCCGGAAGTGATCTGGGCTCGGGGACGATCGAGAAGACCGTGAGATGACGAGGAAACACAGCCTTCGGCTGGCTCTGCGACGCTTGGTCACGGTCGCCGAGTCATCGGACGTGGTCGCCGCGGCACCGCCGGTCCCGCTCATGGGGATCTTCCGGCGCTTCTGGCCCTACACCAAGGGCGGCCGCCGGTGGCTGGTGGTGCTGCTGGTCCTGGTCGCGGTGGGCCCGGCGATCGAGGCGATGGAGATCTGGCTGTTCAAGATCGTCATCGACGACATGCTCATTCCGCACCGGCTGAACCTGTTCCTGCCGATCGCCCTCGCCTACGCGGGACTGACCCTGGTCTCCGGAGTACTGGGCTTCGCCCAACGGGTGATCTCCACCTGGGTCAGCGAACGCTTCCTGCTCATCCTGCGGTCGGACGTGTTCCGGCACATCCAGGGCCTGTCACTGGGCTTCTTCGAGCGACGGCGGCTCGGCGACGTGCTGTCCCGGGTGACCGGAGACGTGGACGCGGTCGAGACCTTCCTGCTCTCCGGCATCGTCAACGCGCTCGGCCAGTTGGCGCGGCTCGGCATCTACGTCGGCCTGCTGCTGGTGCTGCGCTGGGACCTGACCCTGGTCGCGCTGGTCGCCGCGCCGCTGTTCTTCCTCACCGCCCGCCGCTTCGCGAAGCTGATCCGGGCGGCCTCGCGCGAACGCCGCCGGCGCAGCGGCTCGATCAGCGCGGTCACCGAGGAGACGCTCGGCAACATCGCGCTCGTCCAGGCCTACAACAGGCAGGACTGGGAGCACGCCCGGTTCCAGCGCGAGAGCATCGGCCGGTACCACGCGGCGATGGCCTCGACCAGGATCGGGGCGCTGTACGGGCCGACGGTCGACTTCGTCGAACTGCTCGGCGGCCTGGTGGTGATGGGCCTCGGGGCCTGGGAACTCGTGCACGGCCGGCTCACCTTCGGTGGCCTCATCGTCTTCCTCACCCTGCTGAGCAGGCTCTACGGTCCGATCCAGAGCATGTCCGGCCTCGGCAACACCTTCTACGCGGCCTCCGCCGCCGCCGAGCGGATCATCGAACTGCTCGACCAGCGTCCACAGGTGACCGATCCCGCCACTCCGCGGCCGCTCGGCCGGGCCCGGGGCGGGATCGAGTTCGACGACGTCACCTTCCGTTACCCGGACGTGGAGGCGTCCGCGCTGTCGGAGGTGTCCTTCGCGGTGGCGCCGGGGGAGACGCTGGCCCTGGTCGGCGCCAGCGGCGCGGGCAAGTCCACCGTCGCCAAGCTGCTGTTGCGCTTCTACGACCCGGACGACGGCGCGGTGCGGCTCGACGGCCTCGACCTGCGCGACCTCGCCCTCACCGACCTGCGCGAGAACGTCGCGGTGGTGCTCCAGGAGACCCTGGTCTTCCACGGCACCGTCCGGGAGAACATCGCCTACGGGCGCCCCGAGGCGAGTGAGGCCGAGATCCTGGAGGCGGCCCGGGCGGCGGACGCGCACGAGTTCATCACCCGGTTCCCGGACGGCTACGACACCCTGGTCGGCCAGCGCGGCAGGCTGCTCTCCGGCGGCCAGCGCCAGCGCATCGCGATCGCCCGCGCGATGGTCCGGGACGCCCCCGTCCTCATCCTCGACGAGCCCACCACGGCCCTGGACGCGGAGTCGAGCCAACGGATCATGGGCCCGTTGCACCTGCTCATGGCCGATCGCACGACGATCATCATTTCGCACAACCTGCTGACCGTCCGCGACGCCGACCAGATCGTCCTGCTCGACCAGGGCCGGATCGTCGCCCACGGCACTCACGCCGAGCTCCTCCTCAGCAGCCCCGTCTACGCGGGCCTGCACCGGTTGCACCAGCCGCCGGGCGAGTCCGTGAAGGTCGTCCCCTGAGACGTGCCCGGGTGCACCGATCTCGGCCACGGCCCTGCGGGCCCGTTGGTAGATTCCTCGCGTGAGCGAGCAACTGCCCGGCGGTGGGATCGAGCTGTCGGCCGACGAGATCGCGGCCCTCGACGACAGGTGGTCGTCGTGCTGGACGCCGGACGAGGTCGCGCGGCGGTTGGCGGGGATCGGCACGCCGTGGTGTGTGGCCGCGGGGTGGGCGCTGGACCTCTTCCGGGGCGGGCAGGCGCGTGCGCACGGGGACATCGAGATCGCGGTTCCGGCCGCGGGCTTCCCCGAGGTCCGCAGTCGCTTCCCCGGGTACGTCTTCGACGCGGCGGGCAGCGGCCGGATCTGGGAGGACGCCGCACCGGGGGTACTGGCCGCCACCCATCAGACCTGGCTGCGCGATCCGGCGACCGGCGACTACCTGCTCGACGTGTTCCGCGAACCGCACGACGGCGACGTCTGGATCTGCCGGCGCGATGAGACGATCCGGTTTCCCTACGGCGACATCATCCGCCACACGGCAGGTGGCATCCCGTACCTGGCGCCCGAGCTGGTCCTGCTGTTCAAGGCCAAGCACCTCCGCCGGAAGGACCAGGCGGACTTCGACACGACCGTCCCGCTGATGACCCCGGCCCAGCGCGGGACCCTGGCCGAACTGCTCGCCTGCGTACACCCGGGGCATCCCTGGCTCGCGGACCTGTAGCCCCCGCGCAGTCGTTGGCGCGGGGGCCCTTCCGGGTCTGCGGGGAGCGTCAGCGGACGACGTCGAAGACCTGCTTCTGCAGACCGTTGGGGTAGACCTCGTGCTCGACGAGCGTCAGCTTCTGGGTGTCCTTGTCCGTGGTGCTGAACAGGCGCTTGCCCGCGCCGAGCAGGAGCGGGAAGACGAGCAGGTGGTAGCGGTCGACCAGACCGGCGTCGGAGAGGGCCTGGTTCAGGGTCGCGCTGCCGTGCACGATGATCGGGCCGCCCTCGGTCCGCTTCAGCGCGGCCACCTCGTCGAGCGAGCGCAGGATCGTGGTCTCGCCCCAGTTCGACACCAGGTCGTCCTCGGTGAGGGTGGTGGAGACGACGTACTTCGGCATCACCTTGTAGTCGGCGAACTCCGCCATGTCGGGCCACACCGAGCTGAACGCCTCGTAGCTGACCCGGCCCAGCAGCATCGCGGTGGCCTCCTGCTGCTCCCGCCCCTTGATCTCGAAGGCCTCGGGAAGGAACTCGATGTCCTTGAAGGTCCAGCCGGAGTTCCGGTAGCCGGGCTCCCCGCCCGGGCCTTCCACAACGCCGTCGAGCGAGATGAAGGCGGTGCTGATCAGGGTGCGCATCTCTGGTTCCTCGGTGTCTCGGGTCTGGTTTCTTCCGGGCCTGCCGACCTGGTCGGCACCGGACGCCCTGCGGCCGGCCGCCGATGTGATCAAGGTAGCCGGGCCGGCCGAACGAGGCCATCAGCCGGGGCCGGAGTGCGTTGCCGTCAACCCCTGGGGAACCCGCCGTCGTCCACGACGGGATTGCTCCCCGCCTGGTCGCCTACCTGCGGCCTCGACGTCCTCGGTGATCACTCGCGCGGTAATGGCTGATGTTTCGTCATGTTTGGTGCATGGGTTGAGAGTTGGGGAATCGTGAGGCGGAGGGCGCAGCGGTGATGCGTTCGTCAACTTTTACTTTCCCCCGCCCGCCCCCGCATAGTGACGGCCCGAACCCGAGAGGAGGCCCGTCGTGCCGTACAGCGATGACCGTGCCGAGTGCCAGGTGCAGGCGGAGAACGCGCAGGTGGGGGCCGTGTGCGCCGAGTACGACCGGCGCCTGGAGCAGACGCGCGCCGAACTGGCCCGTACCCTCGCCGCGCCCGCCGACGGCGCCGGGGCCGTGTACGAGCGGGACCTGGCGGCCGCGCGGTGGGCCGGGGAGGTGCGCCGCCTGGAAGGCGCCGGCCACGGGCTGGTGTTCGGCCGCCTCGATGCCGCCGACGGCACCACGCTGCGGATCGGGCGCCTGGGCCTGCACACCGAGGCGGACGAACTGCCGCTGCTGGTGGACTGGCGGGCCGAGGCCGCCAGGCCCTTCTACGAGGCCACGCCCGTCCACCCGATGGGCCTGCGGCGCCGGCGCCACCTGCGTCTGGACGGCCGCACCGTCGCCGCCGTCAGCGACGAACTGCTGGACGGCTCCGACCCCACCCGTGAGGACGTGATCGGAGACGGCCCGCTGCTGGAGGCCCTGTCGGCCCGGCGCACCGGACGCATGGGCGCCGCGGTCGCCACCCTCCAGGCCGAGCAGGACGCGATCGTCCGCTCCCGCCACCGGGGGGTGACGGTCGTGCAGGGCGGCCCCGGCACCGGAAAGACGGTGGTGGCCCTGCACCGCGCCGCCTACGTGCTGTACGCCTTCCCGCGCGCCGCCGAACGCGGCGTCCTGGTGCTGGGCCCCAACGCCCGCTTCCTGGACTACATCTGTCAGGTGCTGCCCTCGCTCGGCGAGAACGACGTCGCCCTGGCGACCTGCGCCGACCTCGCCCCCGCCATTCCCGGCCCGGTGGCGCCCGAGGAGCCGCGGGCCGCCCGCCTCAAGGGCGACGCCGCCCTCGCCGACGCCCTGGCCGCCGTGGTCCGCGCCCACCAGGCCCCGGCGGCGGACGGCCTGGCCATCCGGGTCGGCCAGGAGGAGGTGCACCTGCCGCAGTCCGACCTCGCCGCCGCCGCCCGCGCCGCCACCGCCGACGGCCTCGCCCACAACCGTGCCCGCGACCTGTTCAAGGACCTGCTGGCCGACGCCCTCACCCGCGCCCTCGAACGCGACACGGCCGACACCCTCGACCAGCTCGACGCCGAGGTCGCCCAGCTCACCGGCCTCAACCTCGACCGCGTCGCCGCCGGCGACCTGCGCCGGCTCGGTCTCGACGGCTCACGTGGCCACGGCGCCGCCGGTACCGACGACGCCCCGGGTATCGACGGCCCTGTGGGTACCGGCGGCACCGCCGGTACCGACGGCACCTTCGACGCCGAGGCCGTCCGCGCGGCCCTGCTGGACGACCCGCACCTCGACCGCGTCCTCGACACCCACTGGCCCGTCCTCACCCCGCACGACGCCGTCCGCGCCCTGCTCACCGACCCCGCCGCCCTCGCCGCCCACCTGCCCCACCTCTCCGACGACCAGCGCGCCCGCCTGCTGCGCGCCCCCGACGCCCCGTGGACCGACGCCGACCTGCCGCTGCTGGACGAGGCCGCCGCCCTGCTCGACGGCCCCCCGCAGCGCAGTTGGGGCCACGTCGTCGTCGACGAGGCCCAGGAACTCACCGCGATGCAGTGGCGCGCCGTGCTGCGCCGCTGCCCCACCCGCTCGATGACCGTCGTCGGCGACTTCGCCCAGGCCGGCCCCGCCGCCCAGGCCCGCGACTGGCACGAGGCCCTCCACCCGCACACCGGAAGCCGCTTCGACCTGCACACCCTGACCGTCAGCTACCGCACCACGCAGGAGATCCTCGCCGCCACCACCGACCTGCTCGCCCGCATCGCCCCCGACCAGACCCGCGCCCGCGCCATCCGCCACGGCGAACCCCCGCGCACCCTCACCGCCCCGGCCCACGGCCTCGCCGCCGCCGTCCTGGCCGAACTGCGCGCCCAGACGGCCGCCCACCACGGCGACCTCCTCGCCGTGGTCTGCGCGGACGCCCGCCTGCCGGAACTGGAGGCCGCCGGGCTGCCCGGACACGTCCGCCTCGTCCCCGCCTCCGAGGCGCGCGGCCTGGAGTTCGACGCCGTCCTCGTCGTCGACCCCGACCAGATCACCGCCGCCCGCCCGGCCGGCGAACGCGACCTGTACGTCGCCCTCACCCGTGCCACCCGCCGCCTGTGCGTGATCAGGACCTCGGGGTAGGCGGGGCGGGAGCGGGTCCGGGTCCGGCCCGGTGGACGGCGAGGTGCCGGCCGGGGGCGCTGGGTACCCGGGCAGCGTCGCCTACCCCGCTCCGGCGCATGCCTCAGCCTCCGCCAGGTACCGTGCCACCGGTCCCAGCGTCAGCATTCCACTGGCGGCGCCGGCGTGTTCCGCACGGGCACCGCGCAGGGCAGCCCCGGCGCGTGCGGCGATTCCGGGCTCGCCGAGGCGTACGGCGGCGCGGGCGGTCAGGCACCACATGGCCTCCTGCATGTGGTCGCGCGCCGGCTCGGGCGCCGCGGCGAGTGCGGTACGGGCCTCCTCGACCCGGTCCTGGGCCAGCAGCACGAGGGGGCGCGCCCAAGGCCGGTACGGGCCCCAGTCGAGGTGCGGGTCGGTGGGCGCGGGCCGGTCGTGCAGCAGGCGCAGCCCGAGGAGGGCGAGCGCGAACAGGCCGCGGTGCAGCCCCGGCATTCCGGCCCGCTGGAGGGCGTTCTCGGCGGCCCGGTAGTGCGCTGCGGCCGTGGCGGCGGTCGGCCCACCGGGTTCGGTGCTGCGGGCGGCCGTGGCCCGGGCCCGGAACCACCCGGTGAGGACGGGGACGAGGGGCGCCTCGGTGGCGGCGGCGACTCGTTCGGCAGCCTCGGCGTGCGAGGCCGCGGCGTCGAGGTCGCCGAGGGCCGAGGCGGACTGGAGGCGGACGAGTCGGCCGAGCACGGCGAAGTTCGGCAGCTCGTGCCGGGCGGCCACGTCGAGGATCTCGGCGCCGATCCCGTCCCGTACCGCCGCGAGCCCGGGGCGGGTGAAGGACTGCAGGAACACCCCGTTGAGGGCGAAGACCAGCAGGGCGGGATCGGCCAGGCCCCGCGCCAGCGCCTCCGCCTGTCGTGCCGCCTGCTGGGCGCGGCCCAGCTCGGCCGCGGACAGCTCGGCTGCGGACAGGTCGGCGCTGCGGCTCTCGACGGCGACCGTGGCCAGGAGGCGGGCCGACAGGTCGGCGGGGCCGTCGGGGCCGAGCGCGGCGAGCGTGCGTTCGGCAGCCGCGACGACCGCGCGGGACTGCTCGGGGTCGTCGGCCCGGCTCCAGATGGCGGGCACGTCGTAGGCGCCGATGATCCGGGCGGTCAGGAGGAGGTCTCCCGTGCGTTCCGCGGCCTGAATGGCGGCGAGGCGGTCGCGCCGCGAGTGGACCAGGGCGTCGCCACCCGCCAGGGCGAGGGTGCGGGCCAGGTCCACGGTGGTGCGCGGGCCTAGCCGGACGCCGGGGCCGCTCCACCCGGTACGGGGGCCTTCGAGGGTCGCGGCCCCGTTGAGGATGTCCGTCTCCAGACGCCGGAGCCCGGCCCCGGGGTCGAGCCCGAGTTGATCGACGAGCATCGCGCGGGCGCGGCGGAGGGTGGCCAGCGCGTCGGCCTGGCGGCCCGCGCGGTACAGCGCTCGGGCCAATAGCCCCCAGGCCGGCTCGCGCCACGGCTGTTCGGCGACGTGGGCGCCCAGTTCGGCGACGAGACCGGCCCCTGCGCCGAAGTCACCGAAGTCACCGGATTCACCGGATTCACCGGAGCCGAGGAGGAGACGGGCGCGCAGTTCCACCGCCTCCAGCCGCAGTTCCTCCAGCCGGGTCCGCTCGCGTTGCGCCCATGCGGCGCCGGTCACATCGGCGTAGGCGGGGCCGCGCCAGTCCTTGAGTGCCGCGCCGAGGTCGGCCACCGCGTCGGGGGCGGGCACCGTGTCGGGGCTGGTCAGGGTGTCATGGCCGGGCACTGTGCCGGGGCGGCGTCGGGCGCGGGCCAGGGTGTCCTGGAACCGGTGGACGTCCACGTCCTCGCGCGGCAGGCGCAACGCGTAGCCGGGCCCTTCGGTGACGATGACGCGCGGCGGATCGCGGGGCGGCCGGTCGGGTTCGAGGGCGCGGCGCAGCGCGGCGACGAACGTGCGCAGAGCGCCCACGGCGCGGACCGGTGGATCGGTCCACAGGTCGTCGACGAGGGTGTCGGTGGTGACCATCCGCCCCTCGGCGGCGACGAGCCGGGAGAGCACCTCACGATGGCGGGGGCCGCCCAGGTCGATCGGGCTGCCGTCGTCGCGGAGGGCTCGCACGGCACCGAGCACGTCGATTCGCATGCCCCCATCCTCCGTGCCGGGGGTCGGCTGCGCTTGACCGTACTGATCCGTTGCTGATCGCCGTGGCCCAGGCTGGTCCGGTCAGCCCCCGACCGACAAGGATGGCTCTTCATGACGCTCACCATTCCCGGCTTCGATCACGTCCGCCTGCCCGGTGCGGACGGGGTGGAGCTGGCCGCCGCCGTCGGCGGCAGCGGGAGCCCGGTCGTGCTGTTGCACGGTTTCCCCCAGACCCACCTGATGTGGCGACACGTTGCCGAGCGGCTCGCCGACGAACACACGGTGATCTGCCCCGACCTGCGGGGCTACGGCGCCAGCGACAAGCCGGCGGCCACCGACCCCGAGGTGTACGCCAAGCGCGCCATGGCCGCCGACGTCGTGAACGTGGCGGCCGCCCTCGGCCACGAGCGCTTCGCCCTCGTCGGCCACGACCGGGGCGCCCTGGTCGCCTTCCGGGCGGGGCTGGACCACCCTGAGACCGTCACGCACCTGGGCATCCTCGACATCGTGCCGACCCTCGACATGTGGAACGTCCTGCACGGCGTCCCGGCGGCGGTCGGCTACCACCTCTTCCTGATGGCGCAGCCGCCGGGCCTGCCGGAGGTGATGATCGCCAACAGTGCGGACGCGTTCTTCGGCTCGTTCCTCGACTCCTGGGCCAACGACGCGACCGCCGTTCCCGAGGACGTCCGTGCCGAATACCTGCGGGCGAGCGCGGCGGCGGTGACGTCGATCGTCGCGGACTATCGGGCCTCGGCGGGCATCGACGTCACGCACGACCGAGCGGACCTGGACGCGGGGTCGCAGCTGGCCATGCCCGTGACGGTCGTCCAGCAGGACTGGGGCGCGCAGCTGGGCTACGACGCGGCCGCGGTGTGGAAGGCGTGGGCGCCGGACCTCGACCACCGGCTGACCCGCGCGGGGCACTTCATGGCGGAGGAGGCGCCCGACGAGATCGCGGGGGCGATCCGGGAGCTGCTGGCCCGCTGAGCCGTCCGTTCCCGGGTCGCCGACCAGCCGGGCCATGGTCGGTCGGCGAGCCCTGGGATTTCGGGGGTCGGGCTTCTCTTCCTGTGCCGGGTGCCCGCCCGGGCCGGTGTCAGCTGTGGGTGCCGTCCGTCGGGTGGTCGGTGGCGAGCTCGGTGGCGTAGCGGGCGGCGGCCTCCGTCAGCTTGCGGGTCTTCCGGTCCGGATTGTCTCCGAGGTGGGCGGCGACGGCGCGGCGGGCGTCTTCGAGGTTGCCCCCGAGGCCGCCGCCGAGCAGTTCGCGGGTGATCACCAGGGAGTTGTCCGGGGCCATGTACCGCTGGGACATCCGTTGCTGGACCTCGTCCATGCCCTCGCGCGCCAGCACCTCCCGCAGTTCCTCGATCAGCGGGGCCAGCCACTGGGCGCGCAGTGCGTACTCGCCGTGGTCGGCGAAGGTCGTGTGGAGCGCGGCGAGCAGTTGCGCCGGGTACTCCTCCACGGAGTCGGCGAACTGCGGGTAGTCCTTGGCGAATTCGTCCCAGTCGACGTAGAGTCCGGCGATCTGTTCCGGGAGGAGCGGGCAGCGCGACCAGGTCTCGTCGGACTGGGTGAAGACCTGCCGCAGCAGGTCGTAGGGCACCTCGTCGGTGCGCGAGAGCAGGATCGCGTCGTAGAGGTCCTTGCCCTGGGGGTGGTCGTCCGAGGCCAGCCAGAGGATCTTCCACGCGAGGGAGAGCTGTGGCGTGGCGGCGAACAACCGGCCCGTGACGCCGGGGAGCTGGTAGGACTCCGGTGGGACGGGCAGGTGTTCGGTGAAGACGAAGTCCAACTGGACGGTCCCGCCCGGGATGCCGGGTGCCGACCACGGCAGGACGAGCCGGCGCCCGGGAATCCGGCTGTACGTCCAGATCTCGTCGCTGACCGCCTGGTCCGCGTGCAGCCGCACCGCGCCCGAGAGCCGTTCGGCGTCGGCGGCGAGCTCCTCGAACATGCGGTCCGTGCGCTCGTCCTCCAACTGCCAGTCCGTCGGGCGGACCACGAAGTCCAGGTCCCCCGGCTCCCGCGCCTGCTCGCCGTACCAGGCCCGCAGCAGGACGCTTCCGCGCAGGACCAGGTGCTCGGCCCACGGCGAGCCGGCGACGGCGGACAGCACGGTGTTCAGCGCCTCGCGTCGCGCGGCGAGCCACGGTTGGGCGAGCTGCGGGTCGGTGAAGGCGGGCTCACTGGGCCGCAGGGCCCGGGCGTACCCGGCGAGGGCGGGGTCGAAGACCGGCTGCTGGCTCACCGCCTCGTCGTCGATCGGCCGGATGCTCCTGGGCAGGCCCCGGTCCTCGCGGACGTCCTCCGACGGCGGCTGCCGGGGAAGCAGGACGCCCTGCCACGGCCCGTATTGCAGTTCCTCCCACGCCACTGGCGACTGGGGCTGGTCCTCGGTCATCGCGGGTCTCCCTCTTGCTCTTGCTCGTGCTTCTGTTCGCGTTCGTGGTTCTGTTCGTGCTCGTGCTCGCTGATCCAGCCCTCGTCCAGGGCCTCGTCGCTGTCCACGGCGACGAACTCGCGCTCCACCGACACCACCTCGCGACCGTCGGCGGCAAGGCCCTGGAGCAGCGCCTCCAGGCGGTGGCCCGCGGTGTTCAGGCCGACCAGGCGGCACCGCTGGGTCACGAACCACTCGCGCCGGCCGTCGTCGCGTATTCGGCGCGGGTTGTGCGACAGGTGCGCACCGTGGCGGACGGCCAACTCGGCGAGGTCCGCGAGGCGGGCGGGGTCGGCGGGGTCGGCGAGGTCGGCCGTGGGAAGCGGGCCCGGAAGCAGCAGCTTGACGTGGTGTTCGAAGTACCGGTGCGCCCCGTGCGGCACGGCGTCCTCGTCCGAGACCGGAACGCCCTCGGCCCACGGCGTGGCCTCGATCTTCGCCCGTAGGACCGTGAACCCGGCTTGAGTCAGCCGGCCCGTGGTGCGGGACGTCGCCGCGGCGACCTCGTCCAACGAGCCGTCGGCGCGCAGGGTGAGCATCGGCTGCGAGGGCGCCGCACCGCGCGCCAGCAGGATGTGGGTGAACTTCAGGCCGTGACCGTCGGCCCACCCGGCCAACGCCTCGGCGGCGCCGGGCTCCACGGTCAGGTGCACCTCGAAGTCCCCCCGGAGGTCGGGAGGACCGGACCGGTCGTCACGGTGTTGGTCAGGACGGATGGCGAGCATGGGAGCATCCTGCCAAGCCCCTACGACAACACCTCGCCCGCCCGGGTTCGCAGCGAGCTTTCGCCGGACCGGTCGCGGTCCTGTCGTCATACCGGTCGGCGGCGCGTCGCGAGTTCTCGGGCGAGATCAGCCCCCGAGGCCGTCCACCAGATCAAGGAGATCGGACAGTTGCAGGACCCGTCCGCCGGAACCCGGCAGCGGGATGTGCAGCGGCTCGGTCCACCGGGAGGGGATCGCGTCCAGTCCGTAACGGGCACCCGCAAGCCCGCCGGTGACCGCGGCGACGGTGTCCGTGTCGCCGCCCAGGTCGATGGCCGCGCGCAGCGCGCCCTCGAAGGTCGTCGTGGTGCGCAGAGCCCAGACCGCTGACCCCAGGCAGGGCCAGACGGCTCCGTTGAACTCGGTTGCCTGGTCCGGATGCCAGTCGGGATCGAGGACCGTCGCGTATCGCGAGCGGTGATCGGGATCGATGAGCGTCAGAACGTCAGGGAGCGCGTGGAAGGCGTCGTCGCCTTCCAACGTGACGCGTATGAGTTCGTGGAAGATCGCGGTGCCTTCCCAGGCGGCGCGGTCGCCGTGGGTGAGGGCGGCGATGCGTCGAGCGGCATCCATGGTGGCGGCCTGTCCCGCACGTGCGAAGTGGACCGCGGATGTCGATGCCCGCATCAACGAGCCGTTACCTGCTGCCCGCAAGTTGACCTGGAAGTGGATCGCGGCAGCCAGGTCCCAGGGCATGCCGTTGGTGAGGACGTCCTCGGTCTGCAAGCCGATGTCCTTGGGTTCGGATGCCGCCCACCGCTGGAAGCGGCCGAAGACGTCCGGCAGGTCCAGCCCGCCCCGCTGGACCAGTGACTCCGCCACCAGTACGGCCATCTGCGTGTCATCCGTGGCCTCGCCAGGATCCCAGCCGCCACCTCCGCACATCTCAGCACCGGCGCCGGGGACGGGGAACCGCGCAGAGAACGCTCCTGGGGGGCCGAACTCGAAAGGGGCTCCGAGCGCGTCACCCACAGCCGAGCCGACGACCACGCCAGCGGTCCGCTGAATCCGCTTCATCTGTGCAGGCTATCGGTGCGGTCGGTGGCAGGCGTCGGGCAGACGGTCGGTGACGTTCTGTCGCTCGGGCGGCTGTCGATCCCGGTGAGCCCGCGACCTGCTGTCTTGCTGGCGAGCGCCGTCGGCCGGCGGAATCGACCTTTGGTGCCGGCCGCTGAGGCCGGGGCCGTCGCTGTGTCGGTGGGTCAGTTGGTGGGGGGCGAGTTGGTGGTGCTGCGGTCGTCGAGGACGATGCGCGGCTGGTGCAGGCGGTCGTTGCCGGTCTGCTCGTCGGCGGGGCGGGTGCTGTTGATGACGGCGGCGATGCGCTCGTAGCTGGTGACGGCGAGGGCCCACGTTCCGATGCTGGTGCAGTTGCCGCTGCCGCTGCCGACTCCGCTGTAGGCGGTTTCCCGGAGGGCGTTGAGGAGGGCGATGGTGCTGGGGCCGGACAGGATCGTGTCCTCGTTGCCGTCGTTGACCGGCTTCGAGAAGTGGTCGGCGCCCTCGGCCTGGGCGGCCAGGAAGTCCCAGGTCTCGGGGTGGCAGGAGATCGCGACGGTCTTCACGGCTGCGGCCTTGAGGAGGGTGTTGACGTGGTTCTCCCAGACGAAGGGCTCCGGGATGAGAGCGGACACGTCGTCGGCGCGACTGCTCGGGAGGCCGTCGATGACGGCTTGGTCCGGTGCGACTGCTTCCGTGCCCTCCGGATCGACCTTCTTGTCGTGCTCCGTGGGGCCGGAGGGACGGAACCGGTCTGCGAGTTGGGCGGCGACCTCGGTCGCGATCTGGCTGAGCTGGTCCTCGGTGAGGACGTGCGGGGAGGTCGGCGTGTCGTCGGGACGGGTGGTTTCGGACACGGTTGTCTCCTCGCTGTCGGTTTCCGCGGTCTCGCCGACCACGGAGGGGGAGGCCTGCTGCGCGGCCTGCTGCGCGGCCTGCTCGGATACCGGGGGTTCGGCTTCGGGGAGCTCGTTGGTACCGGGGGAGTTGGTGCTGACATCGCCGCTGGTCGGGTGAACGGCTTCCGTCGCCTGGCCCACGGCCTCGGGGGAGTCGACGGCGGGCCGAGGCGCTTCGGCGGGGCCGCCGTCCGGGGAGACGCGGCCACTGTTCTGCCGAGTGCTGAGTTCGTTGCGAAGGTTGCCCAACTGGTGGTGGAGCCTGCGGTTGGCCTCCTGCCGTTCTTTGGCGATCGCTTCGAGGAATTCGTCGTGGTGTTCGCTCAGGCCGGCCGCCAGCGTCGCGGTGAATTCGGCCCGGAGGCTGTCGGTGTGGTTGCGGATCTCCTCCAGGCCGGCCTGAAGGGCCGTCCCGACTTCTGCGCGTAGCAGTTCGACCTGGTGGGCGGTGCCCCTCGCCATGTCCCCTCCTGATCTCGCACACCCGGAGGGGTGGCGGTGGGTACAGCGTGGCGGCAAGGGCCCGTGCGCGATGAGTGGATCGGGGGGACTGTCGAGAACGTGTCGATCACCGTCTGGAATCGGATCATCACGCAGATGTGTCACATTGTCGGTTGATAGACCGAATGGAGCGTCATGCTGGTGTTCGTCACGGTGCGGACTCCTTGTCGGAGTTCCGGAGGATGTCGGTGGTCCAGGCCGGCCTGATTGCGTGCCAGCTGTACCGGTAGCCGTTGGTGCCGTGGTGGGGCGTGGTGAGGATGTGGTGGAACTCGCTCCATGCGGCGAACTCGCGCCAGGAGCACCCGGGAAGACCGCGCTGCTCGGGATGGCGGTTGTAGGCGGCTACGGCCTTGCGGATGGTGTCCTCGGGCAGGGGGCCGGCGGTCATGGAGATGGTGACGATGATCTTGGCGAGGTCGTAGCCGAAGGGGGCGAGGGTGAGGGAGTCGAAGTCGACGACGGCGACGGTGGTGTCGGTGATGAGGAAGTTGCGCGGGTTGGAGTCCTTGTAGAAGGCGGCGGGCATGGTGGCGGCCCGCTCCAGCCAGTCGTCGATCGCGTCGGGGGTCAGGAGCGGGGACGGTACGGTGCCGGTGGCCAGAAGCCGGTGGAGGCGCGAGCGGCGGCTGTCGGCGAAGTCGTCGATCGTGACGGCGGCGGTCGTGACGGCGCCACTGGTGTGAGGTGCGTTCATGCGGGCGGCGTGCAGGTCGTGGGTGTGGGCGGTGGTGTGCTGGTGGCCGAGGAGGTCGGCCAGGGCCAGCAGGTCGTCGGGGGTGCCGTGGTGGCCGTCGAGGTGTTCGTAGTCGATCGCGCTGGGGTGGACGTGGACGACGTGGGGGACGCGTACGTCGGGGTTGGCGCGGGCGATCCAGCGGTGGTGGGCCAGCGAACGCTGCTGGGTGTGGGGGTCCGTGAACGTCTTGGTGAAGGTCCTCGTCATGTGTGTGGTGCTCCTCAAGCGCGGCTGCTCTCCCGAGATCGCGGCCACACCGGCCCCGCAGGACCGCGCTGTCACAGGGACGGTACCGGCGTGCGGCGGACGTTCACAGGTGGCGTATAGGGACGCCCCCTGCCCCGGCAAGCGAGGGGCCCGCCTGGGGGCGGGGCGACTGTGTCTCATCAACTGTCCGATTCGGCATGGGCGTTGATGCCGGGCTTTCACAGGAGGATGGTCAGTCCCGTAACCCGTCCCGTCCCGGCTCGGTGAAAGAGGACCTCCGTTGAGAACGAACACTCGTGGTATCGCTCTGGCCAGTCTGCTGGTCTGCCTGGTGGTCGCCCTGCTGGCGGCGGTGACGCCCCCGGCCCGGGCCGACGCCGCGTCCGAGCCGGCCGACGACGCGTGTGCCGCGCAGGGCACTCCGATATCGGAGGCCGCCGGCCGGGCCATCGCCGCCGCCTGCAGCCAGGTCGCCGCCGGTACGTGGTACACCTGGGGCGGCGGCCACGGCACCACCCCCGGCGCGACGTACGGCCAGGTCGACCCCAGCGACCCCGAGCGCTCCGGGAACGACCCCTTCCGCGTCGGTTTCGACTGCTCCGGTTTCGTTCGCTGGGCCTGGTCCCAGGCCGTCGGCAGCGACGTCGTCGGGCAGCAGGACGCCGCCGGGATCTCCCGCCTGCCCGGACAGCAACTCGGCCGCGACCAGGGTGTGCTGCGCCCCGGCGACCTGGTCTTCTGGGGCCTGTCCCACGTCCACCACGTGGCGATCTACCTCGGCGGCGGAAAGATCGTCGAGGCCCGGGAATCGGACACCCACCTCATGGTGTCCGACTTCTCCAGCCACACGGCCGCCGACTACGCCGGCGCCCTGCGCTACACGCCGGACGTCCCCGCGGGCGCCGACCGCCGGACCTGGAGCAGCGGGGTGAACATCCGCCCCACCCCGTCGACCGCCAACCCGCCCGTCGCCGTCCTGCCCGGCCCCACGACGGTCCGCATCCAGTGCCAGCAGCACGCCGAGAAGGTCGAGGCCGAGGGCTACGTCAACGACGCCTGGTCCTACCTGCCGGACTACCGTGGCTGGATCAGCAACATCTACGTCCAGGGACCGGCCTGGCTCGACAACATCCCCTCCTGCACCACCTGACCCCGTCACACGTAGGCAGGACGGCGCAGGCGTGCGACGAGGCCGCCCGAGCCCCCACGACGGTGCGGGCTCGGGCGGTCAGGCCCAGGGGGGGTGCCGGTTCCCTCGGCCCACAGGGCCGGGGCCCGCCGGTCGATGGCGTGGATGCCGACGTTCGCGCAGAACGCGGCGGCGGCCTTGGTGAACGAGCTGGTCGTCACCACGGTGACCGCGACCAGAGCCGCGATGCCCGGCGTCAGCGCGTACGGCGTCGGGGTGTGCCCGGCGCGTAGGACTGCCCTGGGGCTACCGGTGGGCTCTCACGCGCTGGGCTGGATGCCGAGGTCGGTGAGCAGGCCGCGGATCCGGGTCTCGATCCGGTCGCGGATCGGGCGTACGGCGTCGACGCCCTGCCCGGCCGGGTCGTCGAGCGTCCAGTCGAGGTAGCGCTTGCCGGGGAAGTACGGGCAGGCGTCGCCGCAGCCCATGGTGATCACCACGTCGGAGGCCTGTACGGCCTCGGTGGTGAGGATCTTCGGAACCTCGGCAGAGAGGTCGACGCCGACCTCGGCCATGGCCTCGACCACGGCGGGGTTGACGGTGTCGGCGGGGGCGGAGCCGGCGGAGCGGACCTCGACCCGGCTGCCCCCGAGGTGGCTGAGGAAGGCGGCGGCCATCTGGGAGCGTCCGGCGTTGTGGACGCAGACGAAGAGCACGGACGGCTTGGGCTCAGGCACGGACGGAACCTCCGGGGGCGGCGGGCTGGGGGAAGAGGCGGCGGGCGGCGAGGGCGACGTGGACCAGGCCGATGAGGACGGGCACCTCGATGAGGGGGCCGACGACTCCGGCGAGGGCCTGGCCGCTGGTGGCGCCGAAGGTGGCGATGGCGACGGCGATGGCCAGTTCGAAGTTGTTGCCGGCGGCGGTGAACGCGAGTGTGGTGGCCCGCGGGTGGTCCAGGCCCACCGCGCGGCCGAGGAACAGGGAGCCGGTCCACATGAGCGCGAAGTAGACCAGCAGGGGCAGCGCGATCCGGGCGACGTCCCACGGCCGGGAGGTGACGGCCTCGCCCTGGAGGGCGAAGAGGATGACGACCGTGAACAGCAGCCCGTACAGGGCGAAGGGGCCGATGCGCGGGAGCAGCGTGCCCTCGTACCAGGTGCGGCCCTTGGCCTGCTCGCCCAGGCGTCGGGTGAGGTAGCCGGCGGCGAGGGGGATGCCGAGGAAGATCAGCACGCTGCGGGCGATCTCCCACACCGACACGTTCAGGGCGGTCTGTTCCAGGCCGAGCCAGCCGGGCAGGACGGACAGGTAGAACCAGCCCAGCGCACCGAAGGTGACGACCTGGAAGACGGAGTTGAGGGCGACGAGGACGGCGGCGGCCTCCCGGTCGCCGCAGGCCAGGTCGTTCCAGATGATCACCATGGCGATGCAGCGGGCGAGGCCGACGATGATCAGCCCGGTGCGGTACTCCGGCAGGTCGGGCAGGAGGAGCCAGGCGAGGGCGAACATCAGCGCCGGGCCGACGACCCAGTTCAGCAGCAGGGAGGGGACGAGGAGGCGGCGGTCGCGGGTGACGGTGTCGAGGCGGTCGTAGCGGACCTTGGCGAGCACCGGGTACATCATCACCAGCAGGCCGAGCGCGATCGGCAGCGAGACGCCGGAGACGGTCACCCCCGCCAGTGCGCTCCCGAGGCCGGGCACCAGGCGGCCCAGTCCGATGCCGAGGCCCATCGCGGCCAGGATCCACAGGGCGAGGTAGCGGTCCGTGAACGACAGTCGGGCCGCCACCGGGGCGTTCGGTCTGGTCGGTGCGGCTGGTGCGGCTGGTGCGGTCGGTGACTTCGGCGTGTTCGGCGTGTTCGGCGTGTTCGGCGCGTTTTCGGTGCTCACGAGGCGGACCCGGTGGGTGCGGGCAGGGGCTCGGCCGCCGGGCGGGCCAGGATGCCGGCGAGGCGGTCGGTCATCTCGGGGACCAGCCGGTAGTACACCCAGGTGCCCCGGCGCTCGCAGTCGATCAGTCCGGCCTGCCGCAACAGCTTCAGGTGGTGGGAGATCGTCGGCTGGGAGAGGTCGAAGGCCGGGGTCAGGTCACACACGCACACCTCGCCCCCGGCCCGGGAGGCGATCATCGACAGCAGCCGCAGCCGTACCGGATCGCCCAGCGCCTTGAACACCCGCGCCAGTTCCACGGCCTGGTCCTCGTCCAGCGGGGCGGTCAGCAGCCCGGGGCAGCATCCGTCCGCGTCGTCGTCCTGGCCGAGCACTCGAAGTTCCTGATTCGACATACGTCTATGTTGACGAACTTCGATCCAGGGCGCAAGGTTGCATCGACAGACATCGATCCAGCCTGTTGGGGAGAACCGCCATGTCCCGCGTCCAGCTCGCCCTGCGCGTCGCCGACCTCGAAGGCTCCATCGCCTTCTACTCCAAGCTCTTCAACGCCGAACCCGCCAAGCGCCGCCCCGGCTACGCCAACTTCGCCATCGCCGAGCCCCCGCTCAAGCTCGTCCTCATCGAAGGCGAGGCCGGTGAGGACACCCGCATCGACCATCTCGGCGTCGAAGTCGCCACCACCGACCAGGTCACCGCGGCCGCCGCCCGCCTCACGGACGCCGGCCTCGCCACCTTCGAGGAGAACGACACCTCCTGCTGCTACGCCCTCCAGGACAAGGTCTGGGTCACCGGCCCCGGCAAGGAGCCCTGGGAGGTCTACGTCGTCAAGGCCGACGCCGACACCCTGGGCAAGAGCGCCGACGCCGCACCTCAAGGCAAGGGGGCAATCGACGCCGCACCGCAGGGCTGCTGCGCCGGTACCGAGGAGACGGCTGCCGCAGGCTGGGCCTGCGGCAGCTGACGACGCATCCGGAGGCCCGTAGTCCGGCGGACCTGCGTGCGCAACCAGCAGTACTCCCGCCACCACGGTCTCGGGGATTGCCGCAGCAGAGCCGACCGGATGGCCGGACCGTTCAGCCGGTCGGGTGGTCGGTCGGGCGGCCGGTGCGGCGGCCGGTGGGGCGGGGGAAGCCGTGGTGGTGGGCGGCGACGGTGACGGTCAGGGCGGCGGCGAGCAGGACCAGGGCGGACCAGGGCAACGTGCTCGGGCCGCCGTGGTCGAGGAGGACACCGCCGGTGAGCGCGGCGCCGGCGATGCCGAGGTTCCAGCAGGTGACGAGCAGGGACTGGGCGATGTCCCCGGCCGGGCCGGCCGCGTCGGCCACCGCCGTCTGCAGGAGGGTGGCGGCGCCGCCGAAGGCGAGGCCCCAGACCGCGGCGCTGCCGTAGACGGGCCAGGAGGTGCCGGTGAGCAGGGCGGCGGCGACGGACAGGGCCGCGGCGGAGAGCAGGGCACAGGCGGCGATCGTCAGGGTGCGCAGGTGGCGGTCGATCAGCGCCCCGGTACCGAGGATGCTCACCAGGGAGGACAGTCCGAGGACGAGCAGGACGGTGTCGGTCCGGCCGCCGAGCCCCAGCGGCGCGAGCAGCGCCGCGACGTACGTGTAGAGCAGGTTGTGGGCGAGGACGAAGGCCGCCGTGACGGTGAGGACGGCCGTCACCCCGGGGACCCGCAGCACCTGCCGGACGGGGGTGCGGGCATGGCCGGGCCGCCCCGGGACGGCCGGGAGCGCGACGAGCATCCAGGCGGTGAGTGCCACGGCGACGGCGCTCATCAGTCCGAAGGTGGTGCGCCAGCCCACCAGCGCGGCGACCAGGGTGCCGGCGGGCACGCCCACCGACAGGGCGACCGTCGAGCCGCCCATGGCGACGGCCATCGCCCTGCCGCGCTGCTCCGGCGCGACGATGCTGCGGGCGTACCCGGCCAGCAGGGCCCAGAGCAGGCCTGCGACCAGGCCGGCGGCGAAGCGCGCTGCCATGGTGAGGGGGTAGTTCGTCGAGACCGCGGTGACGGCGTTGGCCGCGGCGAAGCCGCCGACGGACAGCAGCAGCAGGCGCTTGCGCGGCCAGCCGGCGGTGGCGGCGGTCAGCGGTATGGCGGCCGCGATGGAGCCGGCCGCGTAGAGCGTGACGGACTGCCCGGCGCCGGACTGGCTGACGCCGAGGTCCGCACTCATCGCGGGCAGCACGCCGGCGGGCAGGGCCTCGGTCATGATGGTGACGAATCCGGCGGTGCTCAGGGCCAGCAGGCTGGGCCAGGGCAGCCGGGTGGCGGGCCGGTTCGGGGGCTGGGGAAGCCGGGTGGCGGGCGGGTTCGAGGGGCTGGGGGAGTGGAGTTCGGGCATGGGCCCGATCGTCTATCCTTGACATCCGTGTCAAGGTCCAGTCCGGAACGGCACCGGTCGGACGTGAGGGTGGTCACATGCGTATCGGCGAACTCGCCCGGTTGACGGACACTCCTCCGCGCCTGCTGCGCTACTACGAGCAGCAGGGCCTGATCACCGCGCACCGCGAGGCGAACGGCTACCGCTCCTACGACGACTACCTCGTCGACCGGGTCCTGCAGATCCGCGGACTCCTGGACGCCGGACTGCCCACGCGGATCATCAGGCAGATCCTGCCCTGTCTGGACAGCCCGCGGACGATCCACTTCGCCGACGCCACACCGGAGATGATCGGCACCCTGGAGTCCGAGACGGAGCGGATGACCCGTCGGATCCAGTGCCTGACCCGTAACCGTGATGCCATCCGGGAGTACCTCACCGAGGTCAGGAGCCGAGCCTGAGGCGTGAGCCCGAGGTGGGTGTCTGATGGTGTGGCTTGACCTTGCCATTGGTGTGATGGTTGGACCCTTCCGTCATGACCGACTCCGCCATCCGGCACCTCGAATTCGGCGACGGCACACCGCTCGTCATGATCCACGGCTACACCGTCGACCACCGGGTCCTGCTCCCCGTCGAACCCGCCTTCGCCGACCGCCCCGGGTGGCGGCGGCTCTACCTCGACCTCCCCGGCCACGGCACCAGCCCCCGGCTGCCGGGGACGACGTCGGCGGCCGCCCTGGCCGACTCCGTCTTCGACTGGATCCACGCCGAACTGGGCGAGCAGCCCTTCGCCGTGCTCGGGCAGTCGTTCGGCGGGCAGCTGGCCCGGGCGGTGACGGCGAGGTTCGGGGCGCAGGTCCTGGGATCGGCGCTGCTCGTACCGGTCGTGCACTGGGGCCCCGACCGGACCCTGCCCGGCGCGACCGTGGCCGAGCGTGACGACGAACTCCTCGACCGGCTCCCGCCCGCCGACCGCGAACTCTTCGGCCTCGTCATGGCCCGTCACACCGCGCGCAACTGGAAGCTCTTCGAACAGTACGTCCGGCCGGGATGGCGCGCGCACGACCAGGCGGCCGCCGCCGAACTCGAAGCCGACTTCCTGCTGCCGCACTGGCCCGAACACCGCGTGCCGGCCCACCAGGGCCGGCACCTGCTGGTCACCACCCGGCAGGACGCCCTGGTGGGCTGGCGCGACCAACTCGCCCTGCTCGACCACTACCCCCGGATGGCGGCGACGGTGCTCGACGGCGTCGGCCACAACCCGCAGGTCGAGTGCGCCGAGACCGTCCAGGGCCTCATCGGCGCCTGGCTCGACGACCTGCCCCGCCCCGCCCGCCAGTGAACGGGGCGGTCGTCAGCGCCTTCCACGACCGATCCACGGCCGGGGACCGTCGCGTCCGGGCGCAGGCCGCGACCAGTCCCTCGCCCGGCCACCTCCGCAGCGCCGGATTCGGCGCCTACTCCGCCAGCGTGTACGTCGTGCCGGTGGACCGGGCGGGAGGCCGGACGGACCGGCCCTCCCGCGTCGATCAGTTGCAGGTCATGTTGACGGGTGCGTGGTCCGGGTCGTTCCGGTAGCACAGGTGCTGCGGGGCCTTCAGGTCCGTGATGGACCCCTGCCACACGGCGCCCTGCCACAGGGCCTGCGGGGAACCGGAGTTCTCCAGCAGACGTGGGTAGCGCAGGACCTCCCAGGACGGGTACCTGTCCTTGTTCGTGTCGACGTCGAAGCCGGTGAAGTTCTTGTTCTTGTCGTCGTAGCGGTGCGGGTAGATGTGGAACGTCGCGTTGATCCGGCCGAGGTCCGCGTACTGCGAGCCCGGAACGTCCACGAACGAGTTCACCGCCGACACGTCCACCCGGATGCCACCGTCACCGTAGGGCTCCGCCCAGTACTCGTTCTGCGGGGTCCGGTCGTCCTGGACCACCTTGGCGTGCTCGGTGCGCACCAGCGGCTTGGCATTGCGGCATGTCAGATCCCCGACGCAGGACTGGTCGACGTAGATCCCGACCTGGCCCGTGGCGGTGTCCCAGGCGATGGCCACCTTGGAGCTGGCTTCGGGTTCGGTGCTCCACAGGCGGTGGTTGCCCAGGGCGTGGTTGATCGGGTTGCCGTCGTCGCCGATGTAGCCGCGCACCACGACGACGCCCCGGTCGGGGCCCTTGGGCAGCAGCGTGGCACTCTCCTTCAGGTCGCCCGGGGCCGGGCTGCCCTGGAAGAACTGGGCGTTCGCGCGGGGGATCAGCGGGTTCGCGGTCTCGTTCGGCGACCACCGGATGGGGCCGTGCTCGAACATCTGGGTGACGCCCTCCTGCTGGAGTTCGTCGGTGACGGGGTAGCCGTACACCCCGCCTTCCCAGCCCGTCTGTCCCCAGCGCTGGCCGATGAGGCCCCAGACGGGGTGGACGCCGTTGGAGCGTGTGGGATGCCAGTAGAGCGAGCCGCCCTGGAACACCTGACGCTTCCCGGCGCCGTCGGGGAGGGAGAGTTCGTCGCTGGTGGGGTAGCCGAGGGAGCCCTTCTCCCAGCCCAGGGCGGCCCACTTGTCGCGGACGAGGCCCCAGATGGCGTGGGCGTCGGTGGAGGGGCTCCAGTAGATCGACCCGCCGTCGAAGACACTGAACCGGCCCACCCCGTCGGGAGCGGTCTGCTCGTTGTCCTTGGGGCAGCCGAGCGTGGTCCGGTACTCCCGGTACTTCTCCAGGATGCGGCCCTGGACCGTCTTGCCGCAGATCTGTTCCGGGTCCTGCCCGGCGGCGGAGGCCGTCGTCGGGCAGAGTGTGGAGCCGGCGAGAAGGGCGGTGAGCAGGAGTGAGATCTTCGCTCCCCGTCGGCGGGTTCGTCCGCGGGGCGTTGAGTGTTCGCTGATGATGTCCACCGAATGATTCTCGCGTACATGCCAACAAGAGGAACAGTATCCGAAGCGTCAAGAATGGGCAGGCCTGCGACAGAAGCGCACAGGTAGGCGGGGGAGGCGACTGCAGGATCTGGCTGACGGCCATGACCAACGAGAAGGACCTGTGGCTGCTGGCGAGCAAGGGGTTCGTCATGGAGAAGGGCTGAGATGCCGTGGTGACTTCGAGTACGACGGCGTGGAGCGAGGGGGAGCTGTGGCTGGTCGATGGAAGTACCTGAAGTCCAGGGAGGGCGCTGTCCTGCTGGCGGGTGTCCTGCTGATCGCCGGTCTGACGGGCTATCTGAAGGCTCGGTCGGGAGGGCCGGATCCGAGGGACTACGTGGGGCGTTGGGCGTCGCGGGACGAGGTGATCGAACTGCGGGAGGGCGGACGGCTCGGTGAGGTGCGGCTCGACGGGTACTTCTGCGCGAAGGATCCCGTCGGGCAGGGGGTGTCATTGGGGGAGTACCAGGGGAGTTGGCGGGCGGGGAGTGTGGACGACGCGGGGTCGGGGGTCTTCGTGGTGCTGCGGGACTACTACTCCGGGGGTGACTGCGAGATCTATCTGCAGGAGGAGAGGAAGGGTGCAGTGGCCGGCCTGGGCGGTCAGCCGCGGGGGAGCGCGCAGCGGGTCTTCTCCAGGGCGTAGGGGGCTCGGAGAGTTGCAGGTGATCGCCAACTCTTGGCCAAATAAGGGTTGTTGAGAGTGGCGCTCCGCCCCACACTGGCGTGACCGGTGGCGAAGGGGGCGCGATGGGGCCGTTCGTGGGGTTCTTCCTCGTGTCGGGCGTCGCCCTTCTCGTGGCCGGGCTCGGCTACCGTGCGGCGCTGCGGGAACTGCACCGTGCGGAGCGGGCGGCGGGCGGAGCGGAGGGCGTTGAGCGGCTGTACGAACTGGCCTGCCTCGCCCGGCACGTGGGCGAGACCGCGCTCGTGCTGATGCACGAACGCGGCGACCTCGTCGCCTCCCGCTCGGGTGAGGTGACCGCCACGCGCCGGGCCCGGAAGAACGACTTCGAGGCCGCCGTGGTGGCCTCCGTCGGGCAGAGCCGCACCCGTGACCTGCTGAGCGTGGTCGCGGAGGTGGACGCAGGCCCGGCGGTCGCGGCCCTGCGGCAGCGGCTCGCCGACCGAGGCCTGGTGCAGGACGAGGGACTGTACCGGCGCGCCGTGAAGGCTCGAACCCGGCTGCGGGTGGTGCTGGGGCTGGCGATGACGGCCGGCGTGGCCGCCGGGTGCTGGTTGGTCGCGGACGGTGGGAACGGGCTGTTGGCGGCGTTGGCCTTCGAGGTTCTGTGCTGCGCCGTTCTGCTGCTCGTCCGCCGGAACAGGCTCGTCCGCCGCCACACCACGGTGCTCGGTGACCGGGTGCTGGCGCAGGCCGGTGCCCAGGCCCGCTGGCGGCACAGAGGGGGAAGCGTCGCGCTCGGCGGGCTGGACGTCCTCCCGCCGAAGCACGACCTCCGGCTGGCGCTCGCCGGGTCGCAGGCACACGCGCGGGCCGTGGGGGGGGGGGGGGGCGCCCCCGCCCCGCCCCCGCGACGATGACATCAGTGGCGGTGGCGCGGGCCGGGTTCGGTCCGCGCCGTGCCGGTGTGCGGCCCGCAGGTGCCGGTCAGGTGCCGGTCAGGCGGAGAGGTCGGCGGCGAGGGCCTTGGCCTTGGCGGTGGCCTGCTCGTGGGCCTGGGCGCGGGAGGCGTCCGACAGGTCGACCAGGTCGGCCATCGCGGGGACGGTGCGGGCCAGGGTCAGTTCGGGCGTGATGACGTCGACCTTGAGGCCGAGCAGGCCGGTCAGCGCCTTCTCCAGGTACTTGGCCGCGAACTCGAAGTCCTCGCGCGGCGTGCCGGGCGCGTAGGAGCCGCCGCGGCTGGCGACGACGGTGACGGGCTTGCCCGCCACGGAGGAGTTCTCACCGCCGGTGCGGCCCATGATGATCACGTGGTCCAGCCATGCCTTGAGGCTGGAGGGGATCGTGAAGTTGTACATGGGGGCGCCGATGAGCACCGCGTCCGCGTTCTCCAGCTCCGCGGCCAGCTCGGTGCGCAGGGCGAAAGCGGCCTTCTGCTCGTCCGTGTGGTCGGCCGGGTCGGCGAAGGCGGCCGTGATGCCGGCAGCGGTGAGGTGCGGCAGCGGCTCGGCCGCGAGGTCGCGGTAGACGACCGTGCCCTCGGGGTGCTGCTCCTCCCATGCCTTGCGGAAGGTGGCCGTGACCTCGCGGGAGGCGGAGCCGTGGGGCAGGGCGGAGGAGTCGAGGTGCAGCAGGGTGGCCATGGAGGGCTCCGGAGCTAGAGGGGGGAAGTTTCTTGCGTAGCTAGTAATAACATAGCTACTTACTTTTCTAAAGTCACATACGGTGCGGGCTACCCTGGTGGCATGGCGAATCACGGCGAGCAGGCATGCAGGAAGGCCGACGGGGGCATCACGCGTGTCTTCCAGCTCTTCGGCAAGCGGTGGACGGGCCTGATCGTCGCCACCCTGATGCCGGGGCCCGTGTACTTCGCCGATCTTCGGCGGGCCATCCCGGGCATCAGCGAACGCATGCTCTCGGAGCGGCTCACCGAACTCGGCGAGGCCGGCCTGATCCTGCGGGAGGTGGACGCCGGCCCTCCGCTGCGGGTCTCCTACCGGCTGACCGAAGCGGGCAACGCGTTGGAGCCCGCGTTGGCCGAGCTGGGGCGGTGGGCGGCCACGTACCTGAGCGACGGTGCGCCCTGCTCCGGTGGGCCGGACCGGCTCCCGCTCGACGCGGCCGACGCGGCCGGCGGCGCGTCGGCGGGGTGACCGCAGGGCCGGTCGAGCGGCTGGCGGCGGAGCGGCGCCACGGCGTACCGCGCTGAGGACTGCGAGTCCCGGGGCGGCGTGCACGCCGGGCGGCTCCACCGGCGCTTTCCGTCCGGCTTGTGCGAGGCCGGAAGGCTGAGCCCACCTGGGCCGGGGTGGTGCCCGACCCGCGTTTCACGGCGCGGGTGTGGTGGGTGCGCGTGCGGGGTGGCGCCTGCGGTCACGCCCGACCGGTCTGCGGGGCGGTGTAGAGGATGCCGCGCGGCTGCACGGTCAGGTGCTGGAGCGTGGCGCCCAGGTCGTGTGCGGCGGCGATCCGGAAGCGGACGCTCGTGTCGCCGTCGGCGAGGACGCGGCCGGTGAGCGGGATGCGGGTGTAGAGGGTGCCGGTCTGCGAGCCCAGGTCCACGGGCTCCCACTGCCGGGTCGCGGTGTCGAACCGTTCCAGGCGGACGTCGCCGGTCTGGAGGTAGGGGCTGTGCTCGGGGGAGACGACGAGGATCTGCAGGGCCTGCGGGAGTCGGGTGCCGTCGGTATAGCGGACGGTGAACTCCTGCGGGCGCTGGTCCGCGTCGACGCGGTGCGCGGGCAGCGACACGATGCTCAGATCGCCGCCCTGTATCGCCGCGTCGGACGACGAGGAGTGCACGGCGGCCGGTGCCGGCCCGGAGGTCGCGGCCAGGGCCTGGCCGCCGGTGCCGAGGGCGGCGGCGCCGGCGAGGAAGAGGGAGGCCGTCGCGATGGTGGCCCGTCGGATGCTGGTGCGGTTCATGGTTTTCCTTCGTCCTGGTCCCTGGGATTCCTGGTTCGGACCGGTGAGGGTGGGGAGCCTTCCGCTGGCCGGAGGGCTCATCGTTGAATCTTCAACCAACATAGGAGGGCCTGCTTGAAGAGTCAAGCAATCATTTGAAAATTCAATCTCTTGCATGGTTATTGGTGCGAACGATCATGGTTCGATCGGTGCGAGGGCGCTCACACGGCTCTCGTACTCGCGGCGGGCCTTGCGCTGGGCCGGAACCGCTGGGAGGCCCTGGCTGCCGTCGAGCGGCCGGCAGCGAGCGAGGAGCTGGAGGTGTTCGGTGGGGGCGGCGCTGACGCGCAGGGTGTAGCCCCTGCCCGCGCCGGACGGTCGCGCCCTGGTCGAGCACAGCGCGTTCGGCGGGCTCCAGCTCGGCGGCGCGGAGGAAGCCGGCGACCTTGTCCGGCATATCGAGGGTGACCTGTACCTCCACGGTCACATGATCATCCGAGGGGTAGTGCGTTGATCACTTGAGCTCGCCATCGTTTGCCGGCAGGGCTGGAGGCTGCGGGCGGGGTGTCGGAGGATGCTGACCGCCGGGTGTGAGGCGGCCGTCCTGGTTCACGTCGCGCCCCCGGTCCGAGCGGGATCCTCGCGGCCGTCCTCGGATCGGTCCGTTCGCTCCCGCAGGGAGAGCACGGCGCGGAGTGCCGAGGCGCTGTCGAGGAGGGCTGCGGATCGCGCGGTGATACTGGCGTCCCTGGCGGCCAGCGCCGACTCGACATCCCGCGATCGGCGGGCGTTGCGGAGTTGCGGCACGAGGGCCCGGAGCGGCGTGATGCGGTATCCGGCCTTGCGCAGCTGGTGCACGATCCGTGCGTCGCGCACCTGGGCCGGTGTGTAGCGTCGGGTTCCGCGCACGGGATCGCGGTCGGGGACGACGAGGCCCTCCGCATGCCAGTGCCGCAACGTCGAGGGGCGTACATCGAGGGCGGTGGCGAGCTCGGAGATGCTCATCGCGTCCGAGGCGCGTACGTCGTCGATCGGCTCGCGGTAGATCGCGCGGGCGGCGTCCTTGGCCTGCCCCAGTTCGGCGCGCTCCTTGTGGAGTCGGGCGTGCGCCGCGTCGAGCAGGGCCAGGGCCTGTGAGGCTGGGCACTGGTGGAAGGCCCGGACGATGCTCTTGGCCTCGATCGGCCCCGCCGCCGCGGCGAGGGCCCGGTAGGCCAGGGCGCACTGCAGATGGACCTCGCCGTAGGTCCGGTATCCCGTGGCCGTGCGCGCCGCGGGTGGGAGCACCCCGTCGCGTTCGAGGTTGCGGATCTGCTGGACGGAATACCCGACGCTGCGCGCGACATCAGCAGTGCGCATACCTGCTGATTTGAGACTTGTCATGTGGAAAACCGTATGCCAGAGATGGTCTGGGTCCGGAAGTCTCCACAAGCACTTCAATGAAACGCTGGAGCACATGACGAGTGAAGAGATCATCAGCTTCGTGGACGCCCTTGACGGCGTCCTGACCCTCAAGCCCGCACCCGGCGACGGCGCGCCGGAGCTCAGCTGGGGCGACACCTTCTTCTACTACGCCCCCGACGGCGTCACGACGACGACGTCCCAGCCCTTCGCGACCGTCGTGACCAAGAACTACCCCGGTGACGAGTCGTCCCGCCTGGACCGGCCGGACGCCTTCCGCGTGAACATCGCCGCCGGCAAGGACGCGTTCATCCGGTGGACCGGGCACGCGCCGCGCGAACCGGCCTCCGCCGAGGTCGACCCCAGCGCCGCCGACACCGTGATCGCGCACCCCGTGTACGGCAGCCTGGGCTGGCTGGCCGTGGTGAACCCGGGCAAGCGCACGCAGGCCGCAACACGCGAACTGCTGCGAGCCGCCCACCACCTTGCACGCTCACGCCACGAGCGACGCACTGAACCGACAGCATGACGGAGGAGCTACGGTCTGCGGCGGGAGCGGACCGAAAGCCCCTGGCACTCACTCCAGTTGCGGTGCTTGAGCGGGGAGAGGCGACCCCAGGACGTCTCGTGGCAGCCGGTGTGCCAGGGCTCGATGCGGCGTCGGAATTCTCCCTCCGGACGGCTTTGAGGGCATGCAGGGGCCGTCTCGGCCGATAGGGTCGATCACGTTCGTGAGATCACCGACGCCCTGGCTCGGGGTACTGAGGAGCAGTCGATGCGCCACCCGGACCCGTACCATGCCGCGCGCCTCGCCACTTACGGGACCGTCGCCACACGCCTGTCCCTTCTGAGCGACCACCGGCTCGGCGAGGTCGTGGCCGCCGTCGCGCCGCTCGGGTCCGGCATCGGCGGCAGGTCGGCGGAGCTGGACATCGATGGGACGCGGGTCTTCGTCAAGCGGGTGCCCTTGACGGACATCGAGTTGCGGCCGGAGAACGTGCGGTCGACGGCGAATCTCTTCGGACTGCCGACGTTCTACCAGTACGGAGTGGGGTCGGCCGGGTTCGGAGCCTGGCGCGAGCTGGCCGTGCACACCATGACCACCAATTGGGTCCTCGGAAACGAGTACGAGGGCTTTCCGCTGATGTACCACTGGCGGGTCCTGCCCGACTCCCCTCCCGAGGGGTTCGCCGACGAGTTCGGGGGCATCGACGGAGCGGTCGCGCACTGGGAGGACTCACCGGCCGTGCGCGAGCGGCTGGAGGCCATCGGCCGGTCCTCCTCCAGCCTGGTTCTCTTCCTGGAACACGTGCCACAGACGCTCGCCACGTGGCTGGCCGACCAGCGGGAAGCCGGCCCGCAGAGCGGGGACGGCTCGCCCTACCCATGGTTGGAAGAAGCCCTGATGCGCGGAACCGCCTTCATGAGCTCTCACGGGCTCGTCCACTTCGACGCCCACTTCCGCAACATCCTGACCGATGGACGACTGCTCTACTTCGCGGACTTCGGACTCGCCCTGAGCTCCAGCTTCCAACTCACAGCAACTGAGGTCGAGTTCCTCTCCCGGCATCTCGCCTACGACCGCTGCTACACCCCGAGCCACCTGCTCCGCCACCACTTGCCCGACGGTATACGCGTCGACACGGACCACGAGGCGTTCCTCCACGAATGGATCGCGGGCCGAAAGCCCGATGGCGTCACGCCAGAGGTCGCCGCGATCATCGAACGACACGCTCGGACTGCCGTCGTCCTGGACGCGTTTCACAGCCGTCTTCTCACGGAGAGCAAGCGGACGCCGTTTCCGGCCTCCGAGATCGAGCGGGCCCTGAGCACTGCGGTTCCGGCGCCCCGCTGAGGCCGGACCCCCTATGAGATCGGGCATCAGGCGGTCTCGGGACCTGCAGTCGGCCGGGCGCCGAGACCGCATCGCAGTTCAAGGTTCTCGCTCTGTGCGGTTCCGAGGGCTTGCCCCAGGGCGCACCGGCGGGCCGGACGCCGGGGGAGGCGTTCCACGGGACCTGCGACGCCACCAGCAACATGGCCGAGCCGGTCAAGGCCGGCAAGGGACAGGACCGGACGTTCGGCGGGTGCCCTGATGGAGCGAAGGGGCGAGTGGGTCCGGTCCTGGATGAACTCGCTCGTGTTCCTACGTGGCGGCTTCCCGGCCTTCGACGAGGGAAGTCAGGCCGTCGAGGAGCGTCTTGAGGCCGAATTCGAAGAGCGCGTCGAGACGCAGGTCGTAGCCGTCCTCGAAGGCTCCGACCACCTTGGTGAAGGCCGGGAAGCGACCGGATTCCACCAGTTCCTGGAGGGCGGGGGTGCGGCTGTCCATCCACTGGTCTTCCGACTGACCCGTGGTGGCTTCAGCGTGTGCCTCCATCTCCAGGTGCACCGCGAGGCCCTGGACGTGGCTGTAGAGCAGGACGTGGATGTCGAACAGCGCCGTGGGGTCGAGTCCGTGGCCGTCGAGGGCGCTCAGCACCCACTCGCCGTGGACCATCAGATTGGGCACGATCAGAGGGCGTGTGAGGGAGCCGAGTTGGGCCAGCCACGGGTGCCGCCGGTACAGGCTCCACAGGGTCCGGGCGCCCAGCTCGATGCGGGTACGCCAATCCTCGGGGGCTTCCGCGGGGTAGGACTTCTCGCCGAACGCGGCGTCGGCCATGCGCAGGACGAGGTCTTCCTTGCTCGGGACGTACCGGTAGGTCGACATCGCCGCGACGCCGAGGCGGGCCGCGACGCCGCGCATGGAGAGCGCCGAGAGCCCTTCGGTGTCGGCGATCTCGATGGCGGTACGGACGATCCGGTCGAGGCTGAGCTCCTGCTCCTGCTCCTGCGCCTGCGCCTGCGCGGCGTCCGGGGCGGGTGACGGGCGCCTGCGGGCCGGCGCGGCGGGCGCGGCGGGGGCGGCGGGGGTGGTTCCGGCGACGACCGTGCCGATCCGGGGCCGGGCCTCGACAAGTCCCTCCAGGCGCAGGGTGGTCAGGGCCTTGGTGGCGGTGGCGAGCGCGACGCCCCATTCCGCCGCGATCTGCCGGGTCGAGGGAACCCGGTCCCCGGGGGCGAGTTCACCGTGCGCGATGCGTCGCCGGATCGCGGCGACGATACGCAGATAGGGCGGATCACCAGCCGTCCCTGTGGTCTTCGTCACGACCGGCCGCCTTCCTGTTGTGTACTAGTACAGAAGGTAGCAGCGGCAACGCCGAATGGACGGGATTCTGATCTAGTACACGGCCACAGACGGCTAGTTGAAGGGTCTGCGCGTACGACGTACGTTCAGGGCGCGTACACCGTACAGAGCACTGGAGGAGCTCCTCATGCAGACCGTACTCATCTCCGGCGGCGGAATCGCCGGGCCCGTCCTCGCCTACTGGCTGCGCCGCCACGGATTCGCGCCCACCGTCGTCGAACGCGCTCCAGGCCGGCGCCCCGGCGGCCAGGCCGTGGACATCCGCGGTGTCGCACTGGAAGTCGTGGAGCGGATGGGCCTGCTGGAGCAGGCAAGTAGCGCACGGACCCGGATGCGCGGCATGTCGGTCCTCGACCCCGACGGCCGCGAGGTCGGCCGCTCCACCGAGGCGACCTTCAGCAGCGGACGGCTCGACAGCGAAGACATCGAGGTGCTGCGCGAGGACCTGGTCAGGATGGTGCACGAGCACACACATGCGGGCGTCGAGTACCTCTTCGGCGACAGCATCACCGCGCTCGACGAGGACGAGACCGGCGTGCGCGTCGACTTCGCGCACGGACCGTCCCGCAGCTTCGACCTCGTGGTCGGGGCTGACGGCCTGCACTCCACCGTACGGCGCCTGGCCTTCGGCCCGGAGGAGCGCTTCGCCCACCATCTGGGCAGCTGCCTCTCGGTGTTCGGTGCGGACAACTTCCTGGGCCTGGACGACTGGCAGGTGTGGCTGCGGGACGGCGACGCGGGCTTCGGCATCATGCCCGTACGCGACAACACCGAACTCAGGATCGCCTTCGGCTTCGAGTCCGCCCCCCTCGACCAGGACCTCCGCGGCGGCGACGCCCTCCGGCAGCTCGTCGTGGACAGGCTCGCGTCGATGCGATGGGAAGGGGCCCGCTTGGCCGAGGCCGCGCGGAAGGCCCCCGACTTCTACTGCGACGCCATGGCCCAGATCCGCATGGACCAGTGGTCACGGGGCCGGGTGACCCTGCTCGGGGACGCCGGCTACTGCCCTTCCCCCCTCTCGGGGCAGGGCACCAGCCTGGCCCTCGTGGGCGCCCACGTGCTGGCCGACTGCCTTGCCCGGGCCGACGGTGACCACCGCGCCGCGTACGCCCGCTACGAGCGGCGGATGCGCCCGTTCGTCACCCTCAACCAGGCCCTGGCCACCGAGAACCCCGGCGGACCCGCCTCGGAGGAATCCGTCGCGCACGCCAAGAACGCACTCTCACTGGACGGCTGAGCCCTGCCCCGAGCGGACACCGCAGCCGGCAGGGGGGCTTGAAGCGGCGGCGAGGCCTGCCCGGGGCAGGCGTCGGCCCCCTCTACCAGGAGGGGGCCTCTACTGCTCCTGCGACTTACACTCTCGTTCTTGACGCCTGCAATGCTTTCGTTGGTGCCGTCCGTGCTCACTGGCCGGACGGAGCGTCGCGTACGACGCGGCTAGATGCTGTTCCGAGAGCGACCCCCCGCTGGGGGCCTCCGTCCGTGCGCAGTCGGACCGGACGGTTTGTTTCGTTTCACCCGGGTGCGCTCGGGACGGGGCCGCTCCTCCGGATAGGCGGTGACGCTCCCGAGCTCCCTGCTTTCCGTGGGGCTCTCGCCCTACACGACTTCCAGGGGACACCTCCAGCCTGCGCCTTGCCGGCCTCGGAGGCAACCCCGGCAGGGCCTTCACCGAAGGTGACGGCGGAGGGGCGCGGTGTCGCCGGGCCGCGCGTAGGCGGGCAGTCGACCGGGCGCGTGCTTTCAGCCGGTGGGGGTGCCGACCTGGTCGCGTTCGAGCGCGGAGCGCAGCCGGCGGAGGGCCAGGGCGGCGGCTGCCGTCGTGGACTGGTCGAGGGTGCCTTCGACCAGCTCGCTCAGGCCTGCGGTGAAGGTCGCCTCGGCGGCGTCGAGGAGTTGTGAACCGTCGTCGGTCAGGGCCAGCAGCGAGGAGCGGCGGTCCGCCGGGTTGGCCTGGCGGGCGACCCAGCCCTGCTTCTCCAGGCGGTCGACGCCCTTGCTGGTCGCACCGGCTCCGATGGCGAACTCCGCGGCGAGGTCGGCCACCCGGGCGCCCGGGTGCTCGCGCAGGAACCGCAGGAACTCGAACTGCGAGGTCACGATCCCGTGCCGCTCGCGCAGGCGGTCGTTCAGCGCGTTGTACAGGCGCGTCTCGCAGCGGACGAGATCCGCGAAGAATCCCTGGAGGTCGGCGAGGCGGTCCGATGTATATTCCACGGCATATAGTGTAGAGGAAGCTATTCCACGGGAGGAACGCAGATGAGCAAGGAACAGCTCGCCACGATCGACGCGATGCTCCGCCGGCCCCGGCCGGAGGGCAAGCGCTCCGTCGAGGAGCTGCGCGCCGGGTTCAGGGCGCTGATGGACACGATGATCGTGCCGGACGACGTCCGCACCACTCGGGCCGCGCTCGGCGGCCGGCCCGCCCTGCACGTCACACCTGAGAACGGCGCGCGCCCGGGCACGCTCCTGTACTTCCACGGTGGCGGCTTCGTCTTCGGCTCTCCCGAGACCGCGCTGTCGCTGACCGCGCAGCTCGTCTCGAAGACCGGGCTCGACGCGTACTCGGTGGACTACCGGCTGGCCCCCGAGCACCCGTTCCCGGCCGGCCTGGAAGACAACCTGAGCGCCTACCGCGCCCTCCTCGACAGCGGCCTGGACGCGTCCGCCATCGCGTTCGCCGGGGACTCCGCCGGCGGCGGTTACGCGGTCACCACCGCCCTCGCCGCCCGCGACGCGGGCCTGCCGCTGCCCGCCGCGATCGTGGCCTTCTCCCCGGGCCTGGACGCCACCCGCACCGGGGAGAGCATGACGACCAAGGAAGACATCGACCCGATCTTCACCCGCGAGGACGTGGTGCACACCGGTGCCATGTACCTCGCCGGCCAGGACCCCGAGCAGCCCCTCCTCAGCCCGGCCCTCTTCGCGGACCTGACCGGCTTCCCCCCGCTCCTCCTCCAGGTGGGCGCCAACGAGATCCTCCTCGACGACTCCACCCGCCTCGCCGCCCGCGCACGCGACGCCGGAGTCGACGTCATCCTCGACATCACCGCCGACGCCCCCCACGTCTTCCAGGCCTTCGCCGGCGGCGCCCTCGACGAAGCCGACCAGGCACTCGACCGCGCCGCCCTCTTCCTCACCCAGCGCATTCCGGCCCCCTGACGTCCCGACCGCACAGGTGTGACGGAGCATCACCCGGAGACCGCGGCTGTGCGGACCTGCGGCCGGATAGTGTTCGGATGCAAAGGATCAAGCGATTCCGCCGGGCCGCGCCACGGCTCGTGGACATGGGGAGGTCAACGTGATCGTGGGTACCGGCCGCAGGCTCGTCCTGATCCGTCATGCGCAGGCCGAACGGGAGACGGCGGTCGACGAGGAACGGCGCCTCGACGAGCGGGGGCAGGAGGAGGCCTCCCGGGCCGGACGATGGCTCGCGGGTTCCGGCATCACGCCCGATCTCGCGCGGGTGTCCGGCGCCCGCCGGACCAGGGAGACCTGGGAGCGCGTGGGTGCCGCGTTGCCGCGGCTCCCCGAGACGGTCCACGAGCAGGGGCTCTACGACCTCAGTGTGGAGATCCATCGGGGGGAGGCGGGGATCGGCGAGCTGGTCGCGATGGTGCGGGGGAGTTCGGACGACGTGGGCGACCTGGTCGTCGTCGGACACAATCCGAGCCTGCCCGAGCTGGTCCGGCTCCTCGTCGGAACGGCCGACGGCGACCTCTCGCGGCAGGTGGAGGAGTCCGGGTTCCCGACCGCCTCCGTGGCCGTCCTCGAGTTCGAGGGTTCCTGGCAGGGGATCGGGCCCGGAGCCGCGAGGATCACCGCGTTCTGGACGCCGTCGCAGGGTTGAGACGGTGCGCCTCGGGGCGTCGGTGCGTCCGGCGTCCCGTGAGGTGTTCAGCCGCCGCCGTCACAGGCTCAGCAGCAGGTCCCGGACCGCCGCCGGCTGGGACAGGAACGGGTGGTGGCCGGCGTCGAGCTCGACGACGCTGCCGGCCCGGCGGGCGAACTCACGCTGCAACTGCGGCGGGGTGCCCCGGTCCTGAGCACAGACGAGGTAGGTCGAGGGCACCTGCCGCCATGCGGCCGCCCGGACCGGCTGCCCGGTCACCCGCACGCTCTGCCGGGCGAGGTGGCCCGCCGCCTGCGCGTGGACCTCGGGGTCGCAGTCCTGGAGGAACGTGTCCACGAGCAGCTCGGGGCGGACCCCGAACGTGCCGGCGTCGGGGTCGACGTCGAGGAACGGGGCGGGGCGGCCGTCCCCGAAGTCCGACAGGCTCTGCCCGACCTCGGGCAGGTAGCTGGAGACCAGCAGCAGGTGGCGCATCGACCCGACTCCGGCGGCGGCCTCCGCGGTGACGACACCGCCGTAACTGTGGGCGACCACGACGGTCGGCTCGTCGCCGGCCTGCAGCACCCGCCGCACCGCGGCGACGTCTTCGGGCAGCCCCGGACCGTCGACGCCGCCGGGCGGGCCCGCCTCGCCGCAGCTCGGCAGCGCCGGGGCGACGCTCGGAACCCCTCGCTCCTGAAGCAGGTCGGCGGCGCGGTGCCACCACCACGAACCGTCCCGCACGCACGCCCCGTGCACGAACACGACCCTCATCGCCACCTCCGCGTCGACCTCGACCATGCCGTCGGTGGTCGCTGTGATTCGTGGCCGCGTGCGGGCTGCGCGAGATCCCGGACGCTGGATCCCGTCAGGCCCGCCCCGACGCGCTGATCCTGGCCCTCTGGGGCGCCCGCCACAGCGACCTCGACGCCCTGCTGCACCTCACCGTCCACGATGACACGGCCGCCTCCGGGCTGTTCTCGGAAGCGGTGCGGAGGGCGAGCCTGCGGCCTGCGGAAGTCGCAGCGGAAAGGGCCCTTCCGGTGGCGACCGACGGGGCCCTTCTCGTAGCTGGGCAACGCTCCGTTCCAGTACGGGCGAAGATCAGCCCGGACCGAAGTGCGGACGTGTCACTCGGTGTCGGTGGCTACCGGAACCTCGTCCTCCCGAATGATGATGTGATCCTCACCCTCGATCTTGATCTCAGTGCCTGCGTACTTGCCAGACGGAGTCTTGCCCTCGGCGGACGCCGTCGCCTTGCTGTCCTCGGTCATGTCTCCTCCTTCCGGCCGACTCGGTGTCGACCCGTGCTGATCCTGTCATGACCAACCGTCACCGGGCTATCACTCTCGACAGATCGGAGGATCCATTTCGGCTGCCAACTTGGCGCGACCATCGGCTACCTGACGTGGCATGAGAAAGTCGAGAAGTCCAAGGTGTGATCGGCCTGACAGGCGCCTGGGGGCGGCCGGTCGACCGGCAGGACGGCGCCCCTGAGGATCCGCCGTGTTCTCTGAGAATGGGTGAGACGGTGGCCGAGCCGGGGTGGGCGTCCGAGGCCCTGAGGGTGTTCAACTTGACACGCCTCGCAGAAGTCCGACCGTTCCCAGCGGAGTTGACCGGCGTCTCGGTGGAGTCGGGTCGAAATGCGCATGCGCTTCCGCAGGGCGTCTGCCATCCTCGGGCGCATGCCAGCCCGTAACCGGCGTCTGCCGCGCGACCTGTCGTGGCCGCTCACCCCGACGGACATCCGCACCGTCCTCGGCGCGCAGGAGGCGGATGCCGTCGACCTGGATTTCGGCGACCGGCTCTGGGGGGACGGGACCGCGTTGCACGCCGAGTGGGTGCCACCCATCTCCGCCAACTACGGCGGCGGCATCCATCCCGGATGGTGGTGCACCGTGCGGGTTCGTGTTGCTCCGCTCCCGGCCGCCGAACGGGCGGCGGCTCGACACGTCCTGCGGAAGATCGCCCTTCCCGAACTCGCGGCCTGGATCAGTGCCGCTCGAAACGCGCCGGAAGGCTGGACCCTGTCCCGGCACAGTCGTTCCTGGCGGCCTGAAGGCAGCACCACCGCTTACCGCGACGACCTGCGGCCGTACCTGTGAACCCTCGATCGGCGGCCACGAACCGCCGTGCGGTCAAGCCTCGGTGAGGTCGGTCAAGGTCGGTTGAGGCGGGTCACCGCCGCGTGGCCCACATCCGTCCCCGGACTTGGCCTGTCCCACCGGAGGGATGCGGGATCGGCCAACCGGTCGCCCACGGTGGACGGTTCGACGTGTGGCGGATCGGATGGCACATCGGACATGACCGGTACTCCATGCGCCCGTCGGCGCCGGTGAAGGTCTTCCCGTCACCGACGCCGCCGCCGACGCTCCTGCCGGCGGCGCCGGTCCGGCCGAGCGCGTTGTTCAGCGCCCGGCCAGCGCGCCGCCGTTGACGTGCAGGGTCTGGCCGGTGATGTGCCCTGCGGCCGGTGAGGCGAGGAACAGCACGGTGCCCGCGATGTCCGCCGGGGTGCCGGCCCGGCCGTTGGCCGTCTGGGCGAGCAGGTCGGCACGGCGCTCGGGGGTCATCCCGCCCTGGAAGAAGTCGGTGGACTCGATGTAGCCCGGGGCGATGACGTTGGCCGTGATCCGGTCCTTGCCGAGGTCCTGGGCGATCGTGAGGTTCCAGGCCTCGACGGCGGCCTTGGCGGAGCCGTAGGAGCCGGACCCGCCGCGGTGGGCCGCGATGGAGCTGACGCTGACCACGGTGCCGCCGGCCGTCAGGCGCGGTCGCAGAGCGGTGGTGACCAGGACCGCGGACAGTACGTTCGCGTCGAGATTCGCGCGCCAGGCCGCTGCCACGCCGACCAGGCCGGACGGTGACTCGGCGTCGATGTCGGTGTTGCTCCCGGCATTGTTGACCAGCACGTCCACGTGCGCGGGCAGGACGTCGAGTGCCGCCAGGACCTGCGCGGGGTCGCTCGCGTCGAAGGCGACGGCGCGCACGTTCCCACCCAACTGTGCGGCGGTCTCCTCCAGCAAGTCCTTGCGACGCCCGGTGATCACCACCTGGTCGCCCTGGGTGGCGAAGGCCTCGGCGACCGCACGGCCGATCCCGGTGCCGCCACCGGTAACCACGATCTGAACCGGTTACTGACTTCGGCTCGTCAGGGTGAACCGTCCCGATCTGCCTGACGGGCTCGTCGCGGCGGCTGTATCCGATAACCTGTGAGATCTGCGAATGGGGGCAGGCCGACCTCCACTGGACGGCTGCGCCGGGAGGCGCTGCGAATGCGGGCGGACGAGCTGTTCGAGCAGGAGGTCAAGTCGGCGGGGGCGGCTCCGAACGCCTGATGTCGCGGCGGTGAAGCAGCCGGGAGCGGGCAGCGCGTCAGGTCGCGGGGCTGCCTGGCGCTGCCCGTGGTAGCGCCAGGCTCGTCCTCAGGTCATCACCAGATCCCGCTCTAGCCGTTGAGGATCTCCACGCTGTACACGGTCTCAGGGTTGTTGAAGTTGATCGAGCTAGTCCGCGTACCCGTCGGCCCGATGCTGATGGGGCCGACGGTGGTTACGAAGGTCCCGTGGTTCCAGTCGGCCGAGATCCTGTAGACGCCGGTCAGGTTGAGATTAGGTATTTTGCCGGGGGTGCCCGCGTAGCAGAAGTTGCCGGAAAAGGTCCACACCTCCAGGCCGTGGCTCGCGGGGCCGTTACCGTTCTGGGTGGGGCACGCGGTGCCGCCGATGGCGCTGGCTGGCGTGGCGATCGCCACGCCGCTGACCAGGATGCCGCCAGCGAGGGCTATGGCCGAGAGTTTCCTGCGAACTGTCAAGATCATCTCCTGTGTCTTGCGGTGGCCGCGATCCCATGCCGGTGATCGCGGTGGGCCGAGTCGTGCCATCCCTGCCCCGGCCCGTCCCTGCCCCCATTCCTGGGCAGATTTGGCGCCGAACATGTCAATGTTAGCCATCGGCCCCAGGCCTGGCCAGGCCTCCCATCGACTCCACCCCCGCGCTGCAACTGGCGCCACTGGTAGGCGACTTCAGACTCGCCCGCAGACGCCGGGCCACCCCCGCTGGCTTGACGTCCTGCTCGAACGGCTCGGTCGCCCACATCCGCACCGTCTCCCGGCACAGCCGTACGGTGGCGGTGAGCCCGTCCCCAACCGCATATCTCACAGGTCATCGGATTCAGCCGCCGCGACGAGCCCGCCGGGCAGATCGGGACGGTTCACCCTGACGAGCCGAAGTCAGTATCGAGCTCCGGCCCACTTCGTATCGTCGCGTCCCGTGCGTCGGCGGCAGTGTGTTCGCGGCATCAGGGGAGCTACGCCGTGGGGCGCCGCCGTCGAACCGTGTGTCTAACCGTGTGTCGGATCGCCGTCGGTGCCAGCCCCACCCCCACGCTCAGGACGACCGCCGCTGCGGCCAGCAGGGTGGACCGCCAGGGCCAGGACGCGCCGGTCAGCTCAAGGTGGGCCGAGGGGTACTCGGAGAACTTCGCGGTGGCCAGCGCCGTGCGACGGTCGCTGCTCTCGGCGAGGTCCCGTAGCACCGGATCGAAGCCGAACTCCCCGGACCGCCTTCCTCCGCCGGGCAGTTCGGGGGCGAGCCCGTTGCGGCGGGCCCAGCCGTCCAGTGCACCGCCGAGGTCGGAGGTGTTCGTGACGCCGGGCACCACGAAGCGATCCGCCCCGTGGGCGCCCCCCTTCGCCGGCCGGGTGACGAGGACCAGGCCGTGGCGGGTGGTGACGGTGTCACCGGCGCCGATCACCAGCGTCCGGGTGGCGAAGGAGACTCCGCCGTACCCCTCGAAGGCGGCGGCCGCGTCGATCTCCTCGACTCCGTCGACCAGTCCGATGGCCGTGGTGGGGCGCAGCCACGGGAATGCGGCGTTGAAGGCGTACGGGAGGTCGCCGAGGGCGAGACGGTTGGCCGGTATCGCGGTCGGTCCGTCCGGAGTCCAGCCGGGGTAGGACAGGCCGGTGCCGATACGGGTCGCCTCCGCTGGGCCGGCCAGTTCCTCGACCAACCGCAGCGCGCCCATGGTGCCGGAGGTGACGCCCGCGGTGGTGGTCACCCGCCCGTCCTCGACGTAGCGCAGCCCTCGCTTCCACACGACCTTCGGGTAACTGCGTTCCAGGGAAGTGATGTTGGACCAGAACGACGTGGCGTCGCGGCCGTCGAGCAGGCCGGAGGCGGCCAGCAGTTCGGAGCCCGCGCACACCCCGAGGATCCGGGCGCCCTTGTGGTGGCGTTCGACGATCCACCGGCGCAGGCGCTCCTCGCCCGCGCCGGTGGGGTCGGTCACGGCGGGCACGACCACCACATCGGGTTCCGGCAGGGAACCGTCCGCCACCTCGGCCAGCGTGTGGTCGGGCAGCAGGTGGGCGCCGCCGGACAGCGGCGAGACGCGGCGTTCGGCCGCCACCGTGTAGACGAACATGTCGGGCGACTCGGCGAACACCTGGTAGGGCGCGAGTACATCGGTGGCCACGGAGCCCTCGTTGCCGACCGCGACCGCCACCGTGATCCTGCCCTCCGGTACCGGCCGGGCGGCAGGCCACACCCCGGCATCGGATCCGGGAGGGGCGGCGGCGAAGCTGTCGGCCATCGACGCGCTCACCCCCGCGAAGGCGATCCCCGCGAAGGACGCGGTCGCCAGAGCTGTGCCCAGCAGTACCCAGCCGGTGCGGCGCAGCGCCCGGTGTCCCTTGCGCGCCTCGGAATTCGTCTTGAGCAAGACATACCTCAACAATCCGGGCACGTTTTTGGCAGCACGATGCCGTCGGCCCTCGTGGAAGTGGGAAAAGGGAAACAGGAAACAGGAAACGGGAGAGAGGAAGGGAAGGAAGCGGGGGCGGCCGGGAAGGAGGCCCCTTCGCCGAGGAGGCCAGTCCGTCAGGCAGTCGGCCGCGTTGGTGCGCGCAGCAGCGAGGGCGGCGCTCCGAAGGCTTCAGCGACCACCCGGCGCAGCTGCCGGGCGTCGCGGAATCCGCACCGGAGCGCGACCGCCTCCACCGTCAGGTCGGTACCGGACAGCAGGGCGCGGGCCCGCTCCAGCCGCAGTTGCCGCTGGTAGGCGAACGGGGTGATGCCGGCAGCCGTGGTGAAGGCCCGCGTCAGACCGCGCGGGGACAGCCCGGCGATGTCTGCGAGTTCACGCAGGGTGAAGGCGACGTCCAGATGCTGCGCCAGATGGTCCTGCACCCGGTGCACCGCGGGCTGGACGTGGTCGCGGTGCCGCAGGAACGGACTGATCTGTGCCGCGTCCCCGTCCCGCCGCAGGTACAGCACCAGTTCACGCGCGACTCCCGCGGCCAGTTCGGGGCCGCGCTCCCGCTCGACCAGGGACAACGCGAGATCGATCCCCGACGAGATGCCCGCGCTGGTGCTGATCCGCCCGTCGTGCACGTAGAGCGCGGCCTCACGCACCCGGGCCCGCGGGTACCGGTCGCGCATCGCCGAGGTGAGCGACCAGTGGGTCGTGCACGCCCTGCCGTCCAGCAGCCCCGCCTCCCCCAGGACGACTGCACCGCTGCACACGGACGCCACCCGGGCACCCGCGTCGTGGGCCTCGCGCACCCAGCGCACCGCGGCGGGTGTCACCGGCCGGTCCGATCCGGTCAGCCGGGGGCCCGGCACGAGCACCAGGTCGCCGGCTGCCGCCCGGCTCGTCGACAGCGGTGCCAGCCCCGCCAGCCGCAGGCCTTGCGCGGACCGCAGACCGTCCGTCTCGGCGACGAACTCCAGCCGGTAGCCGCCGCCGAGATGCGCCGCGGCGTCGAACACCTGCACGGGACCGCCGAGGTCCAGCAGATTCACCTCGGGCAGCACCAGGACCAGCACCCGCCCGGTACGCCTGTTCGTCTCCTCGCTCACCCCGCCACGGTAGGCCGCCACGAACCGTCCGCACGAGGTCTCCCGGGGACGGGCGGCGGACAGATCTGGCACTGCCGTCCGAGCTGCGGACCGCGCCTACGCCGACAGCTGCGGTCCGGGTGCTGCTCGCCGCCCGGGGGACCAGTTCAGCAGCCGGGCCGGGTTCACGGTGAGGGCGGCGCGCAGGACCGACGGGTCGACGTGCTCGGCCGGCCAGGCGAGGCACTCGGCGAACGTCCTGCCGCGTTCGTGGCGCGTCCAGGGCCAGTCGCTGCCCCACAGCAGGCGCTGGTGGCCCGCTTCCTCCAGTACGCGCCGCAGCATGAGGCCGGGCACGCCGGGGGCGCAGCGGTAGGGCGCGGAGGCCTTGATCCACACGTGGTCGCGCGTGACCAGGTCCAGTACCGCGCGGTCGGCGCCCTCGGACGCGCCCGGCAGACCGAGGTGGTCGATCACCACGGGAGACGGCCAGGCATGCAGGGCGGGGGCGATCGCCGCCCACTGTCCGCCCGCCGCGTGCACCTCCAGGTGCTGCCCGCGCTCGGCCAGCCGTGCGGCCACCTGCCGCCAGTGCGGACCGGCCAGGTCGGGTACCCGGCGGCCGATCAGGTTGAGGCGGATGCCCGCGACGCCGTCGAGGGCGAGTGGGGCGAGCGCGTCCGGCCGGCAGGGCCGGTCGTGGTCCAGGTCGTGGTCCAGCACGATGACGGCGCGGAACCTGGCGGGGTGCCGGGCCAGGCAGTCGAGCAGGAAGTCGTTGCGCGGTCCCAGGAAGCTCGGCTGGACGAGGACGGCGCCGCCGATGCCGTGCCGGTCGAGCAGCGCCAGGTACGTTGCCGGGAGGGCGTCGTAGTCCGGCACGTAGCGGGGGCGGTCGGCCCTGGGCAGGCCGCGGTGGAACACGTGGGCGTGGGTGTCCACCGGTTCCACCGACGCGGTCAGCTCGGCGGACGCGGCCGATTCGCAGATCACCCGCCGATGGTAGGCCCGGGGGGTCCAGGACCGGGGGCCTCTGGACCTTCACCTGACTGACTGTCATATTGGCCTGCATGTTCGACGACATACTGACGTGCCCATGCTCGGTGCGGTCGGTGTCGCGGAGGCGTTCCCGCTGCGCCGTGCCGGCCGTTGGTTCCTTCCGACACCGCACCGGCTGCTACCGCACCGACTGCTACCGCATCGACCTCAGGTAAGGAGCGCGCATGCGCCAGTGGTACCGCTCGGCAACGCCCGCGGGTCGACGGGCGTTCTGGGCCACCTTCGGCGGCTGGGCGCTGGAAGGGGCCGACGCGCAGATCTACGGCCTGGTGCTGCCGACCCTCACCGCGTTGTGGCATCTCACCAGTGGCCAGGGCGGGTTGGCCTCCTCGGTCACCCTGGTCTGCACCGCGCTCGGCGGCTGGCTGGCCGGGGTCGCCTCCGACCGGTGGGACCGAGTGGCCGTCCTGCGCTTCGCCATCGCCTGGTACGCGGTGGCGACCGCGCTCGTCGGCTTCGCCAACGGCTTCGAGTCCCTGCTGGCCTTCCGCTGCCTGCAGGGCATCGGCTTCGGCGGCGAGTGGGCCGCGGGCGCGGTGCTGATCAGCGAGTACGTGACCACGCGCTACCGGGGCAGGGCCCTTGGGGCGGTGCAGAGCGGGTGGGCCGTCGGCTGGGCCTTCACCCTCGCCGCCTACTCGGTGCTGGTCGCCGTCCTGCCGCAGGCCTGGGCGTGGCGGGCGATGTTCTGGCTCGGGGTGCTGCCCGCCCTGCTGGTGCTCGCCCTCCGCCGTGGGATCGCCGACCCCACGGCCGACCAGCGGCGGCGGGAGAAGGCGTCGCCGATGGAGATCTTCCGCCCCGGGCTGCTGAGGGTCACCGTGTTCGGCGCGCTGCTCGGGCTCGGCAGCCACGGCGGCTACTACGCCCTCACCACCTTCCTGCCCACCTACCTCCACACCACCCGGCACCTGTCGGTGATGGGCAGCAGCGGGCACCTCGCGGTCTTCATCGCCGGCTCGTTCCTCGGCTACCTCGCCTCCGGGTGGCTCTCCGACCGGATCGGCCGCCGCCGCAACGTCGTCCTCTTCGCCCTGTGCTGCCTCGTGACCCTGGTTCCCTACCTGCTGCTGCCACTCGGCGATCTCGGCACCCTCCTCGCGGGCGCGCCGCTCGGGTTCTTCTCGGCCGGCATCCCCGGCGGACTGGGAGCCCTGTTCGCGGAGTTGTACCCCACCCGCGTCCGGGGCACCGGGCAGGGCTTCTGCTACAACCTGGGCCGCATCGTCAGCGCCGTGTTCCCCGCCCTCGTCGGCTACCTCTCCGGACGCCTCGGCCTCGCGGCGAGCATCGCCCTCTTCGCGGGGCTCGCCTACGTCCTGGCCGCCATCGCGGCCACCTGCCTCCCCGAGACCCGGAACCACGAACTGCTCGGCGACCCGGCCCCCGTGGCTTGCCCGGAGCGCACCGCGATCTGACAACGCCCGTTCGGCCTGGGCGCGTTGCTCCTTCCCGGACACCAGGAAGCCGGTACCGGCTTCGCGTTCGAAGGCGACTCGCGGCCGGCCGCGTGGGCCCGCTGCGAGGGCGGCACCCATATGTGTCGCGTACTAAAATGTTTGTGGCACGTACTAATGTCGACTACGCTGGTCGGCATGGCAGCAGCCACCCCTTCGCGGCCCAGGGCCGCCCGGCGCGCGTCCGACCTCGGCATCACGGACGGACTCGTCCAGCTGTCGTTCCTCGTGCAGGGCGTCCTCGACCACGCCGCCGACGCCCACGGCCTGCCGGTCCTGCAAGCCCGCCTGGTGGGCGTCCTGCGCGACCGGGAGCCGAGCATGGCCCAGCTGGCGAACCTGCTGGACCTGGACAAGTCCAGCACGACGGGCCTGGCCACCCGGGCCGAGCGCCGCGGCCTCGTGGAGCGCGTGCCGGTCCCCGAGGACCGGCGTGCGGTGCGCGTCCGCCTGACCGGGCACGGCCGGCGGCTCGCCGAGGCGTTCGCCGCCGAGGTCGGGCAGCGACTGGAGCAGGCCGTCAGCGGCCTCACCGAGACCAACCGCAAGCGCCTGTCCCAGCTGGCCAGCCAGGTCGTCCAGCACGACGCCGCCGCCCACGGCACCGACCTGACCCCCGGCGCCCCTGGCTCCCGGGCCTGAGCCCGCCACCCGGCAACGGCCAGCGGCCGGCGGTCGGCAGGGCTGTGCGGCGGCACCCGAACAGCACACGGCAGGAGACCGACATGGACCACACCCAGAATCCGGACACCCGGACCGCACCGCAGCCCGGTGACCGGATCGCCGTCGTGGTCGGCAGCACCCGCCCGACCCGGATCTGCCCCGGCATCGCCGAATGGATCCGCACCGAGCTCCAGCAGGACAGCCCCCTGACCTACGAGCTGCTCGACCTCGCCGACATCGACCTCCCCCTTCTCGACGAGCCGCTGAAGGCCGCACTCCAGCAGTACGAACACGAGCACACCCGCCAGTGGAGCCGCACCGTCAGCTCCTACAGCGGCTTCGTGTTCGTCTTCCCGCAGTACAACTGGGGCTACCCCGCCGTCCTGAAGAACGCCCTCGACTTCCTCTACCGCGAGTGGCACGACAAGCCGGCCGCCGTCGCCAGTTACGGCACCCGCGGCGGGAACAAGGGAGTCGCCCAACTCCTCGGCGTCCTCCAGGGCCTGCACATGCGCGCCCTGGACAGCCACCTGGAACTGGTGATCACCGACGCCGACGTGGACGAGGACTGGCAGCTCAAGAACATCGAGGCCACCCTCCACCCCTACCGCGACCAGACCAGGGCCATCAACGAGCAGATGCTTGAAGCCCTCCAGGACGACCAGCAGTAGAACCGGCACCCCGCACGGCGCACACGGACCAGCCAGACGGCCCGGTGGCAGGACATGATGCGCCGGTTCGGGCGAGCGCGGCGGTTCGGGTGGTGTCGGCGGGACAGGGGCCGTCACCGGGGCCGCGCCTCCGGCGCCCACTGTCACCCCGCCCGCCGGTACCGGTGTCGGAAGCAGCGGTGCCGGCGACACGGGAGGCACGGGAGGGGGCGGCGGCTCCACAGGGGGTCCCTCCAGCCCGAGTTGACAGCCTGGTGGCAGCGGGACCGGCGGCCAAACCGGCCGGACGGGTAGCCGAGGTGGCCCCGGCTACGTCCTGATCACCTGGTAGGAAATACCCGTGGCTGGGCCTTCGCCGGGCATCAACCGCCGTGCGCTACGTCACCGCGCCCACCCGGAGCGAATCGCCAAGCTTCCCAGGTCGGGGGCGGGCTGCGCGGACGCTCGGGAGCGTCCGCGCAGCCCAGGGGCGGGACAGCGTGAGCCTGCGGATTCTGACCGGCTCTGCCGTCGTGCCCCTTCCGGGGTGAACGCCTCGCGACGTTCAACCGGCCGAGGTCGCGCCGGTACCGGCCTGGTGGACAGGTGTGGTCACAGCGTCAGGAGGCGTCCTCGATGGTGCCGGAGAGCCGGTGGGCGTTGGAGGTGTCGACGCCGAGGGCAGCGAGCAGGTCGAGGACGGCGGTGAGGGGTGGGGCTCCGGCCATGCGAGCGGCTGCAAGGTGGGTGGGGAGTCGGCCGGTGGCGATCAGGGCTGTCCACTGGGTGGCGGAGAGGGCGAGGTAGCGCAGGCCGGGGAGATCGGCCAGCAACGCCAAGTCCGCGGTGGGGCAACGGGACAGGTCGAGGGAAAGCAGTTCGGGGAGGGTGCGCAGCGGGGCGAGGTCGATCAGGGTCTCGGAGCCGACGGCGAGTGAGGCGAGGTGCGGGTGGCCGGTGAGCGGTATGAGGTCGGCCTCGGGGGCGAGGTCGATGGACAGGTCCTCGATGGGGAGTGCTGTTGCGGGGGACAGGTCGGTGGTGGCGCAGCGGTTGAGGTGCAGGCGCCGCAGGTGCGGGGTGGCGGAGAGCGGGGCGAGGTCGACGGGTGACGGGGCGTCGTTGAGGTGGATCGCCTGGACGCCCGGCGCGAGCCGTTCGTCCAGGGCCGAGACCACCAGCTGGCGCGAGTCGTTCCCGGACTGCTGCGGGGCGTGCGGATCGGGCTGGCCCAGGATCTGGCCGAGCCAGGCGGTGACGGAGGAGGCGACGTAGCGCGGGCCGCCGTTGAAGTCCCGGCCGACTTCGATCACCTGGCCGGGGCGGCCGTCCGCGGCCGGTGCGAGGTCCACGGCGAAGAAGTTCCCGTCGCACCAGGTGGCGAAGGGAAGCCAGCCCGGATGGCCCGAGCAGCGGCGCACGGTGTTCGGCGGGTCGGCGTCGAAGATCACCTTCTTCCAGTCGAGTTCCCAGCCGAACCAGGTCGGGACGCCGATGTAGTCGTCGCGCCGGGCCAGGGCTCTGTCGAGCGGCAGCCAGTAGTAGCCGGCCAGAGCCTCGTTGTCGCCGTCCCCGTCGGCCTCCAGGTAGAGGGCCCGCAGGTCTGCGGGCAGCGGCCGGTCGAGGTGGCGCTCGGCGGCGGCGAGCTGCTCCTCGGTGACGGGCGCGGGCATCTTCGGTTCCGCGCCGGAGCGTTCGGCGTGCTGCCGGAGTACGGCCCGCAGTCGCTCGACCGCCTGCGCAGGGTCCCCGGCCTGGCGCAGCTCGGACGGTTCTGCGTCGTCGGCCGTGCCTGGTTCGGACGGTTCGAAGTCGGGGTCGAGAGTCAGTGTCCAGCCGTCCTCGGGGCCGCCCCCGGGCCGTATCGCGTCCCGGAACACCAGCAGCTCGAAGGCGCCCGACGGGTGGCAGGTCAACTCCAGGGCGATGCCCTCCCAGCCATGGCTGTCCCGGAACCGGGACACCAGCGAGGCGAGGCCCTGGTGCGGGAACGGCGTCCGGAAGAAGGAGCCCGGACGGCTCGGCACCACGTACCCGCCGCCGGACAGACCGACGCCCCCTCGGCTCCCGTGCCCGCGCAGCACGCACTTCGTCCAGCCCTCCGGCGCCTGTGCGACGACCTCCGCCGTGATCTGCCGCGCCGCCTGTTCCACCGTCAGGTCCATGCCCACTCTTTCGTCCGCGCTGTTCGGACGATCATGTCAGCAGGGTGCGACAGAGCGACCGGTAGCCAGCGTCGACGAGCGAACAGATGCTGCGGAAGGACTGCCGCTGCCGACGCACCACCGGGCCGTCCCGGAAGGGCGCGCCGCCGGCGCCGGAGGGGGTCGGCCTGATTCGTCCTCAGCCCGTGAGGGCTTGCCCGAGCCGGCCGTGGGCCACCCCCGGCAGCGACTGTTGGAGGGCCTCGGCGCGGGTGCGGACCAGGCCGTCGCGGTAGGCGTCCGGCAGGTTCTCCCACACGCTGATGGCCTTGTCCGCCGCTGCGGTGGGGTCGCCGTCGGCGCTCATGCACGCTGCGGCGTCCATCTCCAGCAGGGCCCGGGTCATCACCGACGGCGACCGCGTCAGGGCGAGGGCGGCTTCCTGCTCACCGTAGGCGTCACGGGTGCGGCCCATGATCGTGAACGCCTGGCTGAGGTGGACGTGGTGCTTCTGCATCGGGTAGTCGAACCAGGTGTCGGCGGCCTGGGCGCCGTCGAGGTGTTCGGCGATGTCGCGCGCGTCGGCGACTGCCAGGAGCGCACCTTCCTGGTTTCCGGCGGCGGCCAGGGCTCGGGCGGTGACGGCGGCGGCCAAGGCGGCCGCGGCGGTCGGCGTCTGCCCGCTCTCGAAGCGGGCGCGCATGGCGAGGCCGGCGGCGGCGTTCGGGGCACCGTAGTTGAGGTGGACCATCGCGTGACGGCCGAGGACCCAGGCGAGCATCTGCCGGTCGCCGCACTCGCGGGCGGCCTGCTCGGCGGTGGTGAACCAGCCGTGCGCGTCCCGATGGTCGCCGCGGTCGTGCTGGATGATCGCGACCAGCCCGGTGATCCCGGCGGCCGTGCGGGCGAGGCCGGCACGTTCGGTGGCCGGGTGCGGGCGGCCGAGGACGTCGCGCAGGAGGCCGAGGTCGTCCTTCATCCGGCTCAGGACGGTGGTCGGGGGCCGCCCGCGGTAGCCGCCGCGGTGGCGCTCGAACGCTCCGTCGAGGTAGGCGAGGTCACCGGCATCCGAGCCGGAGAGTCCCGCGTCGATGCCCTCGCGCGCCTCGGCGATGCCGGGCAGGGCCACAGCCCCCGTCGCCAGCGCCGCCACTCCGAGGAAGTTTCTGCGCTTCACCGTTGTGCCCTCCTCCCGATCGACGCCGTCCGCGCGGCGCGCGCTCCTGCGCCAGTGTCTGGACTCTGCCACGGCTCGGACGATCTCCTGCACCGCCAGCCCGTATCCGTCCGCGAGCAGGGGATGCCACCGGGGAGTCGGCAGGCGTTTCTCCGTCTCCCATCGTTTCAGGTTCTCCGGGTCGAACCGCTCCCCGTCCTGGAACTGCTCCAGGAACAGGGCCTGTTCATCCCGGGAACGGCCGGTGGCTTCCCTGCGTTCGCGCAGCAGCACCCCGATGCCGTCTGGTGCCATCATGCCCGCCCCCTAAGCATCTGAGCCTCCAGTTTCCCGGAGCTGGCCCCCTAAAGTGGCCCCTGGCGCAAGAATCGGCCCCTTCCTGGCACCAGTAGGACTGGTACCGACTGGAGTTGACTGACAATCATTTACTGGATCGATCAGGTGAAGCCCGTTCCTTCCCTGCCTCTGGCGAGTTGGAGTCTCCCCGTCACAACCCTGACCCCCGAAAGGTCGGTCAGGGTGGGTGTCGGCGTCGATGACGAGGACGGCGTCGCCGATTCCCGCGTGGTGCCAGCCGGTGCTGAATCAGAACCTCTCCGGGCCCGGCGCGAACCCCTGGGCCGTCATGTAGCGATACCCGGTCGCGATCCGGGCGGCGGGACCACCCCTTGGGAGTGGATGAGGTGTGGCTCACCCCGGATACCGGCCCCGCTGCGGCGGGGACGGTGTCCGGGGTGATGTGGGCCGGCGGTGTGGGGCGATGTGGCCGGGCGGTGTTCCGCCGTGGGTCACGCGGTGACCTTGGCGACGAAGGCGGCGACGTTGGCCATGGTGCGCCGGATCTTCTCCTCGACGGTGAGTGACTCGTGGAGCCGGGTGCCGGTCTCGCGCTTGCCGCGAACGTAGAGCGAGCAGGCGAGGTCGCTGCACATGTAGGCGCCGACGGAGTTGCCCTGCTTGCCGGCTTTCCCGGCCAGGGGCGCGACCAGCAGCGAGACGCCGCCGGTGTGGGTGGTCACGCAGAGCGAACAGATGCTGCGCCGGGCCTGCCAGGACGCGGCGCCGGAGGAGCGCAGCGCGACCGCCACCGCGCGGCCGTCCAACTCGGCCGCGAGGTAGGCGCGGTCGGGCGCCTGCGGGTCGCGCCACCCGAGGAAGTCCAGGTCGTCCCAGGGCTGTTCGGCCAGGTCGCGGGGGATGTGCAGGCGCTTCGCCTCGCCCTTGGTGCAGTTCACGAAGGCGGCACGGATCTCTTGGTCGGTCAACGGCTTCATAGGAGCCAACGTAAATTACCTAGGACTATTAGGCAAATGTATAATGGCCTCAGTCGATCGGAGGGAAGGCCATGGCACGCGTAGGACTGAACGCGGAACGACTCACCCGGGCGGGAGCGGAACTGGCCGACGAGGTCGGCTTCGACAAGGTCACGGTCTCGGCGCTGGCACGACACTTCGGCGTCAAGGACGCGAGCCTGTACTCGCACGTCAAGAACTCCCAGGACCTCAAGACCAGGATCGCCCTGCTCGCACTCGAGGAACTCGCCGACCGGGTCGCCGCCGCCCTGGCCGGACGCGCCGGCAAGGACGCCCTGGCCGCCTTCGCCAACGCCTACCGCGACTACGCTCGCGAACACCCCGGCCGCTACGCTGCCGCGCAGCTCGAACTCGACCCCGAGACCGCGCGCGCCAGCGCCGGCGTCCGGCACTCCCAGATGACCCGCGCGATCCTGCGCGGCTACGACCTCGCGGAACCCGACGAGACCGACGCCGTCCGGCTGCTCGGCAGCACCTTCCACGGCTACGTGGCCCTGGAGCGGGCCGGGAGCTTCCAGCACACTCCGCGCGGCACGGAGGACACCTGGGCGCGCATCCTCGACGCCCTGGACGCACTGCTGCGCAACTGGCCGACGGCCTGACCGCCGGTCGTCACCGCGACGTGGGTGAGCCCGAGCCCGAGCCCGAGCCCGCCCCAGGCCCGGCGGCAGGTGACCGGCGGTCGGTGTCGGCGTCGGCGGCGTGGAGGACTTCGCGGACCAACAGGTCGAGGTCGTCGGTGGTGGTGCGGTAGTTGCACAGACAGGCGCGCAGGACGGTGCGGCCCCGCACGGCGACGGTGGCGAGGTAGGCGCGTCCGCCGTCCTGGACGCGGCGGGCGACGCGGGTGTGCAGGGCGTCCGGGTCGCCGACGTCCGGCTCGGCGATGCGGAAGCAGGCGACCGGCCACGGGCCGCCCGCCAGCAGCTCCAGCCGCGGTTCGGCGGAGATCCGGTCGCGCAACTGATCGGCGAGGCCCAGGTAGTGCTCGATCAAGCCGGTGACGCCGTCGCGGCCCAGGTGCTGCAACGTGGCCCACAGGGCCATTGCCCGGGTGCCGGGCCGGGTCAGCTCGATCGTGGCGTGGGAGAGCCACGGCAGCGCGTCCGGTTCGGCGGCGGCGAGGTAGGAGGCCTGGTGCGCGAAGGCGGTGTGCAGGTGCTCGGGGTCCGGGAGCAGCAGTGCTCCGCAGCCGACCGGCACGCTGAGCGTCTTGTGCGGGTCCACGGTCATCGAATCGAGGTCACCGACGCCCCGGTAGAGGGGCGCCAGGGCCGGCACGGCAGCGCCCAGCCCGCCCCAGGCCCCGTCCGCGTGATGCCACATGCCGACCTTCCGGCACAGCTGCGTGACCGGTTCGAGCGGGTCGACGGCTCCGGTCGCGGTGGTGCCCAGCGTGCTGACGGTGCAGAACGGCAGCAGTCCCGCATCCAGGTCGGCGGCGACCGCGGCGCGCAGCGCGGCGGGGTCCAGGCGGTCGTGCGCGTCGGCGGCGATGGGGCGCAGCCGATGGGTGGGCAGGCCGATGCAGGAGGCCGCCTTGGCGACGGACATGTGTGCCCGGGCGCTGTAGTAGAGGGTGAGCCGGGCATGGTCGCGGTCGTAGGCGGGGCCGTCGCCGGAGCCCCGGAGGGTGAGGAACCAGGTGCGGGCGGTGGCGAGGGCCAGCAGGTTGGCCATGGAGCCGCCGCTGGTCAGCACCCCGCCGGTGCCGTCGGGCAGTCCGGCCAGGCCTGCGAGCATGCGTACGGTGCCGCGTTCCAGGTCCATGAGGGCGTTCTCGCCCATGCCGCAGGTCGCGTTGACGGTGCCGGCCAGCAGTTCGGCGATGACTCCGGCCGGTGCGGGCGGCGAGTTCACCCAGGCGAAGAACGCGGGGTGCCCGTTCCCGGTCGGGAACGGGGCGATCTCGTCCCGTACGAAGTCCAGCACCCGGCCCAGGTCCCCGGCTTGTCGGTCGAGCCGCCCCTCGCGCAGCCGCGCCCGCTGCTTCGCGGGCATCGGACGGGCCACCGGGCCGGCCGGCAGCTCGTTCAGGTAGTCGGCCACCCACTGGGCCGCGGCGGCGAGTTCGTCCCGCAGCACCTTGGGGTGGACCGCGGGCGGCGGTTGGTCCGAAGGCAGGAGGTTTCGCCAAACCGGGCCGGGTTCAGCTCGCGCAAGGGGCGGGTCATGGTGGGGCGGGCCTTTCGTCGTCTCGTCGTCGCAGGGCCCCCTGGTCCGCTCAGCGAGGCCGTGATCGTAACGAGCGGCCCCTGCGGGCCGACACGCCGACCGGCGCAACTCGGTTGTGCGGCCTGCGGTTGTCGCCTGGAATCGAACAGGGCGGGTGGGGCAGGAAGTTCCGCCCCACGCGCACGGCCGGTCACCAGGAGTGCCGGTCGACGGATCGGTCCGGGTGGCCTGGCGAACCCGTGTGCGAAGCCGGGGCGGCGTCCGATAGCGTGCACGAAGGAGTGCCGGGAAGCCTGGTCGGCAACAAGGGACAGTTGTGTCCGCAGGTCGGTCCGGGGGCGGTGTGCGTGGCGCTCGACGCGAGGTCCGCCGGCACGCCGTCGGCCCGGCTCCGGCTGCGGACCCGCCGCCCCTCGCGTCGGCCCCGGCCCCTTCAGGCGTTACACACCGTCCACAGGGCTTCCGTGGACTTCGGGCAGATTCCGAGAACTGAGACACCGTCCGGCGTTCCGGCCGCCCGGTGCCGTCCGACCCCGGAAGGGGCGGGGCGGCACGCCCCGGCGACGGCAGCCCGGGTGCTCGGGCCACGCACCGGACCGGGGGGAGAACCGTCATGACCCACCGTCCCTCACCATGGACCCGCACCGGCGGCGCGCTGCTCGCTGCGGCGGCACTCGTCCCGGCAGCGGCCGCCTGGTACGTGTTCGCCGTCCGGATGCCGGACGACACCGAGCGGTCCCGCTCGTACGCGGCCGCCGCGACCTGCCCGGCCGAAAGCCCGGGCACGGCGGTCGAGGAATGCGTGCGCACCGTGCCGTTCACCGTCAGCGGCACGGTCCTCCGGCACAAGGACCACCTGGCGACGCTGGACGGCGCGCCGTCCTGGAGCGGCACGGTGCGGTTCGGCAACCCCGGGCCGCTGCTGGAGGACCTGAAGCCCGGCGACCGGGTGGACGGCGCGGTGTGGCGCGGCCAGGTGATGCGCCTGGAGCGGGCCGGCGTCGCGCAGGCCTCCGTCGACGAGCCCCGCGAAGAGGCGCAGCTCATCGCCGGGCTGGGCACTGCCGTCGCGCTGCTGGCGGTGCTCGCCGCCGCCCTGGGCGCGCTGCTGTTCACCGGCCGTCCCACCACGTTTGCCCTCGCCCGGGCGCTCGTCTTCTGGACGCTGTTCTCCTGCGTCATGCCCGCGGTGCTCGCGTTCTGGGCCGGCCTGCCGTGGTGGTCGGTGCCGGTGGCGGCCGTCCCGGCCGCGCTGTTCGCGGCGGAGGCGGTGCGGCGCCGGAACGCACGGAAGGTCCCGGGGGAACCGCAGGGGTTCGTGGACGGCCATCTGCCTGCTTGACCCTCCGGCAGCCGGTGCGGTTGCCGCCGTCTCCCCGCCTCGGCCTCCCAGGCTCCGGCGCGTTCGCCCGGTCCGGCGTGGCGCTTCAGCGGTTCGGTGACCCCGCCCGGTTTCATGGTCCCGACCGGTTGTCTGGGAGAGGGTTGTCGTGGTGAGCGGAGTTCCGGCGCGAGGCGCCATGGATGGCCGGCTGAACCCGTCGCGTCGGCGGCTGCTGACCGTGGCGGCGGTGGCGCCGGTGCTGGCCGGCACCGCTCCGGGGACGGCTGCGGCGGGGTCGGCACGGCGGCGGAGGGTACTGCCGGTGCCGACGGCGGAAACGGACTGGACCAGGGTGGCCGACGTCCTGGGCCGGAGCGGGACGGTGGAGGACGGTGGCGTCTACCGTGTGCGCTTCGCCCGGCAGGACCTGCCGGTGACCACCTACGGCGTCACGCTGTTCCTGGGCTCCTACGCGGCATTCACCCGCTACGACGACGGCCACACCCTGGTGATGGGCAGTCTGGCGGTCACCGAGCCCGAACTGCAGCCCGCCATCGATGCGTTGAACACCGGCGGCCTCGAACTGAGCGCGGTCCACAAGCACCTGCTCGCCCACGAGCCGGCCATGTGGTGGACCCATTTCCACGGACACGCCGAGGACCCCGCGGCCCTGGCCCGCAGCGTGAAAGCCGCTCTGGCCGCCACGACCACGCCCTCCACCCCGCCGGCCGCCTCACAGCCGCGGACCGACCTGGACACCGCCGCCATCGAGGGCGAGCTGAACGCGAGGGGCGTCAACGACAGCGGGATCCACCGGTTCACCTTCAACCGCCGGGAGACGATCACCGACCACGGACGCGTCCTGCCCCCGGCCACGGGTATGACCACACTCATCAGCTTCTATCCGGTCGGCGCCCGCCGGGCCGCGGTCAACGGCGACTTCGCGATGACCGCCGGCGAGGTACAGAACGTGCTGGCAGCCCTGCGCCGCGGCGGGATCAACGTCGTCGAGCTCCACAACCACGGCCTCACGGAAGAACCCCGCCTGTTCTTCGCTCATTTCTGGGCGATCGACGACGGCGTGGTCCTGGCCCGCGCGCTGCGCGCGGCGCTGGACGCCACCAACACCACACCGGCCGTCTGACGGGGTGTCTGTCCCCCAAGCACCCCGAAGAACTCAAGGGCGGGCGCACCGGGCTCCGCGTGCAGTGGCGGGAGGAAGGTGGTCCGTGAACGTCGTGCTGAGCGAGGTGGTGCCGCTGGCCCTGGCCATCGCGTTGTCGCCGTTGCCGATCGTGCCGGCGCTCCTCTTGCTGTTCACCCCCCGGCCCAGGGCCACGGCCGGGGCCTTCCTGGCCGGGTGGGCGGCCGGAATCCTCGTGGCGGCGTCCGCGTTCACGGCGCTCGCGACCGTCATCGAGACCCGGGAGGAGACCCCGACCTGGGCGTCCTGGACCAAGGTCGTCCTCGGCGCGGTCCTGGTCCTGCTCGCCGGGCGGCAGTGGCGTTCCGGCGGCAAGAAGGGGACCCCGGCCTGGATGCGGAGCCTCACGGACGCCACGCCGGCCAAGGCCCTGCGGCTGGGCCTCCTGCTGTCGGGGGCCAACCCGAAGACCGTCCTGCTGTCCGCGGCGGCAGGGCTGACCATCGGCTCCGCCGAACTGGGTCCACCCCGTACGGTCACCGCCGTGGCGGTGTTCACCGCGCTCGCGGTCTCCACCGTCGTGCTTCCGCTGCTGCTCCACATCGCGCGGGGGGAGCAGGTGCTCACTCCGCTGGGCAGAGCCAGGACCTGGTTGGAGACCCACAACAGCACCGTCACCGCTGTGGTCCTCGCCGTGATCGGGGTGCTCCTGGTCATCGACGGTGCCGGCGGGCTGTGACCGGCGTGAGGGCCGCCTCGACGGTGGTCCCGCTCACCTGGAGGGACGGCCCCCGCAGTGGTCAGGTGTCCGGGATGACGGCGACCGGGCAGTGGACGTGGTGGATCGCGGCGTGCGCCACCGGGCCGAGGTGGGCGCCGAGAGGCAGCCGCCGGACGTGGCGGCCGAGGACGACCAGCCGGGCCGTCTCCGACGCTTCCACCAGGATGATGGCGGCGTTGCCCCGGACGAGTTCGGACGTCACGGTCACCTGGGGGTAGCGGGCCAGCCAGAGGGCCAGGACGTCGGCGAACTGCTTCCGCTCGGAGGCGGACAGCTCCTTCTCCAGCCCTCCGATGGCGTCGAACGCCATGTACTCGCTGCCGGCCGGCGGCGACCAGACATGGACGATCCGCAGGGGTGCCGAGCGGCGGGCGGCCGCCTCGAAGGCGAACGCGAGGACGTCGTCCGGCGGATGCGCGAGGTCGACGCCCACCAGGACGGGGTCGGTGGGAGCGCCCCGCTCGCCCTCACCGGCCCGGACCAGCACCACCGGGCAGGCGGCCCGGCGCAGCACCTCCTGGCTGACCGAGCCGACCAGGAAGCCGCGTACGGGCCCCAGCCCGCGGGAGCCGAGCACGAGCACGGAGGCGGTCCGGGCGGCGGTCTCCAACGCCTTGGCCGGGTCGTCGGAGACCTGGCGGGAGGAGACCTGGAGGCCGGCGTTCGTGGCGCGCAGCTCCGCCTCGCGGGCGGCCAGGGCGTCCCGGCTGCGGTTGTACACCTCGTCGGTGCCGACCGAGTCCCGCTTGGGCCAGGGCCAGGCCTGGAGGAGTTCGAGGGCGAGCCCGCGGCGCAGCGCCTCCCGGGCGGCCCACTCGGTGGCGGCGAGGCTCTCCGGCGAACCGTCGAAGCCCGCGACGACGGGACCGTGGTCCATGCTTCCTCCCGCAGGTCGTACGTGGCCGGGCACCCCGGCCAGTATCGGCGGGGGCCGCCGCCGGCGCCTCCCGGCGCCTCCCGGCGCTTCGCGGCGCAGGCCGGCTCCGCGTTCGGGGTCGGCCCGGCCGGATCGTTCACCGAGGCGGGGCGCCGGACCCGCCCCGGCTCAGTCGGTCGCCGCGAGCGGCCGGGTCCGCAGCAGGGCCCGGGCCGGCAGGGCCGTCGCCGCGAGGCAGAGCACCACGGCCGCGGCGGCCAGCGGCAGGGCGGTGCCCGGCGGGACGTACGGCGCGGTGCCCGCGAGGCCCCGGGCGATCGGCACCAGGGTGATCCAGGCGATCGCGCTGCCCAGCAGCAGCCCGGCCGCGGCCACCAGCAGCGCCTCCCAGCGCATCATGCCGCGGACCTGGCGGCGGGTGGCGCCCGCGAGGCGCAGCAGGGAGACCTCGCCGCGCCGGTCCAGGACCGTCATCACCAGCGTGTTGGCGGCGGTGATCGCCGCGAAGCCGCCGAGCACGCCCGCCATCACGGAGTTCGCCCAGTCGCCGGCCTCGCGCCGGCGGTCGGTCTGGGCGACGTACCCGGCCCGGTCGGCCACCGCGAGCCCGTAGGCCGCGCTCGTGGCGGCCGTTCCGCCGGCGGAGGCCTCGGCGGGCAGCTTCGCCAGTCGGGCGGAGACGCCGGCGCGGTCGGCGCCGGGCGCGTCCGCGACCAGGACCTGGCTGTCGTAGGCCACGCCCGCGTGCGCGGCGACGGCCTCCCGGGGCAGGACCAGCTGGCCGAAGGCGAGGCCGCGCTCGTAGGTGGCGACCACCGTCAGGTGGGCCTGGGTGCCGTCGCCGAGCCAGAAGGCGGCGCGGTCACCGGTCTTGAGGCCGAGCTTGTCGGCGAGCGCCACATCGAGGGCGACGGTGTCGGAGCCCCGGGCCAGGTCGGCGATCGAACCGGTCCGCACCCCCAGGTCGATGACCCGGGGCAGCTCGGCCGGGTCGCCGGAGACGCCGAGGGCGCCCACGGAGCGGAGCTTGCCGGCCGAGCGGTAGACGGCGCCGGTGCGCAGCACGCCCACGGCGGCGTCGACGCCCGGCACCCGGGCGGCCTGTTCGACGGTGGTGGCGGGCAGGCCGGGGCCGGGGGAGCCGAGCACGTGGTCGGCGACGATCCCGTCGCGCACCTGTTCGCCGGTGGCGTGCTGGACGCTGCTCTGGATGAACAGCATGGTGCCGCAGAAGGCGGTGACCATCGCGATGGGGGTGAGCACGGACGTCAGCCGGCGGGCGTTGGCGCGGGCGTTGTCGGCGGCCAGCGAGCCGGCGGCGCCGCCCGCGCCCGCCCGCAGCGGCAGCCCGAGCACCCCGGCGGTGATCCGGGCCACCCAGGGGCCGAGCAGGGCGATGGCCAGCAGGAAGCACATGACCACCCCGAGCGCGGTGCTGGCGGCGTTCTCGCCGTCCAGGCTCGCCGCGACCACGGTCAGCACCACGCCGCCGGCGATGGCCACCACACCGAGGACGGTCCGCACCACGCCCATGCGCGCCGGCGGCACCGACGCCTCGCCGAGGGCCTGGCTGGGCCGCAGGCCGGAGGGCCGGCGGGCGGCCAGGTGGCCGGCGGCCAGCGCGGCGAGCAGGCAGGTGGCGACGGCGACGAGCGCGGGCAGCGGGCCGACGTCCAGTCCGACGCCCTGGGGGACGGCGCCGCGCGAGGCGAGGCCGTCGAACCACCAACGGGCCAGCAGCACGCCCGGGACCAGGCCGAGCAGGCCGGCCAGGGGGGCCACCAGCACCGCCTCCGTGGCGATGGTGCGGCGGATCTGGCGGGGTGTCGCGCCGACGGCGCGCAGCAGGGCGAACTCGCGGGCCCGCTGGCCGGTGGCCAGGGCGATGGTGGACACCACGACGAAGACGGCCACCATGGTCGCGCTGCCGCCGAAGGAACCGCCGATCGCGATGAGCAGGGTCTGGCCGTCCCCGAGCGCGGGCTGCTCGACGGAGCCGCGGGTGTCGCCGGTGACCACCCTGAGCCCGGTGGGGGAGGCCCCGGCGGCGTCCCGGCCGGCGGTGTCGCGCAGCGCGTCGCGCAGTTGCCGGGCGAGGCCCTCGGCGCTGACGCCCTCGCGCGGCTGAACGGCGATGGCGTCGACGCGGCCGGGGTGGCCGGAGAGCCGGCCGGCGGTGTCGTCGGCGAACCAGGCGGTGGGGCCGGCGCTCTGCGGCGCGGCGAGGCCGGAGATCCGGTAGGTGCCGCTGCCGCCGGGTGCGGTCAGGCTCAGGCTCGTGCCCGGGGCGAGGTGGGCGTCGCGGGCGGTGGCGGCGTCGAGGACGACTTCGCCGTCGGCCGGGGCGTGGCCCTCGACCAGGGTGTCCGCGCCGCCGGCGATGCCGAGCGCCGCGTACCCGCGCCCGGTCAGGCCCGGCGTCACGGGGCCCGGCTGGACCGGGAAGGCGGAGTCCGCGCGGGCCGCCGCCACACCGGGCTGAGCGGCGACGCGCCGGGCCAGGGCGGCGTCCACCCGGGCCCGGCCGGGGACGGGCCGGTCGTAGGTCTTCTCCTTCTTGCCCGTCCTGCGGACGATCTCGACGTCCGGATCGGCCGCGACGACGACCGGCGCGTTCGCGTAGCGGACGGCAGGCACGGTGGCGGTGATGCCGGTCTGCAGCATGGTGCCGCAGGCCATGATGACCGCCGCGGCGAAGAGCAGGGCGATGAAGGTGCCCGCGAAGGAGGCGGGCCGAAAGCGCACCGAGGCGCGCGCGAGTCCGTTGCTCACGCCGCCGCCCCCAGCCGTGCGGTGGCGAGGGTGACCATCCGGTCGGCGACGGCCTTCGGATCCGGGTGGGCCAGCTCGCCCGCCAGGGCGCCGTCGGCCAGGAAGACCGCGCGGTCGGCGAACGAGGCCGCCACCGGGTCGTGCGTCACCATGACGACCGTCGCACCCATCGTGTCCACCGCGTCCCGCAGCAGGGTCAGCACCTCGTGCGCGGTGCCGGTGTCCAGCGCGCCTGTCGGCTCGTCCGCGAACACCACGTCCGGGCGGGTGATCAGCGCACGCGCGATCGCCACCCGCTGCTGCTGCCCGCCGGACAGCTGGCCCGGCCGGCGCGAGGCGTGCTCACCCAGACCGACCTGCGCGAGCAACTCCCGTGCGCTGCCGCGGTCCTGACGCTCACCGGCCAGACGCAGCGGGAGCAGCACGTTCTGCAGCACGCTCAGCGAGGGCAGCAGGTTGAACGACTGGAACACGAACCCGATCCGGCGGCGCCGCAGTTCGGTCAGCCGGTTCTCGCTCAGGCCGGTGATCTCCTCGCCGCCGAGGAACACCTCGCCCGAGGTCGGCTTGTCCAGGCCCGCGGCGCACTGGAGGAAGGTGCTCTTGCCGGAGCCGGAGGGGCCCATGACGGCGGTGAAGGTGCCGTGTCCCAGTGCCAGGTCGATGCCGCGCAGCGCGTGCACGGTCTCGTCGCCTCGCCCGTAGCCGCGCCACACCGCCCGTAACTCGATGGTGGGGCGGGTGTGGCCGACGGGTTCGGTCGGCCCGTGTGCGGAACGGTCGTGGCGGCGTGCCATGGAGTTGCCTTCCCTCGCGGATCGTCGCTGGTCGATCGACCCGACCCAGGCTAGGAACGGCGGCCACGGCGAGCCATGGAGGCTGCTGGCGGAAGGGGGGTGGGGTTAACCCCCGGGCGGTTTCCAGGGGGAGGGCCGGGCCGGCGGGCAGCGGTCCACCGCCGCGATCAGCTCCCTGATGTCGTCGGTGCGGGCGGACCCGAGCCGGCGTACGGCCTCCTCCGCGAAGCCGCCCTGCGGGCCGTCCGGGGTCGTGGCCGCGGTCACGCCCCCGGACGGGAAGCGACGATCAGGCCCGCGGCGTACATCTCCACGGCCCTGACCAGGCCCTACGGGCGTGTCTTCAAACCCCCGTCGTCCGCCCGGAGGGCGGGCGTGGCGGCGTCGGGGTGCGTGCATCGCAAGGCGGAGGAGGGAGTCCATGCGGAGCATCGGCGACTGACGACAACGCGGCGAGGTGCGTGCCCCGACGTCGGCGCGCAGGCGGGGGTTTGACGACACGCCCTAGGCGCCGGCGGCGGGGTGCAGGACGGCGAACAGGCCCTGTGCGGGCGTGCCGTCGGGCAGCTGCCAGGCGCCGCCGAGGTGGCCGGCGGTCTCCGGGGCCGGGAGGGTCGCGTCGTCGGCGGCGGGGAGCAGCACCCGGTGCAGGCGCAGGGTCGTGCCCTGGGGGGCCGTCAGCGCGGTGCCCTCCTGGTCGTCGGTGGTGTCGGTGGTGAGGTGCAGGGGGGCGTCACCGCGGTAGGAGCGGGTGACGTCCAGGTCGGGGGCGTCGCTGGTGTTCTGGGCCTGGGCTTGGGCCCGGCCCTCGATCAGGGCCGACAACTGGGCGACCAGGACCGGGTCGTGGCAGCCGTCGTAGGCCCAGCGCCGCCCCAGTTCGCCGTGCTCCATGGTGCCGACGAGGGCGTGCTCCGCGCCGTCGAGCGGGGCACCGCGGTAGGTGAGCGGGACGAAGTAGGTGGTGGGGGCGGTGCCCGAGGTGTCGGTGACCACCATGAACTCCATCCCGACCTCGCCCTGCGGGTCGTCCAGTCGGAAGCCGCCGGCCTTGGCCAGGTCCGGGGCGCCCGCGCCGGCGCGGTACCAGGGACGGGAGGGGAGCCAGGAGGTGAGCAGCTCCAGCTTGCTCGGCTGGAGGGTGGTGTTGTGGATGACGGCCATGCCGGGGGTTCTCCTCCGTTGTACGAGTGCGATGGTCATACCCTGCCACCCGTGCGGGGCTGACGGGTGGCCAGGTTCCCTCCGGCGGGCACCCGGTCCTTCGTCGCGGCCGCGCAGGAGCGGTACGGGCGCGTTGACGTGTTGGTCAACCGCGCCGGGGCGATGCCGTGAGGCCGTCCGCTACGCCGTCGCCCGGCCCGCCGGGGTGGACGTCAATGAGCTCGTCGTCCGGCCGACGGTTCAGGGGTGGGTGTCCGCACGTGGGTCCGCAAGCCGCGGGCCCTGGTGCCGTCGGACGGAAAGGATGCGTAGGGGATCTCCTACGTTTGACTGGTAGGGAAAATCCTACCTATCTTGGGGGGCATGAACATCACCCACGCCTCCTTCATCACCCTCCCCGTCGCCGACCAGGACCGGGCGCTCGCCTTCTACACCGACGTGCTCGGATTCGAGGTGCGGGTCGACCGGCAGGTCGGGCCCGCGCGCTGGTTGCAGGTCGCCCCCGTGGGCGCCCAGACCGTCTTCACGCTCTCCGGCCCGGGGACGGGCGATTTCGTGCCCGGCTCCGCGCGGGGGATCATGTTGGTCACGGCCGATGTCGACGCCGACTGCGCGAAGCTCGCCGCGGTCGGTGTGGAGGTGAGCGGCCCGGACGACGCCCCCTGGGGGCGGATGGCCGGCTTCCGGGACCTCGACGGCAACGCCCTGATGCTGCTGACGGAGAAGGAAGGCTTCTAGACGCCATGGTCACGACGGGTGCCGACGAGGACCGCGTGTTCGCCGCGCTCGCCAACGGCACCCGCCGCGAAGTGCTGCGGCTGCTGCGCGAGCGCGGCCCGCAGCCCGTCCAGGCACTCGCCGACCACTTCGACATGCGCCGCCCCAGCCTCTCGGAGCACCTGAAGGTGCTTCGGGAGGCCGGGCTGGTCTCGGAGGCGCGGTCCGGCCGACAGCGGATCTACCAGCTGGAGGCCGCCCCCTTGGCCGAGGTGCAGGACTGGCTCCATCCGTACGAGCGGTTCTGGCGCGACAGGCTCAAGGGTCTGAGCGAACTGCTCGACCGCATCCCGGACGATGAGGCATGACCTCCGCAGTCGACAGCCCCGAAGACCCGGACGACCTCACGACCGTCCGGGTCGACCAGTTCCTCGCCCACCCGCCGGCCAAGGTCTGGCGCGCCCTCACCGAGCCCGAGCTGATCGCCCAGTGGCTGATGCCCGGCGACTTCCGCCTCGAAGTCGGCCACCGCTACACGATGGCCGCCCTTCCCCGCCCCAACACCGAGTTCTCCGGCACCGTGGAGGCCGAGGTCCTCGCGTTCGAGGCCGGGCGGATGCTCAGCGTCCGGTGGGCGGACGCCTCCAGCGCCGACGCGGTCGATACCGCCGACGCCGCCAACACTGCCAACGCCACCGACTGGACGATCACCTGGACCCTGGAGCCGGAAGGACGGGGAACACGCCTGTTCCTCGTCCACGAAGGGTTCGACCCGGACGACCCGGCCCAGATGATGGCCCGCAAGATCATGGGCGCCGGCTGGCGTACGCGCGTGATGGACGCCCTCCGGGGCGTGCTCGACCGGCTGTAACCCCCAGACCGCGCCGCGTGCCGCACTCCGTGCCGCGTCGCGGGCCCTCGCCGAAGCGGCGGGGAGGGCCCGGCGGCCGCGCGGATAGGGCGTACCGGCACCAAATCGCCAGTCTGGCCGGAAAGATGGCTCGTGGTCGGCCGAATTTGCGATCTTTTGGACAAGTGAGCGATCAAGGCCTTGATCTACTACGGGGACCACCCCTAGATTGCGGTGCAATGTCACACTGAACCGACCGACACGGCGTGCCTGGGGGACCGGTGCCGGACACTGCACAGCAAGTACCGCACCAGACCATCGACAAGCTGCCCCGGGTGTTCTACCGGCTGGCACTGGGCGACGCCCTGTCCACGTACGGGAGCCAGCTCGACCTGGTGGCGCTCAGCCTGTTCGCCTACGAGGCGGCCGGGAACGCGCTCGGCACGGCCGGGTACCTGATCATCCGACTGGCCGGCGGCCTCGTCGGCGGGCTGGTCTCCGGGCGCCTGGTGGCCCGGACCGACCGGCGGCGGCTGATGACGGGCTGCGCGCTGGCCCAGGCGCTGGCCCTGGTCGTGGTGGCCTTCGCGCCGGTCCCGGCACGCATCCCGGTGCTCTACTCGCTCGCGCTGGTCTTCGGCGGCGCGGCCGCGGTGTGCGCCGTCGCGCTGCGGACCAGCATCCCGGAGATGGTCGGCTCCGAGCGCAGGGCCCGTGCCAACAGCCTGATGGCCAGCTGCCGTTCGGCCGCCATGGTGCTCGGCTTCGCCTCCGCCGGCGTGGTGGTGGCCTGGGCCGGGTTCCGCGCGGCGCTGCTCATCGACGCGTCCAGCTTCCTGGTGTTCGCGGTGGTGGTGTTCCGGCTGCCGCTGCGCACCCGGGCCGAGCCCGTCGAGCAGCCTGCCGCGGAGCCGGCTGATCCCGCTGACGCCGCAGGGGCGAAGCGGCTCGGTAGCCGGTGGCAGGCGCTGATCGTCCTGCGGGCCGCCCCGGTGGTCGGCGCGATGGCGGCGATCCGGCTGCTGGACGCCTTCGGCTCGGCCGCGCACAACATCAGCCTGCCGGTCTTCGCCAACCAGCACTCTCCCGGCAACCCGGCCGCGCTGCTGGGCATGTTCTGGGCCACCTGGGCGGTCGGCAACCTCGGCGCCCAGCAGTTGGTCTCCCGGCTCCTGCTGCGCCGGGGCATCGAACCGGGCGAGCGCGCCTTCGCCCTGGGCACCTGTCTGATGTCCGGCTGCTTCATCCTGGTCTTCACCGGGCTGCCGACTCCGCTGTTCCTGCTGGCGGCGATCGGCGCCGGGCTCGGCGACGGCTTCACCGAGATCTCGTACACCACCCGGATCCAGGCCCTCGCCGACGAACGGCGCGGCCAGGCCTTCGGGCTGCTGACCTCCGCCGAGAACGTCGGCATGGGCACCGGAATGCTGCTGAGCGGATCGCTGCTGGCGCTGCTCAGCCCGCTGACCGTGGTCGGCGTCTCGCACGCCGTCCCGATCGTGCTGGCGCTCGGCTTCCTGGTCGTGGTCGCCCGGTCCCGCAAACGCTGAACCCGCCGCCCCGCCGCAGTCACCCCAAAGCACCCCGACGCTCCCCATCGCGCCCCACCACAAGCACCGCGCCACCGGATCCGCCGGCGCCACCGCGCCGCAGGCACCAGCCCGATCCGCTCACCCTCCGTACCCCGGGGCGGTCCGTACCCGCGCGCCCCGGCACCGATCCGAAAGGTGCCGTACCTGATGAGCTCCACCGGTCCCGACCGCGCCCGGCTGCGTGCCCTGGAGGCCCGGCTGCTGCTGCGTCCCGAGGTCGCCGACTGTGCGCTGCTGCCGGTCGAGCGCGCCGACGGCCGCCGCGGGCTGCTGGCCTACCTGGTGCCCGCCGCCGACACCGACACCGCCGCGCTGCGCCGCCGGGCCGCCGCGGCCCTGCTGGACGCCGACCCGAGCGCCGACGTGCACCTCCTGGACGGCATCGTCCGCACCCCGGAAGGCGAGCCCGACCGCGCCGCACTGGCGGCCGCCGCCGCCCGGCCGCCGGCCGAGCCCGGGCCCGCCCTGCGCCACCTGCGCGAACTCACCGCGCACTGGCGGCCGTTCGGCGACACCGGGACGGCGGCGGGCCCCGCCCCGGACGGTCCGACGGCCGCCCCCGAGGGCACCGGGACCGAGGCGGTCGGCGCCCCGCTGCCCGACCCGGCGCCGGACGCGCCCCGGACACTGCCCGAGGCGCTGCTGCGCGCCGCCGAGCGGCACCCCGGACGCGGCCTGCACCTGGTCCGGGCCGACGGCGGGGCGACCCGGCTGACCTACCGCCGACTGCTGGAGCAGGCCCGGGAGACCCTCGCCCTGCTCACCGCCGCCGGGCTGCGGGCGGGCGACCGGGTGATCCTCCAGGTCCCCGACCCCGAGCGCTACTTCCCCACCCTGTGGGCCTGCCTGCTGGGCGGGGTGCAGCCGGTCACGGTGGCCCGTCCGCCGGCCTACGACGAGCGCAACCCCGTCCTGGAGAAGCTCTGGCACGCCTGGCAGACCCTGGAGGAGCCGCCGGTGCTCGCCTGCGGCCCGGCTGTGGCGGGCCTGGCGCGGCTCGGGGAGCTCTACCCGGCGCCCGGCCTGCGGGTCATCGCGGTCGACCGGCCCGCCGACACCGGCGCCGCGCCGGACAGCACCGGCGCGCCCGGCGTCGAGCACGCCCCCGACCCCGGCGACGTCGCGATCCTCCAGCTGTCCTCCGGCAGCACCGGCCGGTCCAAGGCGGTGCAGATCACCCACCGCGGCATCCTGGAGTACGTGGCCGGCGCCACCTCCCAGGGCAGCTCGCCCGAGGACGTCACCGTCAACTGGCTGCCGCTGGACCACGTCGCCGGACTGCTGATGTTCCACCTGCGGGACGTGGCGCTGGCCGCCGACCAGGTGCAGGTGCCCACCGAACTGGTGCTCGCCGACCCGCTGGTCTGGCTGGACGCGCTGGAGCGCTACCGGGGCGCGCACTCCTGGTCGCCCAACTTCGGCTTCCGGCTGGTCGCCGAGGCGGTCCGGGCCGCCGGCCCCGGCCGGCACTGGGACCTCTCCGCGCTCAAGTCGCTGATCAACGCCGGCGAGCAGTGCACCGAGGCGGTGCTGGACGAATTCCTCGCCGCCACCGGGCCGTTCGGCGTCCGCGCGGACCACGTCCTGCTCGGCTGGGGCATGGCCGAGACCTGCACCGTGATCACCTACAAGCGCTACCACGAGGACGGCGCCCGCCGCCTGGTGCGCACCGACTCGCTGACCGGCCGCCTGGAGCCCGCCGACCCCGCCTCGCACGAGCGCGGCACCGGCTTCCTCAGCATGGGGCGTCCCGCGCCCGGCACCCGGATGCGGGTGGCGGGCGAGGACGGCCGGGCCCTGCCCGAGCACTGGGTCGGCCGGCTCCAGGTCAACTCCGGCCGGGTGACCCCCGGTTACCTGAACAACCCGGCCGCCGACCGGGAGTCCTTCGTCGGCGACGGCTGGTTCGACACCGGAGACCTGGCCTTCCTGGCCGACGGGGAGGTGGTGCTCACCGGCCGTCGCAAGGAGATCATCATCGTCAACGGGGTGCACTACTTCTGCCACGAGCTGGAGGACGTGGTCGCCTCGGTGGAGGGGGTGCGCTCCGGGCACGTCGCCGCCTTCGGGGTCCCGGACGACCGCACCGGCACCGAGCAACTGGTGGTCGCCTACGTGCCGAACGACCAGGACGCCCCCGCACCGCCCGTGGCCGCCGAGGTCCGGCGGCTGCTGGCCGCCCGCCGGCAGCCCGCCCCCGCCCTGGTGCTGCCCGTACCGCCGTCGGAGTTCCCGCGCACCACCAGCGGCAAGATCCAGCGCACCGCGCTGCGCCGACGGCTGCTCGACGGCGAACTCGACGAGCACATCGTGGCCCTGGACCTGGCGGAGGCCAACTCCCGGACCCTGCCGGACTGCGTGCGCCGACTCGCCTGGGAACCCCGCCCGGTGCCGCAGGCCCGTACGGCTCCGGTCGACGGGGCTCCGCAGGGGCCGACCCTGCTGCTCGGCCCGGCCGGCCCCGGCACCCTCGCCGAGGCGCTGAGCGCCGCCCTGCCGCAGGCCGTGGTGGTGGACCGGCCGCCGATCACCGACCCGGGGGAGTGGCTGCGGGCGCTCGGCGAGGAGCGCCCCGCGCGGGTGGTGCACCTGTGGGGCGCTGGGCCCGAGGACGCACCGCGGCCCTCGGACGCCGCGGCGCGGGACGAAGCGCTGCTCGCCCTGCTGCGGGCGTTGGCCGACCGGCCGCCGACCGGCGAGCTGGTCACCGTCAGCGCCGGGCTGCACGCCGTGCTGCCCGGTGAACTCCCCGACCCTAGTGCGGAGTTGACGGCGGCGCTGACCGCCGGAGCCCGGGCCGAGCAACTGGTGCCGGCCGCCCGGCACATCGACCTGCCGGCGGACGCACCGGCCGCCGAGCAGGCCGCCGCGCTGCTCGCCCTGCTGGCCGAGCCCCGGCCGGAGCCGGAGTGCGCCTGGCGCGAGGGCCGCCCGTGGGTGCCCCGGCTGGGACCGGCCGGGTCCGTGAGCGGGCCCGGCGTGGGGAGCGCCGCTGCCCCCGACTCCGAGGCCGGAAGCGCAACCGAGGGCTGCTCGCTGCTCACCCCCGGCGCCCGCTACCTGGTCACCGGCGGCCTCGGCGGGATCGCCGCCGAGCTGCTGCCCGGCCTGCTCCGCGACCACGGCTCCCGGCTGCTCGTGATCGGCCGCACCGACCTGGACGCGCCGACCGCCGAGGCGGCCGAGCGCCGCGCCGCGCTGCACCGGCTCTCCTCCTACGGCGGCCGGGTCGACTACCGCCGCGCCGACGTGACGGACCCCGAGCAGCTGGCGGCGGTGGTCGCCGAGGCCGAACGGGACTGGCAGGCACCGCTGGACGGCGTGCTCCACCTGGCCGGCAGCTACCGGCTCGCGCTGCTCTCCGACACCGGCCCCGACGACTGGCGCGAGGCGGTGCGCGCCAAGACGGCCGGCACGGACCACCTCGTCGAGCTGGTCCGGAAGCGGCCCGGCGCCCAGTTCGTCGGCTTCTCCTCGATGGTCGGCTTCCAGGAGGCCGTCGGCTCCACGGCGTACGCCGCCGCCAACCGCTACCTGGAGAGCGCCGTCGACCGGCTGCACCGGGAGACCGGGGCCCCGGCCTGGACGATCTCCTGGGGCCTGTGGAGCGGGGTCGGCATGAACCGCGCCACCGACCACGAGCAGGCCGCCGCCGACCGGGGCATCGCCGTGCTGAGCGCCGCGCACGGCCGCCGACTGGCCTCGCTGCTGCTGGCCGCCGCCCCGGGCCGCTGGTACGCCGGGCCCGAGCCGAGCGCCCCCGCCGCGCGCCGCCGCCTGCTGGCCACCGCACCGCGACCGGTCCGCGAAGCGCCCGCCGGACGGCCCGTCGGCCGGCCGGCCGACGAGCGGGCCGCCGTACCGGCCGCAGCCGTACCGTCCGCCGCCACCGGGCCCGCCACCCCTGCCGCCGCCGAGCTGCGCCGGGCCGTCCTGGACGCCTTCGAGGCCGTCCTCGACACCCCGCTCGACCCCGGCCGCCCGCTCGCCGAACTCGGCATCGGATCACTGCAGTTGATGCGGGTGCACGGCGCGCTCGGCGCCGTCCTGCCGACGCCCCCGGCGCCCACCGAGTTGTTCCGGCACCCCACCGTGGACGCCCTGATCGCGCACCTGGCCGAAGCACCCACCGCCTCCACGGCCGCCACCACCGCGCCCGGCGCCCGGGACGGCGGCCCCGACGGCGGCGACCGCCGGGTGGCCATCGTCGGCCTGGCCCTGCGCTTCCCCGGCGCCGACACCCCCGAGCAGTACTGGCGCAACATCGTCGACGGCGTCCGCAGCACCACCCGCTTCACCGAGGACGAGTTGGCGGCGGCCGGCCTGCGCCCGGCGGAGTACCGCCACCCCGACTTCGTCCCGGTGACCGGCGCGCTCCCCGACACCGACCGCTTCGACGCCGAGGCCTTCGGCATCAGCGGCACCGAGGCGGCGCTGATGGACCCCCAGCAGCGCCTGCTGCTGGAGATCTGCCGCCAGGCCCTGGAGGACGGCGGCTACGACGCCCCCGACCCCCACCGCCGGGTCGGGGTCTTCGCCGGCACCGGGATGACCCTCTACGCGCTGCGCAACTACTACCAGCACACCCTGGCCGCCACCGCCGACCCGGCCGAGCCGGTGGCCGCGCTCCAGACCGCGATCGGCAACCAGGCCGACTTCGCCGCCACCAGGGTCGCCTACCGGCTGGGCCTGACCGGGCCGGCGATCGGCGTGCAGACCGCCTGCTCGACCTCGCTGGTCGCGGTGCACCTGGCGGCGCAGTCGCTGCTGGCGGGCGACTGCGACCTGGCCCTGGCCGGGGCCGCCGCCCTGCACACCCCGCAGGCCGCCGGATACCGCTACGAGGAGGGGTCGATCCTCTCCCCGGACGGCGCCTGCCGGGCCTTCGACGCGGCGGCCGGCGGCACGGTCGGCGGCAACGGCGTCGCCGCCGTCCTGCTCAAGCGCCTGGACCGGGCGCTGGCGGACGGCGACACCGTGCACGGCGTGATCCTCGCCTCGGCCGTCAACAACGACGGCGGGCTCAAGGTCGGCTACACCGCGCCCAGCGTCGACGGGCAGGCCGCCGTGGTCGGCCGGGCCCTGGACCTGGCCGGGGTGCCGGCCGAGAGCGTCGGCTACATCGAGGCGCACGGCACCGGCACCCCGCTCGGCGACCCGATCGAGTTCCGGGCGCTGGCCCAGGCGTTCCGCGCCCGCACCGAGGCCGCCGACTTCTGCTCGCTCGGCTCGGTCAAGCCCAACATCGGCCACCTGGACACCTGCGCGGGAATGGCGGGGCTGATCAAGGCCCTGCTGGTGCTGCGGCACGGCACGATCCCGCCGCTGGTCAACTTCAGCCGCCCCAACCCCGCGCTGGAACTGGACGGAAGCCCGTTCCGGCTCTCCGCCGAGCGCCGGGAGTGGCCGGCCGGCCCCACCCCGCGCCGGGCCGGGGTCAGCGCGCTGGGCGTCGGCGGCACCAACGCCCACCTGGTGCTGGAGGAGGCGCCGGCGGCCGCAGCCGGCATCGCCGACCCGCGCCCCGCCCCGACCGTGCTGCCGCTGTCCGCCCGCACCGAGCAGGGCCTGACCGCCCTGGCCGGCCTGCTCCGCGACCGGCTGGCCACCGGGCCCGCCCCCGCCCCCGGCGACCTGCCGCTCACCCTCGGCGGCGGCCGCCGCGCGCTGCGCCACCGCCTCGCCGTCACGGGCGCCGACCCCGACGAGCTGCGCCGGGGCCTGGAGGCCCACCTCGCGGGCCGCGCCTCCGGCGCCGTACCTGTCACGGGCCGCGCCTCCGGCGCCGTACCCGTCCACCGCGAGGCCCGGCGCGGCGACGTTCAGCCGGTGCTGCTCTTCACCGGCCAGGGAGCCCAGTACCGGGGCATGGCCGCCGAACTCCACCGCGCCTTCCCGGTCTTCCGGGCCGTACTGGACGAGTGCGACCGGCTGCACCGCGACGCCTGGGGCGAGCCGCTGCTGCCGCTGCTGCTGGACGCCGTGCCCGAGGGCGCCGACGACGCCTGGACCACCGAGGCGGCGCAGCCCGCGCTGTTCGCCCTGCAAGCGGCCTACCTGCGGCTCTGGCAGGAGCTCGGGCTCCGCCCGGCCGCGGTCGCCGGGCACAGCGCCGGCGAGTACGCGGCCTTCCATGCGGCGGGCGCGCTCGACCTCGCCGACGGGATGTTCCTCACCGCGGTGCGCGGGCGGCTGATGCACCGGGCGACCGAGCCCGGCGCCATGACGGCGGTGATGACCGGCCCGCAGCGGCTGGCCGCACTCGGCGACTGGCTGCCCGGGGTGGAGCTGGCCGTGGTCAACGGCGCCGGCCAGTGCGTGCTGGCCGGAGCGCCGCGCGAGATCGCGGCAGCCGAGGCCGTGCTGGCCGCCGACGGCGTGACCACCGAACGGCTCGCCACCGACCGGGCCTTCCACTCCCGTCTGCTCGACCCGGTGCTCGACCCGTTCCGCGAGCAGCTCGCCCGGCTGCGCCTGCGGCCGCTGACCGTACCGCTGGTGAGCAACCTGGGCGGCGAGGTGCTGGCTCCCGGCACCGTGCCCACGCCCGACTACTTCGTCCGGCAGACCCGGGAGACCGCGCGCTTCGACCTGGTCCTGGCCGCCCTGGACGGGCAGGGCCACGAGCTCTTCCTCGAGCTCGGCCCGCACCCGACGCTCACCGGCATGGGCCGCCGGGAACTGCCGCACCGCCACTTCGTGGCCGGCGCCCGGCGCGGCGCACCGCCGGAGCGGCAGTTCGGTGCCGCGGCCGCCGCGCTGTGGTCCCACGGCGTCCCGCTCGACTGGGCACGCTTCGCCGCCGCCCGCGACTGGCCGGACGGCCCGGCCCGCCGTGTCCCCCTGCCGACCACCGTCTTCCAGCGCCGCCGCCACTGGTTCACCGCCCCCGACCGGCCGACCACCGAGGACTCCGCCATGCACCAGGCACCGCCGCCCCAGCAGCCCGTTCCGCCGTCGGCCGTACCCGAGGCCGTATCGACGCCGGGCCCGGCGCCCGCCGTAGTGGCGTCCGTATCGGCGCCCGCCGCAGTGGCACCCGCAGCGAGCCCCGAGCAGCTGGCGGAGGAAGCCGTGCTGCGCCAGGTGCTGGAGCAGACGGCCCGCCAGCTCGGCCACGACGAGGGGTCGGTCGGAGCCGACGAGCCCTTCTTCGATCTCGGCGCCGACTCGCTCTCGATGATCAACATGATCCGGGACCTGGAGCGGACCTTCCGGGTACGGGTCTCGATGCGCGAACTGTTCGAGGCGGCGGACACCCCGGCCCGGCTGGCCGGGCTGATCGCCGGCCGGCTGGAGCCCGCGGTCCGGGAGGCGCTGCTACCGGCCGCCGAGCCCGAGCCGGCAGCGGCTCCGGTAGTGACCCGTGCTGCTGCCCCTGCCTCCGCCCCGGAGGCGGCACCGATACCGGCTCCGGCGCCCCCGCCCCAGGCGGTCGCGGCAGCCGCCGTCCCTGCTCCGCCCGTCCACCTCGCGCCGCCCGTCCCGCCCGTCCCGTCCGTGCCCGCGCCGCCGCCCGCGCTCGCCCCGGTGGCCGACGGCACCGGCCTGATCGAGCGCCAGCTCGCGCTGCTCGGCCAGTTCTCCGACCTGATGCGCGACCAGCTCGGCCTGCTGGCCGGGACCGGGGTGGCGCCGCCCGCGCTCCCCGGGGCTGCCGCCCCCGTCGCCCTGCCGCCGGCCGTCACCCCCGCCGTCACCCCGGCCGCCGCCACACCCGCTGCTGCCCCCGCCCTCACACCGGCCGCCGCACCCGTACCCGCGCCGGCCGCCCCGCCCACCCCGCAGGTACACGGCCCCCGGGTGACCGTCTCCCGGGAGTCCGGCATGGCCTCCGGCGGCCTGACCGACCAGCAGCGCGCCCACGTGGACGAGCTGGTCGCCCGCTTCACCGCCCGGACCGCCGCCTCCAAGGCGGTCACCCGCCGCCACCGGCGCACCCTCGCGGACAGCCGCGCCGTGGTCGGCTTCCGCTCCGCGACCAAGGAGATGCTCTACCCGCTCGCCGCCCGCCGGGCCCGGGGCTCCCGCCTGGAGGACCTCGACGGCAACACGTACGTCGACATCACCATGGGCTTCGGCGTCCTGCTGTTCGGTCACGACCCGGAGTTCGTCACCGACGCCGTCCGCGAGCACCTGGCCGGCGGACTGCGGCTGGGCCCGCGCGGCCCGGAGACCGGCGAGGCCGCCGAACTGCTGGCGGAGCTGACCGGCACCGAGCGGGTCGCGTTCGCCAACTCCGGCACCGAGGCGAACGCCGGGGCGATCCGGCTGGCCCGCGCGTACACCGGCCGGGACAAGATCGTCATGTTCGAGGGCTCCTACCACGGCCACTTCGACCACACCCTGGGCCGGACCGTGGGCCGCGGCGCCGACCGGGAGACCGTCCCGGTGTCGATCGGCATCCCCGGCAGCGCGGTCGCCGACCTCGTGGTGCTGCGGTACGGCGACCCGGAGAGCCTCCAGGTGATCGAGGAGCTCGGAGACCGGATCGCCGCGGTCCTGGTCGAGCCGGTCCAGAGCCGCCACCCGGGGCGCCAGCCGGTCGAGTTCGTCCGCGCGCTGCGCGAACTGACCACCCGCCGCGGCATCGTGCTCATCTTCGACCAGATGCTCACCGGCTTCCGGCCGCACCTGCGGGGCGCCGAGGGCTTCTGGGGCGTGACCCCGGACGTCTCCACCTACGGCAAGGTGCTCGGCGGCGGCTACCCGATCGGCGCGATCGCCGGACGCGCCGACATCCTGGACGGGATCGACGGCGGCCACTGGGACTACGGGGACGACAGCTACCCGCCCAAGGACACCACCTTCTTCGGCGGCACCTACATCCAGCACCCGCTGGCGATGACCGCCGCGGGCGCCGTGCTGCGCCACCTCAAGGAATCCGGCCCCGGCTTGCAGGAGCGGCTGAACGCCCGCACCGACGAGCTGGCCGCGACCCTCAACGGGTTCTTCGAGGAGGAGGAGTTCCCGCTGCGGCTGGCCCACTTCGGCTCGCTGTTCCGGTTCGAGCCGCGGGCGGACATGGAACTGCTCTTCCCGCAGCTGCTGACCCGCGGGGTCTACGTGTGGGAGTGGCGCAACTTCTTCCTCTCCACCGCCCACACCGACGGCGACCTGGAGTTCGTGGCCGACGCGGTCCGCGACTCGCTGCGCGACCTGCGGCGCGGCGGCTTCTTCCCGGCCTCGCCCGGGGTCCGGCTCCCGGCCCCGCGCCCGGCGGCCGCACTCCCGGCGCCCGCGGCGGACGACCGTACGAGCACCGGCACCGCTGGCACCACCAGCATCACCGGCGCCGGCCGCACCGAGCCCGCCGGGACGCCGTACCACCCGGTCAGCGACCCGCAGCGCCCGGTCGACTTCAGCCTCTACTTCTTCGGCGACTACCCCCTGGACTCCCCGGAGGACGAGAAGTACCGCATCGTCCTGGAGAGCGCCCGCTTCGCCGACCGGCACGACTTCCACGCCGTCTGGCTGCCCGAGCGCCACTTCCACTCCTTCGGCGGGATCTTCCCCAACCCCTCCGTCCTGGCCGCCGCACTGGCCCGGGAGACCACCCGGATCCGGCTCAACGCGGGCTGCGCGGTCCTGCCGCTGCACCACCCCGTCCGGGTGGCCGAGGAGTGGTCGGTGGTCGACAACCTGTCCGGCGGCCGGGTCGGCCTGGGCTGCGCCAGCGGCTGGCACCCCAACGACTTCCTGTTCTTCCCCGAGAACTACGGCGGCCACAAGGAGCTGATGCACCAGCAGATCGACACCGTCCGGGCGCTGTGGCGCGGCGAGCCCTACCGGGGCCGCAACGGCAAGGGGGAGCCGATCGAGGTGACCCTGCACCCGCGCCCGCTGCAGGAACAGCCGCCCATGTTCACCGCGATCGTCGGCAACCCGGACAGCTTCCGCGAGGCCGCCCGGCACGACCTGGGCATCATCACCAACCTGATGACCCAGGACGTCGCCCAGCTCGCCGAGAACGTCGCGCTCTACCGGCGCACCCGGGCCGAGCACGGCCTCGACCCGGAGACCGGCCGGGTGGTCGTGCTCGTCCACACCTACCTGGGCGCCGACCTCGCCACCGCCCGCGAGCAGGCGTACCGCCCGTTCTGCCACTACCTGCGCTCCTCGCTCTCGCTGTTCGGGCAGATGGCCAACAGCCTCGGCCTGACCCTGGACTTCGAGAACACCCGCGAGGAGGACCTGGAGTTCGTGCTGGAGCGCGCCTACGAGCGGTACTGCGCCTCCCGCGCGCTGATCGGCACCCCGGAGAGCGTGCAGTCGGTGCTGGCCGAGCTGCGGGCGGCCGGCGCGGACGAGATCGCCTGCTTCGTCGACTTCGGACTCGCCCCCGACCTGGTGGCCTCCGGCATGCCGCAGATCGACACCCTGCGCCGCTCCGCCCAGCGCGGCGCCCCGCTGTCCTACGCGCAGCAGCGGATGTGGCTCCTGCACCGGATGCTGCCCGACACCGGGCAGTACAACGAGGTCAAGGCCATCGAACTGGACGGCCCGCTCGACCCGGCCGCACTCGACACCGCGCTGCGCGCGCTGGTCGAACGCCACGTCGGGCTGCGCACCGCCTTCCGCGAGCAGGACGGCGAACCGTTCCAGCAGGTGCTCCCGGTGCCCGAGGGCCCGCTGCTGGAGCGGGCCGCGGCCGACGGGCCCGAGCACGAGGCGGTGGCCGCGCTGGTCGCCGCCGAGGGCAGCCGCCGCTTCGACCTGACCGAGGGCCCGCTGTTCCGGGCCCGGCTGCTGGAGACGGGGCCCGACCGGCAGGTCCTGGTGCTGTCGATGCACCACATCGTGATCGACACCCTGTCCACCGTGGTGATCACCCGGGAACTGGGCGAGCTGTACCGGGCCGCCAGGGAGCAGCGCCCCGCCCGGCTGCCGGTGCTCACCACCACCCCGGCCGCCGAAGCCGTCCGGGAGCGGGCCGCGGTGGCCGCCGGGGCGTACGACGAGAGCCTCGCGTACTGGCGCAAGGTGCTCGGCGGCGACCTGCCGGTGCTGGCCCTGCCGACCGACCGGCCGCGCCCGGCGGTGCCGGACGGCCGGGGCCGCTCCCACGTCCGTCAACTGCCCGCCGAACTCTCCGACGGCCTAAGGGACTTGGCCCGCAGCCGCCGCTCGACCCTGTTCATGGTGCTGCTCACCGCCTTCGCCGGGGTGCTGCAGCGCTACAGCGGCCAGGACGAAGTGGTGCTGGGCACCCCGGTGGCCAACCGGACCGAGGGCACCGAGGACCTGGTCGGCTTCTTCGTCAACACATTGGCCCTGCGGCTGGACCTGTCCGGGGAACCGGACTTCACCGAGGCGCTGGACCGGGTCCGCTCCAGCGCGCTGGACGCCTACGAGCACCAGCAGCTGCCCTTCGAGGTCCTGGTCCAGGAGCTCAACCCACAGCGGGACACCAGCCGCAACCCGCTCTTCCAGGTCCTCGTCGAGTTCGAGAACCACGCCGTCTTCGAACTCGACCTGCCCGGGGTGACGGCCCGCCCGCTCGACCACGTGGTGAACCGCTCCGCCTTCGACCTGTCGCTCTTCCTCACCAACCTGCCGGACGGCATCCGCTGCCACGTCGAGTACGCCGAGACCCTGTTCGACCGGGCCACGGTGGACCGGCTGTTCGACGCCTTCGAGCGGCTGCTCGCCGCCGCCGTCGCCGACCCGGCCCGCCCGCTCGCCGCACTGACGGCCGCCCCGGCCGACCCCGCCCTGGAGTGCGGGCCCGAGGCGCAGCCGGCGCCCGCGCACCCGCTGGCGGCGGTGGCCGCCGCCGCGGCCGCCCGTCCGGACGCCCTCGCGGTGGTCGCCGCCGACGGCACCGGGACCGACTACCGGACGCTGCACGCCCGGGCCGGCGAGCTGGCCGGCCGGCTGCTGGCCGCCGGGGTGCGGGAGGGCAGCCGGGTGGGCGTGCTGCTGCCGCGCTCGGTGGACCAGGTGGCCGCGATGCTGGCCGTGCTGCGCCTCGGCGCCGTCCACGTGCCGATCGACCCGCTGCAGGGCCCGGAGCGCTGCCGGCTGATCGCCGCGGACAGCGCGCCGGCCGTGCTGCTCACCGCCTCGGACACGGACCTGATGGGCCTGTCGCTGCCGACGGTCCTGACGGACGCCGATGCCGAGTCCGCCGCGGCCGAACTGCCGCCGCTGCCCGCCCCCTCCGCGCAGGCCCCCGCCTACCTGCTGTACACCTCCGGCTCCACCGGCCGCCCCAAGGGCGTGCTGATGCACACCCTCGGCCTGTCCGTGCTGCTCGCCTGGAACGTCGCCGAGCACCCGGCCGCCCGTACTCTGCAGTACGCCTCCTGCGGGTTCGACGTCAGCGTCCAGGAGGTGCTGACCACGCTGGCCGGCGGCGGCACCCTGCTGCTGATCGAGGAGGAGACCCGCTACGACGTGACGGCGCTGGCCGCCGTGGTCCGCGCGACCCGCGCCGAGCGGCTGCACCTGCCGTACACCCCGCTGGCCGCGCTGGTCGACGCCCTCGGCGACGAACCGGTGCCCCACCTGCGCGAACTGATCACGGGCGGCGAGCAGTTGCTGCTCACCCCCGGGCTGCGGGCCTTCCTCGCCCGCAACCCCGGCTGCCGGCTGATCAACCACTACGGCCCCACCGAGACCCACGCCGTCACGGCCGGCGAGATCGCCCCGGACGGACCGGACCACGCGGCGATCGGCCGCCCGGTGCCGGGCACCCGCATCCTGCTGCTGGACGCCGCCGGGCGCCCCGTCCCGCCCGGCGCGGTCGGCGAGATCCACGCGGTCGGCGTCCAGGTCGGGCTCGGCTACCCCGGCCGCGAGCAGGAGAGCGCCGCCGTCTTCACCGACACCCCGGAAGGCCGCCGCTACCGCACCGGCGACCTCGGCCGCTGGCGGCCCGACGGCACCCTGGAGTACCTCGGCCGCGCCGACCGCCAGGTCAAGGTGCGCGGCTACCGGATCGAGCCGGGCGAGGTCGAGACCGTGCTGCGCTCCGTCCCGGGCGTGCGCGGCGCGGCCGTGACGGGCCGCCGCACCGAGACGGGCACCGCACTGGCCGGGTACGTGCAGTGCGCCGCCGCCGAACTGCCCAGGGTCCGCGACCACTTGGCCGACCTGCTGCCCGAGCACATGGTGCCGGGGCTGTGGGCCGCGGTCGCGGCACTGCCCTTCACCGCGCACGGCAAGCTCGACGTGGCTGCTCTGCCGGAGCCGCTGCCGCTGGGCGCGGGCCGGGCCGCCGTCGCCCCGGCCACCGAACTGGAACGCACCGTGCAGCGGCTGTGGGAGGAGGAACTCGGCCGCCCCGCAGGCGTGGAGACCTCCTTCTTCGACCTCGGCGGGCACTCGCTGGCCGCCACCCGGCTGCTGAACCGGGTCCGCGAGGCCACCGGGATCCGGACCGGCGTCCTGGACTTCTTCCGCCGTCCGACCATCCGCGCCATGGCCGCCCAGCAGCCGCAGACCGAGGACCGTCAGGCCCCGGCCTACGAGGAGGGCACGCTGTGACCCCCGTCGACGACGGCTGGCAGCGGCTCGTCCGGCTGCTCGACGAACGCGAGATCGTCCTGCGCACCACCGGCGACCGGCTCGGCTACCTCGCCCCGCCCGGCGCGCTCGACGAGGAGGCCACCGGGCTCGTCCGGGCCCACCGGGAACGGCTGCTGGCCACCCTGACCGACTCCGGCACGGCTCTGGCCGCCGCGCCCGCCGGGGTGGCGCAGCGCCGGATGCACCGGGCGCACGACCGGGCGGCGGACCCGGCGGTGTGGAACATCACCCAGCGGATCGCCCTGCGCGGGCCGCTGGAGCCCGAGCGGCTGGCCGCCGCGCTGACGGCGCTGACCGGGCGCCACGAGAGCCTGCGCACCAGCTACCGGGACACCGACCTGGGCCTGCTCCAACAGGTGCGGCCGAACGCCCCGGTGCAGTTCCCGGTCGCCGACCTGCGCGCGCTCACGCCCGGGGCGCGGGACGCGGCGCTCGCCGAGGCCGCCCGGGCCGAGAGCGACCGCCCCTTCGACCTGGCCGCGGCCCCGCTGCTGCGCGCCCGGCTGCTGCGGCCCGCCGACGACGCGTGGGTGCTGTTGCTGACGCTCCATCACATCGCGGTCGACGGCTGGTCGTTGGCGACCCTGCTGGCCGACCTGGGTGAGCTGTACCGCGCGGACGGGCGGCTGCCGGGGGACCCGGGCCGGATGACCGACCACGCCTGCTGGGAGCGGACCGTGGTCACCCGCGCCGCCGTCGCCGAGGCCGCCGACCACTGGGCCAAGACCCTGGACGGCGTCGCGCCGGCGGCGGAGCTGCCCACCGCGCGCCCCCGCCCCGCACAGCGCTCCGGGCGGGGCGCCACGGCCGCCTTCCGCCTCCCCGCGGCTCTGGCCGAGGCGGTGGGCCGCTACGCCGCCGCCCGCTCCACCACCGCCTCGGCCGTCCTGCTCGCCGCCTTCGCGCGGCTGCTGGGCGAGCTGAGCGGGGCGGCGGAGACCCTGGTGGTGCTCTCCCACGCCAACCGCACCCGGCCGGCCGACGAAGGGGTCGTCGGCCTGCTCACCTTCGGCCTCCCGATCCGACTGCCCACCCGCTCCCCGGGCGGGTTCGGGGCGTCGGTCGACACGGCCGCGACGGCGATCGCCACCGCCCTCGACCACGCCGCCGTCCCCTTCGGCCTGCTGGTCGAACCGCTGCGCGAACGCGGCGTCCGGCTGCCGGACGCCTACCCGCAGGTCCTGCTCACCGTGCAGAGCACCCCGCCCGCCGTCCTCGACCTCCCCGGACTGACCGCCGAGGTCGAGGACGTGCCGGGCCCCTCGGCCCGCTCCGACCTCCTGCTGGTCCTCACCCCGGACGCGGACGGCTACGCGGGCCTGGCCGAGTACGACGCCGACCTGTTCGACCCGGACACCGTGCGCTCCTGGCTCGACACCCTGGTGAACGACCTGGCCCGGCACCTGACGGACCGGCCGGGCTGACGGACCGCCCCCGGGCGGGGCCGCCGGTGACCAGAATTTTCCGTGGAAAATTCTCCCCGCACGAGAGCACGCGGGGGAGAGCCACCGGCGCCCCGTCCGGACGCCCCGCTCACGGACGGCTGTCCTCCCTGGTCCAGGCGCCGACGCCGAGCCGTCCCGTGGTACCCAGGTCGATCTCCGGGACGACCATCACCGGGGCCGCGTCAGGGGTGGCCCGGACCCGCACGTACGGGGCGTTCACCGGGCTGCCCGCCTCCACGGTGTTGCGCCACACCAGCGTGGAACGGGCGCCCTCCCCGGGGCGCAGCACGATCTCCTGCGGCGGGTCGTCCGCGCCGGTGCCGCCGGCGATCGCGGCGCCGCCGGACAGGAAGCGCACCCCGGCGACCGGCCGGTGCTCCACGTCGAGCAGCTGCAGCTTCGGGTAGCCGTTGACGGACACCGCGGACGTCCCGCAGTTGCGCAGGTGCAGACCGACCGCGCGCAGGCCCATCGCGGCGTCGCCGTCGTCCGCGTACAGCCGCAGGCCCGAGGCGGGGCAGGGCCCGCCCGGCCGCGAGGCCTCGGCGCTGGGCACACTGCGGACCTGGACGATCTTCACCAGCGGTCCGGCGCCCGGCCGTGCCTGCCCGTGCCCGTCCAGCTCGATCCGCCCCTTCGAGGTGGCCCCCGGCGCGAGCGAGGTGACGACCTGCGTCACGTTGTCCAGCGCACCTCCGGCCGCCGAGAGCCGGCTGAACACCGCTGTGACATCAGAGGTCTCGTCCCCCGGATTGGTCACCTCGTACTCGGCGCAGGCCGCACCGGCGGCCGTGATCCGCACCCCGCCCTGCGCGAGCCCGGGCGACGCCTGCCCGTTGCGGGACGCCGACGGCAACGGCTCCCCGCACGGACCGGCACCGCCGGAGGCCGCCGAAATCCCCGTCGCCCCGTCTGCGCAGCCCACGAGCAGGGCCGCACAGGCCGCGACCACCGCGACTGCGGCAGCCGGCCGGCGGGCCGTCAGGTGATTCCCGGCGTTCTCGAACTGATGCATCAGCCGATGCGATCACGAACCACCCGCAACGCCTATGAGCTGCGCCACTGCCCGCGCAACAGGACCGCAACGATCCGCCCGGCACCCGCCTCACCTCCGCCGCCACCGCCGCCAGCGGTGACCGGGCCCCGCTGCCCGATGGTCCGAACCGGTCGCCTTCCGGTGCGGGGCGTGGTCTGCCGCGCGCGGTGGGGGATGTTCCGCGCCGGATGCCACCCACAGAAAGGATTCTTCATGGTGGAGCACGTGTTCGCGCGCGTGGTACGGACGGTGACCGTCTCGGCCCTCGCCCTGGCGACGAGCGTCGGTGCGGGCGGTACGGCCGGCGCCGCCTCGCCGGAGGACCACCCCGTCGAGGTGAGCATCGGAGCCTCCGGCCTGCAGGCACCGGACACCGCGAAGGGCGGCCTGGTCAGTTTCCGGGTCAAGACGGACGACCCGAACGGCCGGCAGCTGCAGCTGCTGCGTCCGCACGAGGGAGTGACCATCGACCAGGTCCTCCGGGACCTCGCCGACGCGGTCAGCCCGTCGCCGGCCACCGCGCGCACCGGGATCCGGGCGGTGAACGGTGAGGCGGACCTGCTGGGCGGGGCGCTGGTCACCTCGCAGGTGCACGAGCAGTTCACCGAGGAGGTCGGCCCCGGGCCGGTCTACCTGCTGGACCTCACCGCGTTCCGGGCCGACCCGGCCCACCCGGTCTCCAGGAAACTGAACCTGGTCGGTACGAACGGTCAGAGCGACAACCAGGTCCGCTTCGACGACGGCATCGTGATCGAGAAGGACACGGCCGAGGGCCCGCGTTTCCAGACCGAGGACGTCGACCACGCGCACCTGGCCTACCTGGTGCACGACGGGTCCGAGCAGATCCACGAGATGCAGCTGCGGCCGATCGGTGCGGACACCACCGACGAGCAGATCGGGCAGTACCTGCGGGACGTCGCGCTGGGCGACCTGCCGGTCCGGTCCCCGTTCACCGGGCCGGCCACCGGCCTCGGCGCCATGTCCGGCGACCGCACCGCCTCCGTGCAGGCCCACGGCCTGCAGCCCGGACGGTACGTCCTGCTCTGCATGATTCCCGACGAGCGGACGGGCGTCCCGAACGCCGACCTGGGCATGCGCAAGATCGTCACCCTGAAGTGACCGGCCGGGCCCTGGCACGCCGGCGGCAGCGGGCTGTCAGGGCCGACCGCCCCGGTCGGCGCACCGTCGCGGTGTCGGACCTTCGCGTGGCGGGCCGGGTCAGGCGCCGAGTACGTCGTCGGCGCTGCGGGGCTCCGAGCGCGGCTGCCGGTTGAGCTGGTGGCGCGCGATGGAGGACCGCCGGTAGACCTCCTTGCGGGCCCGCATGATGTTGCCCAGGGGCGCGTGCTCGGCGGTGACCCGCCAGGGCGTGAAGGACAGCGAGTCCATCCTCTCCAGGTTCTCCGGGCCGGAGATGTCCTGCTGCGGCAGCCGCAGCCTCGCCACGGTGACGGACGGCGAGAGCCGCTCGGACCACTCCACGGTGGTGTCCTCCACCGGCATGCGCTCCAGGTCGGTGCAGAGCTGGACCTGGATGTCGAAGGCGTAGGGCCGCTCCTGGAGCTCGGCCTGCAGGGCCGGCCGGAAGAACTCCGCCCCCGAGGCCGGGTCGACGGTGCGCCGGACCACCGCCGCGGCGGAGGCCGGGTCGGGGGTGATGCGCACCTTGGCGATGTAGTCCCCGTGCCGGACCGCGCCCATCGTCCAGTAGCTGGACAGCAGCAGGTTCGCCGGAGGCGTCTTCGACAGGCGCAGGAAGGCCAGGAACTCGTCCCAGGCCCAGTCCTCCTGGTCCAGCGTTCCCTTTCCGGTCACGAACTCGGTGAAGAACCGGTGCGCGCCGGGTCGGCCCTGGGAGAAGTACGCCGGCGCGTTCAGGAACAGTTCCTGGATGAACAGGTAGTGCGCGACCGTGTTGCAGAAGAAGACCGGTCCGTTGATGTTGGCGTAGTCGAACGTGCCCGTGTCCGGTTCGTCCTCCAGCAGGGTCGGGCCGGGGATGTCGAACATCTTCAGCGCCAGTCCGGTGGCTGCGCCCAGACGTGCGTCGGCCCCGGCGTGCGGCGAGCCGTTGGAGAAGCGGATCAGCGCGTCGTGGGTCCCCGCGGTCGCGTAGATCCCCTGGGCGTACTCGGGGGGCAGCCCGTCCAGGATCTCCACCTCCCCCCGGACCAGCCCGTAGCCCTTGGCGTGGGCGTCGCGCAGCGCCCGCCCGGTGCCACCGGCCTCGACCGACTCGGCGATGTAGCTCTCGGTCTTCTCGATCACCGTCTGCACGTCGCGGTCGAAGTGCGGGTCGTCGACTTCGACGTCGGGCGTGTAGCGGACGAACTGTGCTGTCATGACTTCGACCTCTCCTCGGAGAGCGCGACCGGACCTCAGGGGGTGGGAACCGCCCTCAGCCCTCCAGTTCGGCGAGCCAGCGCAGGGCCCGCAGACCCGGCAGGAAGCAGTACTCGCCGCCGCGGGTGACCACGAAGCTGGGCAGGTTCCTCAGGCGACGCCGGACCGGCTTCTCCGGGATGGTGATGCTGCCGGTTCCGCCGTGGTGCCCGGCCACCGGGTCCTTCTCGCCGGGGTAGCCGATGAAGTTGCCGTCGTTGACCCACTCGGCCTTGATGAACTCGAACTGCCGCTCCAGATGGGCCCCCATGAACACCCCGACCAGGCCGCGCTCGGCGCCGTCGTCCTCCAGCACGCCCTCGGGCAGCGGCGGGCCGTAGGTGGTGCCGCGACGGATGAGCCGGTGCATCCGTGCGTCGCCGATGATGGTGGAATCGCGGGGGTTGGTGCGCCGGATGTGCGCACCGGCCGGGCACCGGAAGCCGCGATCGTCGTTCTCCCGGTACAGGAAGTCGTTGACGCGGCGCGGATCGGCCGCCAGCTCCGGATCGTCGTGCTCCGGCGCCAGCGTCAGCGGCGCCCCGCTCGGCCAGCGCCCGACCATCTTCGCCGCCAGCAGCGCCTCCTCCTCTGCGCTGGAGCTGTTCGCCCGCAGGTACCGGCGCCAGGCCGCCACGTTGGTGTGGATCTTGCGAACGGCCACGTAGGTCCCGTTGCGCCCCAGGACGTCGGGGCTTGGCACGGGCGGCAGGCCGCCGGTCTCGTCGGGGTAGCCGAGGATGAACTCGCCGGCCTTGATCGGGGCTTCCTGCGGGTTGGAGCCGGGCAGCCCGACGCCCTCGATGTTCGGATGGCTGATGCCGTCACGGAAGCCGAAGGTGGTGCGCCCGGTCGGGAGCTGGTGGACCTCCTGCTGCCAGATCACCTGGACACCGGGCGTGTCCTCGTAGGCGACACGGGCCCGACCCAGCTCCCTCTCCAACTGCGCGGGGTCGGAGGAGAGGGCGCTCAACGCGATGTGGACCTCACCGGTGCCGAACGGGCCTCCCAGTGGGCCGGTGCACTCTCGCCCACGTCGCCGATCAGCCCGGCCCGAGCGGCCATGCCCTCACGGAACGCCCGCGGAAAGCTGTCCAGCGACTCCCGGGGCACCCCCAGGGCCCTCAGCCCCTGGTGGGTGAACGCCACGGTCACCCAGGCGTCCCGGCCCGGGTCCACGCCGGGCAGACCGCCCGAGGTCACCGGGAGCAGTCGGCGCAGCAGGGCGCGCCCGGCGTGGCGGTCGTCCACGCGCAGGAAGACGAACCTGCCCTCGTAGGGCACGGGCCGTGGCCGCAGGGCCCCGCTCTGGACGTCGTCGATCTCGACGCGCACGCCCGCCGCGCTGCCGCTGTCCGCTGTGTTCATGGTTGCTTGTGCCCTCTCCACATCTGTCTCTTGTCCCTGCATCCGTCTTCGCCCGGACAGCCCGGCGACGGCCGGTTCGCACCGGCCGCGTCGGTCCGCCGGTGCTGGGCGGGCTCCGGCGGTTGGCCGTGTCCGGGTGCTAGGCCGAGGCTTCCTCCAGCAGCTTCTGGAAGGCCGGCGTGGCCACCAGCTCGGCGTTGGCCGGGTTGTCCAGCGCGGCCCGGAACTGGGGGGTGTCCAGCACCTCCTGGAACGCGTCGTCCACGCGGTGGTCCTTGTAGATCTGCTGGACGGTGAGGTCGGGGTAGGCGCTGACGAAGACCCTCGCGGGCTCCTGGTGGGCGACGAACCAGTCCTTCACCCCTGGATCGGCGACGCCGGGAAACCCTTCGCTGTGCGAGAAGATCTTGTCGAAGCGGGACCCGACCACCGTCTGGGCGAAGTCGTCGATGTAGGTGTCCCAGGAGCCGTCGAAAACGCTGGCGAACATGAACCGGGTGTCGTCGTCGAAGATCACGTGCCGTGCGTCGTGCAGGGTGCCGATCTGGCGCACCGCCGCATGGGCGCTCTCGTCGTGCGCCGCGTCGGCGAGCGTCGCGAGGTCCCTGCGCAGCGCATCCGCATGGCCCGGCTTGATCCTGGTGAAGACGGTGAACTCGCTGCAGACCCCATCCGACCTGCCCGGGCGCTCGGGGTGGGCCGACTGGGTCGCGCCTGTCGTGGCGGTCATCGTGACGTCCTCCTGCCGTGGTCGGTGCGAGGGACGCCAACCGCCCGAACATGGGGCGCCATCGCCCTCACCTCTTCATCCTGACCCGAGCGAGGTGGGGGCACCACCGGGCAGGGCCGGAGTTCCGAGAGCCTCATGAGGACAGCTCCGTCAGAGCGGAGGATCGTGGAACACGGGCCTGCCGGGTTCGTCGTCACGCGCTCCGACTCCCGTCTGGAGGCAACCATGGGCAAAGTTCTCGGTGACGTCCTGGGCCTCGCCGCCGGCGTCGCGATCAGCCCGCTCCCGATCATCGCGATCATCCTCATCCTCGCCACGCCTCGGGGACGCCTCAACGGAGTCCTCTTCACCGTCGGCTGGATCCTGGGACTCTCGGCGCTGGGCGCGGTGATGCTGGCGATCGCTTCCCCCGCAGGCGCCTCTGCCCACCATCACCCGGCCACCTGGGTGGGAGTCCTCAAGCTCGTCCTGGGCCTGCTCCTCGTCCTGTTCGGCGCCCGGCAGTGGCACCGGCGCCCGAAGGATCCGTCGCAGGCCCAGCTGCCGAAGTGGATGAGCGCGATCGACCGCCTCACGCCGGTCAAGGTCCTCGCACTCGGACTGGCCCTGTCCGCGCTCAACGCCAAGAACGCCCCGCTGACCCTCGCCGCGGGCGCCGCGATCGGCTCGGCCGGACTGCCGGCAGGGCAGCAGATCGCCTCATTGGCGGTCTTCGTCGTGATCGCCACCCTCGGCCTGTTGGCCCCGCTGGGGGTCTTCGTGCTCGGGGGAGCGCGAGCCCAGACCACGCTCGGCAACTGGAAGGACTGGGCGGCTCAGCACAACGTCGCCGTGATGGCGGTCCTGTTCTTCGTCCTCGGGCTGAAACTGTTCGGCGACGGGATCTCCGTCCTCACCTCCTGACAGGGCCGCTCGGTGAATCCCTTTCCTGGCGCGGAAGTTCGTGACCATGGAGGCGTCAGGCGGCGCCGACCGGCAGGGCGCGGCACTGCCTAGTCTTCGTGCCGGGCCTCACGCCGGGTCTCGCGCTGGAGATCGGCCACGTGGTGGAGGGCGGTCTTGAAGGCGGCGTACTCCCGCGCGCCCAGCGCCTTCGCGTGGCGCTCCTCGATCGAGCGCATGATGGCGGCGGCGGCCTCCATCTGGAGCAGGCCGCGTTCGGTGGGGTGGATCAGCTTGGCGCGGCGGTCCGCGGGGTCGGGTCGGCGTTCGACGTAGCCCAGGCGTTCGAGGTCGTCGACGACGGTCCCGATGACCTGCTTGTGCTGTCCGGAGGCGCGGGCGAGTTCGCTGGCGCGGATGCCGTCGGTGCGCAGGTAGGCGAGCACGGCGCCGGCGCGGGGCTGGATGTCGTCGAAGCCCTGCTCGGCGAGCACGGTGAACAGCTCGCGCTGGACGGAGAAGAGCACCCGGGCGGCGAGCACGCCGAGGTCCGGTTCCGCCGCCTGGTGTCCGCTCAACGCCTCTCCCGCTTCCGCCGTCTCCGGGCCCGTCTGCCGCTCTGCCCTGTGACCAGCAACTTTAGTCGCCCGCCCGGTGGGCTCGGGCGGCACCCCAGGAGGTTCCGGCGCCTCGCCCTGACCAGTGCTTGCGCCCCGGGGGGCAGGGGTATAGCGTCGAAGTAGTCACTAATCTTGACTATCAAGATTAGTGACTACTAGCCGCCAACGGAGCCGTGGTCCAACCCGAAGGAGCGCACGATGAGCGAGCACAGCAAGTTCCTGGAGCCGATCACCCGGGAGAACGCCGCCGTGGTCCTGGTCGACCACCAGGTCGGCCTGCTGTCCGGAGTCCGGGACATCCCGCTCGGCGAGCTGAAGCACAACGTGGTCGCGCTGGCGCGCGCGGCGACCGTGCTCGGCATCCCCCTGGTCGTCACCACCACCGCGGCCGACAGCATGTGGGGGCCCACCACCCCGGAACTGGTCCAGGCCCTGCCGGCCGGACAGCGGATCATCGACCGCAGCACGGTCAACGCCTGGCACGACGGCCCGGTCCGCGAGGCCATCGAGGCCACCGGACGGCAGAAGCTGATCTTCGCCGGAGTGTCCCTGGAGGTGTGCGCGGCGCTGCCCGCGATCGCCGCGACGGCCGCCGGACACCACGCGTACGTCGCCGTGGACGCCTCCGGCACCTTCAGCCAGGCCAAGCGCGAGGCGGGACTGCTGCGCATGCAGCAGGCGGGCGTCACCGTCTCCGACTACGCCACCCTCATGGTCGAAGCCCTGGCCGACAACGCCGCCCCCGAGGCCGGCGACCTCTACGCCGCCCTCGACATGCCCTTCGCCGTCCTGGTCGGCCAGATCTCGGCGGCCGCCCGCCCCGCGTGACGGCCGGCGCACTCACCCGACCCGGCCGTCACCGACCCGCGCCACCGGGGGGGGGGATGCGCCTCGCCCCGTCGCCTGTCAGTGCCGGCTGGCATGCTGCCGGGCAGAAGAGGACGGCAACAAGTGGCAAGGGCTGTGTGCGATGGGTCTTGAAGGCGGGGTCTGGCGTCTGGTGCGCCGGGAAGAGCTGGTGGGCGAGATCGTGGTCGAGGAGGCGGACTTCCCGTGGCTCCACGGGCGCTTCGTGCCGGGAACGGCGTTCCCCGCCGTCCAGCCGCTCTTCGCCCGTTCGCTCGCGCTGTCCGAGGCGGAGGACTGGGAGGCCTTCGACGACGCGTACGAGGAGATCACGAGCACCGTGTCGATGCTCTCGCCCTCGGGCCCGGTCGCCGAGTTCCTGCTGCACATCCAGGACGACAGGGCCTGGTTCCGGTGGAGTGACGAGCCGTTCGAGGACGCGGACGGGCAGGGCGGAGGCGAGGCGGGCAGCGCCGGACCGTCCGCGGGAAGCGACGTCGACGTCGACCCCGGCCTCGGCCTCGACCTGCCGGTGATGACGTGGGAGCGGTTCTGGCAGTTGATCGAGATCGTCGGGGGTGGGGCCGGTATCGAGACGTGCGCGCAGCTCGAAACCGGCTGCGCCCGCCTGACCGAAGTTCTCGCCTGCGAACCGCTGGGCCAGATCATCGGCTTCGGCGAGCGTCTCGCCGAGGCGCTGCACCGCCTGGACCAGGAGCAGTTCGGGACGCTGCCGATCACCGGCGCGGTGCTGCCCGACGGCTCGCCGTTCCCTCAGTCGAGCGACCACTTCCTGTACACGCGAGCTGCGGTCGTGGCTGCGGGCCGCGACGTGTACGAGAGCATGTTCCACGATCCCGACCGGTTCGCTCCGTTCACCGCGCGGCAGTGCGAACCGCTGCTCTACGTGCACGAGGAGGCGTTCGAGCTCGTGACCGGGACGGAGTGGGACCGCCTCACCCGCTACGACTACGAGTCCTGCTCGAACGCGGACGGCTGGCCCGAGCTCCGCGGCTGAGCACCGACCGTCGCAGAGCACCGTTGACGGCAGAGCCGGCCCCGCTCGGCGGGCGACGAGCGGGGCCGGTCCCCTGGCGGCCGCCGGTCCGTCCGGCAGGCAGGCAGGCAGCTCAGGCTTCGATGTTCTCCAGGTCCGCGAGCAGGCCCGGGTGCGCCGGCTTCCAGCCGAGGGCAGTGCGGGTGTGAGCGCTGGAGGCAGGCTGGTCGGCCGCGAAGATCGGGCCGAGGGGACCGAAACTCTCCTGCGGCACCGGCCCGACCGGAAGGCCGAGCCGCCGTCCGATGACCGCGGCGATGTCGCGTACCGCGTCGCCTTCGTCGTCGACGGCGTGCCACGCGGATCCGGCCGGGGCCTTCTCCAGGGCGAGCCGGAACAGGACGGCGGCGTCGAGCGCGTGGACGGCGGGCCAGCGCTGCGCGCCGTCTCCGGGGTAGCCGGAGACGCCGGTGCCGCGGGCGATGTTGGTCAGCAGCCCGGCGAACCCGCCCTGGCCCCGGTTGTGGACCGTGCGCGGCAGCCGTACCGCCGAGCTGCGCACGCCTTGTGAGGCGAGTGCGAGTGTGCGGTTCACCGACAGGCTGCGTCCGCTGACGGGTCCGTCCAGCGGCAGCGGGTCCTCCTCGGTCGAGGCGCGTCCCACCACGAGGGGCGTGCCGGACGCGGTGACGAGCGGCCTGTTCGTGCCGACGAGGGTGTCGCCGAGGGCCGCGAGTGCGGCGCTCTCCTCGGCGATGCCCCGCGCGAGTGCGTCGGGCGAGCTGAAGTCGTTGCTGAAGGCGAGGTGGATGACGCCGTCCGCCTGTTCCGCGCCGGTCCGCAGCACGTCGAGGTCGGCGAGCCCGCCGCGGAGCACGTCGGCGCCGGCGGCTTTCGCGGTGGCTGCGGAGGCGTCGGATCGGGAGAGGGCGGTGACCAGGTGGCCTGTGGTGAGCAGTTCGGCGACGACGGCAGAGCCGATCAGGCCGGTGCCGCCGGTGATGAAGACGCGCATGGTGAGCTCCGAGGAGTGATGCGACTGTTGTCCCATCACTGTACGACGCGATGCGACACTTGTCCCGTCATCTAGACTGGCAATATGCCGCGATGGAAACCCGATGCCCGACAACGCCTGGTCGTGGCTGCGCTGAGCCTGTTCGCCGAGCAGGGCTACGACGAGACGACCGTCGCTCAGATCACCGAGCGGGCCGGGCTCACGCGAAGCACCTTCTTCCGCCACTTCACCGACAAGCGCGAGATCCTCACCATGGGGCAGTCGGTGCTCAGCCGCCTGCTGGCCGAGGGCATCGACGGCGCCCCTGCGGACGCGACGCCGATGACGGCCGTCGCGGCCGGACTCGAACGCGCATCGGGCGAGATGACGTCGTTCAACCGCGAGCTCAGCCCGCTGCTGCACGCGGCGATCGAGGCGAACGCGGAGTTGCAGGCGCGCAACGTGCTGAAGTGCATCGGCATGGCCACGGCGATGGCCGACGCGCTGAAGCGGCGGAACGTCGCAGAGCCCACGGCGCAGGTGGCCGCCGAACTCGGCGTCCTCGCGTTCAGGCTCGGCTACGCCCGGTGGACCGATCCCAGCCAGGACGAGGACCCCGGCGGGCTGGCGCCCCACACGCGAGCCGCGTTCGACGAACTCCGCGCGGCGGCCGCCGATCTCCGCTGAGCTCCGTATCAGCCGCTACGAGGAGTCCTGCCGCCGGTCGTTGCCGCGTAGAGTGGACACAGAGAGTGCTGGATCACGGCTTCCCTCTTCGGAGGGTTATCGGTGAGACGCACGGATGCCTCCGGTGAGGCGGTGCCGGTCCGGCCGTTCCTGGACTTGGTCGACGGCGGCGCGAGTCGCGCCCGGCCGATCTGATCTGTGCGTCGACGCCTCGTCTCGGGAGAGGCGATCCCGCTCGCGGCGGTGACGGCGCGCGGGAGGAGACCTTCGCCATGAAACCGACCGCCGAGCGGCTGCGGACCTCCGTCCGCAGTACCGCTCCGACCTCCACGCATCCGCCGCCGGTGTCCGCCGCCGACGTCGGCCTGCTGGTGCTCCGGCTGGCCGGCCTGCTGCTGGCCGGCCACGGTGCCCAGAAACTCTTCGGACTGTTCGGCGGCGCCGGGCTGAGTGCCACCGGCAAGGGCTTCGAGGCCCTGGGCTACCGGCCCGGCGTCCTCTTCGCCACGCTGGGAGGCGCCTCGGAGCTGGGCGGCGGCCTGGGCCTCGCCCTCGGGCTGTTCACCCCGCTGGCCGCCGCCGCCGTGATCGGGGTGATGATCAACGCGATGTCCGTCAGCTCGGGCAGCGGCCTGTGGGCCGACAACGGCGGCATGGAGTACCCGTTGTGCCTGGCGCTGATCGCGATCGCGGTCTCCGCCATCGGACCCGGACGCCTGGCGCTGGACCGTCCGTTCCGATGGGGCCAGGGCGGGTGGTGGAGCGCGGCCGTCGCCCTGGGGATGGGCGGCATCGGCGCGGGCATCGTGCTGTCCCTGCAAGGGGTGACCCTGTAGGTGTGTTCGGTGAGCGGTCGGGCCGCGGCCGTCCGTCGGCGTGGCGGTGATCGTGAGTACGCATCGCGGGAAAGTCCGGTGCGTCGATGAACTGTCAGCCCTAGCATGCGGGGGTGAACCTCTCGCATCTCGGTGTGCCGATCGGGCCGATGATCCGCGTCCACGGCGGGTTCGCCAACCGGATGTACCGGCTCGACACCGACCAAGGATCCTTTGCGGTCAAGGAGTTGAACCTCGTCGACCGCCGCTGGGCCTATCGCGCCGAGGACGTGTTCAGCTTCGAGCGGGCGGCCTTCGCCGCCGGCATCCCGATGCCGGAGCCGATCTCGGCCGACGACCACACACTCGTCCACCGATGGGTCGAGGGAGAGAAGGTGCCGGAAGCACCGGTGCCGACGGCGTACGCGTTCGAGATCGGGGAGATCCTCGCGCGCATCCACGCGCTCGACGTCGCGTGGACCCGCGCGCCGGCCGAGGAACCGATCTCGCGGGACTGGCCCGAGCTCGCCGCGCGGGCGGCGGCGACCGGACAGCCGTGGGCCGACGAACTCGCCGCTCACGTCGAGACGTTCCTCGCGATCGCCCACTTCGTCGACACCTGCGACCGGCCCGGCCCCGCCGTGCTGACCCACAGGGACGTCCAGCCGTGGAACCTGCTCGCCCGAGAGGGCCGACCGGTGGTGCTCGACTGGGAACTCTCGGGAATGCTCGACCTCTCCGGTGAGCTCGGCTCGACCGCGCTCAGCCTCGCGAAGGGGTCCGGCTTCGACGCCATCGAGCCCGCCGTCTTCCGCTCGGTCCTCGACGGCTACGTCGCGGGAGGCGGCAGGCTGCCGCCGTCAGGTCCGAGCTGGTTCGTGTTCATGATCGGCGGCTGGCTGGGGCACACGAGGTGGAACATCCTCCGCTGCCTCGCCGGCGTCGAGGCGAGCACCGGCCCCGACCTCGCGCTGTCCCACGAGTCCGCGCGCAACGGCGTGCGCGGCCTCCCCGACCTGTTCGGCCGGCTCCCTGAGCTGGAGACGCTGCTCGTGTGACAGCGGCCCGCGTCCGTGCTCGGTACGCGCGGGCGCGCTCATCCGGCGTGGTCGTAGTCCGGCAGGACCACGTCGTTGTGGGCGGCGCGTTTCCCCGTTACCGCCGGGTCGGCCGGGCCGGCGCGCAGGGCCGCGTTGCGGGCGTCGAGCAGGTCCTGGGTGCCGGGGATGAGGTCGGTGCCGCCGGAGGTGGCCAGTGCCTGGTTCCGCTCCACGAAGGGGCGCGCCCTGCGCTCGTAGGCCGCGAAGGCGGCCGCGTGGTCGGCGTGGGAGGCCAGTTCTCCGGCCAGGAGGTAGGCGCCGACCAGCGAGACGCTGGAGCCCTGGCCGGACAGGAACGAGGTCGCGTGGGCCGCGTCACCGGCGAGGGCGACGCGGCCGCGGGACCAGGTGGGCATGTGGATCTGGCTGACGACGTCGAAGAACAGGTCGTCGGCCTCGCGCATCGCGTCCACCAGGCGCGGGACGTGCCAGCTGCGCTCGGGGAACGCGGCGGCGACGAGTTCGCGCTGCGCCTGAGGGTCCCGGAAGGCGTCGAAGGGGATGTCCTCCCGCTTGAGGATGAGGAACCCGTGCACGCGGTCGGCGGGTTCGTGGGCGTAGAGGACGGCCGCCCGGCCGGGCGAGTTCCAGGTGACCGCTTCGTGGGCGAGGCCCAGGTCGTTCGCGAGGGTGAAACCGGCGAAGACGTGGCCGAGGTAGCGGTGGAACGCGTCCTCGGGGCCGAAGGCCAGCCCGCGGGTGTGGGAGTGCAGACCGTCGGTGCCGATCACCAGGTCGAAGGTGCGGTGGGCGCCGCTGTCGAAGGTGACGTCGACGTGGTCCGCGCGGTCGTCCAGGGTGGCGATGGAGTCGCCGAAGAGGAATTCGACCCGGTGGCGGAGCGGAGCGTAGAGGGCGCTCGCCAGGTCGCCGCGCCGTACTTCCAGGTCCAGGCCCGCGGCGCCGCCGGTGACGGATTCGGGGGCGACGGAGCAGATGGGCGCCCCGTCCGCGTCCACGAACGAGAGCCTGCGGGTGTCCACGTGGGCCTCGCGCAGTCGCGGGAGCAGCCCCATGCGGTCGACGACCTCGCGGGCGGCGCCGCGGATGTCGACGGCGTACCCGCCGCCCCGGAGGGCTGACGCCCGTTCGACGACGGTGACGTCGAAGCCGTAGCGGTCGAGCCAGTAGGCGAGGGCGGGGCCGGCGATGCTCGCGCCCGAGATGAGGACCTTGCGGTTCGCGGAGTGGTTGTTCACGGTGTGCGCTCCTCCCGGCGGCGCATCCCGGCGGTCGCCTCCTGGCGGTCACACCGAAGATGCGTACCTTAGGTATCTTTATGGACGGCACAGCGCACCCGCGGAGAGCGGGCGCAACCCAAGGATATAGATACCTAAGTTAGGTATTCAAGTGGAGGTGGTGATCCGATGACCGCGGACTCGCCGGACGACCCCGGCACGGACGAGCAGGCGGCAGCCGTCTGGGCGGCCCTGCCCCGGCTGGCCCAGCTGAGCAACGCCATGACCCGCGGCCGCCTGGCCGAACGGGCGGCCGAGGCGGCAGGGCTCGATCTGGACCGCCCCGCACTGAGCGCGCTCATGACCCTGCACAGGGCGGACCGGCCGCTGCGCATCGGGGAGATCGCCGAACGGATGCAGGTGGTCGGCCCGCACGTCACGCGACAGGTCCAGGCGCTGGAGCGGCGCGGCCTCGTCCAGCGCGTCGGCGACCCGCACGACCGGCGTGCCAGCCTCGTCGAGGCGACCGCTGAAGGGGCGAGGGCCGCGAACGCCTACACGGCGTCCATGATCGGCTGGTTCGCGGACGCCACAGCGCACTGGTCGGACCAGGACCGCGGAGACCTGGGCCGCCTGCTCGTGAAGCTGGCCGACGACGTCATCGCCCGCCTGGCCCTCCTCGACGACGACGGCGGCAGATGACGGCACCTGAACGGTCAGGGCGGCACCTCGAAAACCCGTCCCACCCCGCCTCGTTCGGGTGAAACCTCTGTGGCAGCCGGCATCGGAGGGCCCGGACGGCGACATCATGCCTCCATGATCACTTCACATCCCCGACCTGCCCGACGGGTGCGTGCGGGCGCCGCCGCCCTCGCCGCCCTCGGTGCGCTCGCCCTCACCGCCACGACTGCCGCCGCCGCTCCCGCCGCTCCCGCGCCACGCCAGGCCGCCCCGTCCACGCGTGCGGTCGCCGAGCCGCACTGCGGCGAATGGGTCGACTTCAACAGCAACGAGGACCGCCGGATGAAGAGCTGGCTCTGTCTCTACGACAGCGGGGACGGGGGGATCTACCCGACGCTGTGGACCGAATGCGGCTGGTGGAAGATCATCGGCTGGGCGGACCCGCCGAACGGCTGCCGCATCTGGGAGCCCAGCTCCTACGAGATCACCTTCCCGGACGGCACCAAGACCAAGGACGCGGTCTTCCCCGGCGCCTCCGGCAAGAACAGCGCCGCGAGCAACGGCAGCACCTACCCCTGTCAGAACGGCACCTGGAAGCTGTGGTCCTACTACGGCGTCCAGATGAAGGACATCCTCGGCAACTGGGGCAGCAGCGTGGCCGCCACCCACGAGGCCACCTTCAACGTCACCTGCCCCTGACCCGGAATCCGCCGAGGGTCCGGCCTGGTCCGGACCCTCGGCGCCGGGCGGTTCCCGATCGTGCCCCGAACCGGCCGCCGCAGCCGCACCGTTGAGTGTCGATCGCCGCCGGTCCCGTTCGGCCCTGTCCGCGGTGGCACGCCCCGCCGTTGCGTCGCCTCCTATCGGGCGGCGGCCTCGTGGTGAATCATGGAGGCGGCCGAACGGAGCGAGGGCCTCGGGGCGGATGACACAAGGTCGGCCGTCGGCGGTCCTCATCGAGTGGGATGGGAACAGCATGCCTCTTAGCGGCGAATACCAGCCGAGCCCGGAGCAGTGGGTCAGCGACCAGGTCGCGTTGTACGAGAGCTCCGGGGGCACCGAGGGCACGACGCTGCGGGGCGTGCCGGTGGTCGTCCTCACCAGCCTGGGGGCCAAGAGCGGCAAGATCCGCAAGAACCCGCTGATGCGGGTGGAGCACGAGGGGACGTACGCGCTGGTGGCCTCGCAGGGCGGCGCGCCCAAGAACCCCACCTGGTACCACAACCTGGTCGCCCACCCGCAGGTCGAGCTCCAGGACGGCGCCGTGCGCCAGGACATGACGGCGCGCGAGGTCGAGGGCGCGGAGCGGGAGCTGTGGTGGTCGCGCGCGGTCGAGGTCTGGCCGGACTACGCCGAGTACCAGACGAAGACGGACCGGGTGATCCCCGTCTTCGTGCTGGAACCGGAGACCGCCGGCCGTTGACCCCGAAGGGCTCGGGCGGGACCTCCGGGCCCCGCCCGAGCCCTTCGTCCTGCCACGCCGAACCGCCGGGCGGTCCCGGAAGAGCTGGGCGGTCAGCAGCTTGGCCACCGCCCGTTCCCCGGGCAGTTCCCCGTTCGGACGCCGTCCCGGCTATCGTGTCGGGCATGACGTACCGCGTGCAGTACACCGTCGAGGCGAGGACGACGATCGACGCCCTGCCCGCCGAACGTCGCGATCTGCTGGAGCGTGCACTGGGTGTTCTCGCCCGCGACCCGTACCACAAGACGGCGACGGCACCGATCGGCCCCGACGAGCACCTGCGCAAGGCTTACGCCGCGCCCGGTGTCGTGGTGGAGTTCATGGTCGCCGACCATGTCCTGGTCGTCGTCGTGCTCCAGATCTTCGACGAGCTCCAGTACCTGATCGACGAGACCGACGCCCGCTGAACGGTCCCGAAGCGTCGGCCCCCGGCCACGCTCGGGCCGACCTCGGTCAGTGCGGTCTTCGGCCCGACCGCGTTGCGTGACCTCCCGCTGCCGGCCCATGTCTGCATATCCCAGCCTTCGCCGCGCGGCCAAGGTGTCAACGCCTCGGCCGTGAGCATCTGCCGGGCACCCGAGCACTGATGAACAGTCAGATAGCTTGCTGATTCTGCCGATCGCACGTTCAGGGTCACAGTCCGAACCGTCACCGGCAGCATTCCGGAACATCGATCGCCCTGCAGCCGCATGCGTCGGCCCGTGGCGATGGGCGTCCGTATCCGACCGCGGTGGACGGCTTGGGCCAAGTCCGGTTCAGGCCAGCACGGACCCCTAGTTGGGGCACTGACCGACGGGCAGGATCGTACCCAACGGCAGCGACAAGCAGCCGATAGGGAACCGGGACAGCGTCACCGCGGGACGCACCGGCTCCGGACCACCCCCTGTTGTGCGTGTGTCCCGAAGGAGCCCTGCCATGATCCGCACCCGCATCGCGAAGGCCGCCGCGGTCGCCGCCCTCGTCTCCCCGCCCGTCTCCTCGCTCGTCACCGCCACCCCGCTTCAGACGCCGCCCCTGGTGAGCATCGACGCCATGTTCTGGCAGTAGCAGGCCACTTCGGGACCACCCGCACGTCACCGGCCCGGGCACGGCGCCCGTCGCCGTGACGGCTCCGCGCGGCCTGGGCGGTCGTCATACCTGGGCGTTCTCACTCTGCTCACACGTGTTGCCCGCCGGGCTTGTCCACACCCTGCCCGGTGCACGGTCGAAGGCGAATTCCCTCAGTGCCCTCGAGACCTGTCGTGGCCCAGACCTCTGGCGACGACACATCCGACCTGCGAACGAAGGAAACGTTTCAGCATGAAGAAGACTGTGCGCAGCGCCCTGCAACTTCTCGCGGTGAGTGGGGTCCTGGCCGGCGCGACGATGGTGGCGACGAGCCCCGCGCACGCAACGTTGCCCGACGTGTCCTGCGGCACCGTCACCTCCGCCGACACCACCGCCGCCGCCCAACTGAACCAACAGCTCACCGGCAGCCTGCGGAACGCGATGAACGCGTACCGGATGTCCTGCGCCCGGGCCATCGTCAACACCGTGCGGGCCAACGGACTGCCGCAGCAGGCCGAGGTCATCGCGATCACCACGGCGATCGTGGAATCCACCCTGCGGAACAACCCGAACATGGAGGACCACGACAGCGTCGGCCTGTTCCAGCAGCGGGCCTCGTGGGGCACCACCGCGCAGCGGCTCGACCCGGCGACGACGACCCGCAAGTTCATCAGCGCGATGCTCTCGACCTATCCGAACAACTCGTGGCAGGGCAAGCCGGTCGGCGAGGTCTGCCAAGGCGTCCAGCAGTCGGCCTATCCCGGCCTCTACCAGGGTCAGGTGGCCGACGCGCAGAAGATCGTCAACGCCATCGGCCAGAGCCCCGCTGTTCCGGTGGGGATGACGGGTTTTGCTTCGGCTGACTTCAACGGTGACGGGAAGACCGATCTGGCGGCGGTGGACGCGGCGACGGGGAAGATGTACCTGTACCCGGGCACTGGTGTCGGTACGTTCGGTGAGCGGAGTCTGATCGGTACCGGCTGGGACACGGTCAGCAATGTGACGCCGGGTGATTTCAACGGCGACGGGAAGATCGATCTCGCCGCGGTGAACACCGCCAACGGGAATCTGTACGTCTATCCGGGCAATGGCGCCGGTGCGTTCGGTACGCCGTGGTTGGCAGGCACCGGCTGGAACAACCTGGACCACCTCATGGCTGGCGACTTCAACGGTGACGGGAAGTCGGACATCGCCGCGGTCGGCGTCGCCGACGGGAACCTGTACGTCTATCCGGGGAACGGTGCTGGCTCCTTCGCAGCGCCGATCAATGCCGGTACCGGTTGGAACACCTTGGGCAAGTTCGCCAGTGGTGACTTCAATGCTGACGGGAAGTCGGACATCGCGGCGGTCGGTGTCGCTGACGGGAATCTGTACGTCTATCCGGGCAATGGTGCCGGTTCGTTCGCGGCGCCGGTCAATGCCGGTACCGGCTGGAACATCATGCGTGACCTCATCGGCGGCGACTTCAACGCCGACGGCAAGACCGACATCGCCGCCGTCCAGGCTCCGCAAGGCTCCACCGGTGACATGTACTTCTACCCCGGCACCGGCCAGAACACCTTCGGAAACCGCACCAGCATCGGCACCGGCTGGTAGCCGCCCCCCAACTCAGTAGTCGGCACACACCACTTACCAGATCGAGGTAGACAGCCATGCCCAAGAACAGCCGATTCCGCCGCGCGTCCGTTCTCGTCCCGTTAATCGCCGCCATGGCCGCCGTGGGCCTGACCGCGCCGCCCGCCCAGGCCGGCTCCTCCATCGGAGGCCCCGTCAACCGATCCGAGATCCTGCAGCGCGCCCAGTACTGGGACGACCAGAACGTCCAGTACAACCAGGGCGCGACGTACGGGGACGGCGACGGCCACACCTACCGCACCGACTGTTCAGGGTTCATCTCGATGGCCTGGCACCTGTCGTCCACCGGGCTCGGCTCGCCGACCACCAACAGCCTCGACAGCCGATCGCTGAGCACGCGCATCAGCAAGAGTGAACTCCGCCCCGGCGACGCGCTGGACAACATCAGCGACCACGTCGTGCTCTTCGTGAGGTGGAACAACCAGGCGACCGGGGACTTCACCTACATCCACCAGTCGAACCCGAGGACCGACGTGACCTACGGGAACGGGAACGTCTACAGCGGAAACATCTCGAGCTACCCGGCAAGCAGCTACGTGGCCCTCCGTCTCAACAAGGTCGTCGAGGACAACACCACGCCTCCGCCGGCGACTCCGGTGGGGATGACGGGTTTTGCGTCGGCTGACTTCAATGGTGACGGGAAGACCGATCTGGCGGCGGTGGACGCGGCGACGGGGAAGATGTACCTGTACCCGGGTACCGGTGTCGGTACGTTCGGTGAGCGGAGTCTGATCGGTACCGGTTGGAACACGGTGAGCAATGTGACGCCGGGCGACTTCAACGGCGATGGGAAGATGGACATCGCCGCGGTGAACACCGCCAACGGGAATCTGTACGTCTATCCGGGCAATGGCGCCGGTGCGTTCGGTACGCCGTGGTTGGCAGGCACCGGCTGGAACAACCTGGACCACCTCATGGCCGGTGATTTCAACGGTGACGGGAAGTCGGACATCGCGGCGGTCGGTGTCGCCGACGGGAATCTGTACGTCTATCCGGGGAACGGTGCCGGTTCGTTCGCGGCGCCGATCAATGCCGGTACCGGCTGGAACACCCTGGGCAAGTTCGCCAGTGGTGACTTCAACGGTGACGGGAAGTCGGACATCGCGGCGGTCGGTGTCGCCGATGGGAATCTGTACGTCTATCCGGGCAATGGCGCCGGTTCGTTCGCGGCGCCGATCAATGCCGGTACCGGCTGGAACATCATGCGTGACCTCATCGGTGGCGACTTCAACGCCGACGGCAAGACCGACATCGCCGCCGTCCAGGCTCCTCAAGGATCCACCGGCGACATGTACTTCTACCCCGGCACCGGCCAGAACACCTTCGGCAACCGCGCCAACATCGGCACCGACTGGTAGACCCCGGGTGACACACCCGCTCTGACGCGAGAACCCGCCCGGGGCCCGGGGCGGGTTCTCGCGTCAGAGGCGCACTGCTTCGACACGACCGTCGGCTGACTGGATGCCGCCGCAGTCACCGGCGGGGCGTGGCAGGACCGTTGGGACACCCTCCGGTTGTTCTCGGCCGACCCTTACCTGCTCTGAACTGCGCGTTCACCCCCGCCCGTAGGCACGGGTGAGAGGGCGCCGAGGCGCCCCGCGGTTTCGAGTTCCGGGGAGTTCCCGTTGGTCCAGCACATCGAAGATCCGGCCCGCCGCAGGGGCAGGTGGCGAAGGCCGCTCGTGGCCTTCGCCACCGCGACCGCCGTCGTGGGAGTGCTCGCGGCTCCCGGCATCGCGCCCGTGGCGAACTCCTTCGGGAGTCCTTCACCCTTCTTGTCCTGGCAGCAACTGATGGCCATTCAGGGCCAGATGAACGAGACGGCTTCGGCCGTGGAGCAGGTGTCGGGTCAGATCGGCGGCCAGGCCCTCGCCGGCGTGGTCGCCGCCCCCGAGACGAAGCACCTCACGGTCTACTGGCACGGCGAGTTGGCCCCCGAGGTCCGGGCGGTCGTCGGGCACAGCCCGGTGCGTGTCGACGTGAAGTCGGCGCCGCACAGTGCGCAGGACCTGAAGGACGCCTCGCGCGAGGTGACGCGCCTCGCCGGTTCCGCCGGAGTGCGGATCACCGACGTGGCGATGCCGCAGGACGGGAGCGGCCTCACCGCGACCGTGGTGGGCGGCGAGGACGAAGCGCAGCGGCTGCGGCGGGCGGTGGCGTCCGTGAGCGTTCCGGTGACGGTCGAATCGAACGGCACGGAGTCGATCAGCCTCGGCGAGCCCTCGCGCCGGAGCGATCCGGGTGCCGGCGGCGCGCAGATCATCGCACCGTTCTGCAGCACGGCGTTCGCGATCCAGTACCGCGGCGAGGACGCCATGCTCACCGCGGACCACTGCTTCATGCCGAACAACGAGACCAACGTCCGGTACGGCGTGGATGATTCGGGCCGACAGGGGCCGGCGATCGGCACCCGGATCTCGCCCCACATCGTCCGCCAGGACGAGAGCGGGCCCGTCTACCTCGACGCGGCCGTCATCAAGCCGTCTTCGAACATCACGATGGACCAGCAGATCTGGACGGGCGGCGCGGCCGACCAGTCCAGCACCTCGCAGACCAAGAAATGGGTGAGCGCCGCGCAGGTGGCCCACGAGGGGAACTGGATCTGCAACGAGGGCGCCCGATCGGGCGAGATCTGCAACATCCAGGTCACCACCAAGGTGACCGACTACTACGCCAAGGGCCCCGACAACCTGGGCGGCGACGTCGATCACCACTACATGTACGGCTGGAAGGCCCTCAAGCAGTTCACCGCCGCCGACAACTCGTCCATCGCGGCCCGCCGGGGTGACAGCGGAGGCCCCGTCGTCCTGGGCGGCGGCCCGGGCCTGCCGGGGTCGCCGCCCAACATCACGGCCCTGGGCATCGTCTCGGCCACCACGGGCGGAACGTGGGACTGCAAGACACCGGGGAAGACGATGGCGACCACCTGCGCGGGCGGCATCATGTTCGTCGGCCTGGAGGACGCCCTCCCCATGCTCGGCGCCAAGATCGGCGTTCGCGACTGGAGCACCGGGCACCTGAGCTGGGAGGACTTCGGCAGCGGCGGCGGGGGAGTGGTGATGGGCTCCGACCCCAAGCCGCACGAGCACGACGAACTGGTCGACGGCAACGGTACGGCGATGGCCTACGACCTGCCGAGCGGGCGGCTCGTCGGCACCCAGCCCGGTGACCCGCGGGCCGACTGGGAACTCCTCCAGACGACGGACGGCGGCTGGATGTTCCGGAACCTGGCCGCACCCAACGAGTACCTCGGCCAGTCCGCCGACGTCGGACTCCAGATGTCGGACTGGGAAGGCGGCCACTGGTACTTCCACCTCCAGATCAAGGGCGGGAACTGCCTCGCCCTGTGGCCCGGTGCGAGCGTGCCGAACAGCATCGCGACACCCGGCAACGCCCCGTGCGACCACAACGACGAGAACCAGCTCTTCAAACTGGTGCCGGTCGGCGACGAGGACGCGGACCTGCCGAGCACGCCCGGCTCCCCTCCCGCGGGCAGCCTGCACCTGCCGTCCCAGCAGCCGCCGGTGAAGCCCTCCGGTCCTTCCGTGGACGCGGCCTACTCCTTCCTCGCCCAGCGCCTCGACGCCCACGGCACCGGCAGCACGCTGCGCGTGCCCCGCAGCTACCAGGGCGGGCACTTCGAGGACCCGAAGCTGTTCGGCCCGGACGGCTTCCAGGCCTCCTTCACGTACGACAACGCGCTCGTCATCACCGCGTTCCTGCAACGCGGCGGAAGCGACGACGTCGCCCACGCCACGGCGCTCGGCGACAGCCTGCTGTACGCCCAGGCCCACGACGTCACCCCGGACGGCCGCATCCGCGCCTCCTACGAGCCGGACCCCTTCGTCAAGACCCCCTCCGGCGAGCCGTACGTCGGCGGGTTCTCCGTCTACACCGGGAACATGGCCTGGGCCGGCATGGCGCTCACCCGGCTCTACCGGGTGACCGGCCAACAGCGCTTCCTGGACGGGGCGTTGAAGGCCGCCAACTGGATCCAGAACAACACCGCGGACACCCGCGGCGCCGGCGGCTACACCGGCGGCCTGCGCAACGACGACGGCACCGGCCAGACGATGGTCCCGCTCACCTGGAAGGCCACGGAGCACAACATCGACACCGGCGCCTTCTTCGCCATGCTCGCCGGCGTCACCGGCGACGCGGGCTGGGCGCAGCGCTCCACCAACGCCTTCCGGTTCGTGAAGTCCATGCAGGCCGCCAACGGCCACCTGTGGACGGGCACCGGCCTGGACGGGGTGACCACCAACGACGACGTCGAGCCGGAGGACGTGCAGACCTGGAGCTACCTGGCCACCCTCGACCCGTCCTACGCGCCCGCCGTCGACTGGGCGGCCGGGCGGATGGCGGCCACCGACGGCCCGTACAGCGGGGTGGGCTTCAGCGGCAAGGACACCAGCGGCGTCTGGTTCGAGGGCACCGCCCACCTGCTGGCCGCCTACCAGGTCCGCCGCGCGGACGGCGACGCCGCAAAGGCGGCGGTCCTGATGGCGACCCTGCAGAAGGCCCAGAGCGGCGCGGCCAACACGGACGGCAAGGGCATCGTCGCCGCCTCGCACGACGGCCTGGACACCGGGGAGGGCGACTTCTACTACTCCTCCCTCCACACCGGGGCGACCGCCTGGTACGTGATCGCCGCGCGGGGCGGGAACCCCTTCCGTCTGTGACCGGCAGTCGCGGACGCCGCGCCGACGGCGGCCGCGACTGAATCGGCCTCGGTGCCGTTCCGTCGGCCCGCTTCCGCCGCTGTGGGGCGGTTGCCATACGAGTGGGGCTCCGGTCGGTGGCCGGAGCCCCACTCATATGTCCTCGGTGGCGTTCCTCCGGGCCGGGTCAGGAGGTGGGGTCAGGCCAGGGGATGTCGATGGCCACCGCAGCGGTGTAGTCGACGCCCGGCACGGAGAATCCGTACAGGCGTTGGACTTCGGCGCGGAACCAGTCGAGGTCGGCGAGGCTCGCGATGGTGTCGGTGGTGGCGGCCTCCCATCGTTCGGCGACGGCCGCCTGGACGTCGTCGGTGAGTTCCCAGGTGTCCAGGCGGATCCGGCCTTCGTCGTCCAGGGCGAGCGGGGCGGTACCGGTGAGCTGGTCCCACAGGGCGCCGAGCTGGCGGATCGGCGGGACCAGGTCTTCTCCGAGGACACCGCGCAACAGGCCCGTGTACAGGGCGATGCCCGGGATGGCGGTGGAGGACTGGGTGACGGCGGCGCCGTTGACGGAGGTCACGGCCCGCCCTCCCACCGTCTTGTCGAGCCGCTCGTTCAGGGTGCGGGCGGTGGCCTCCAGGTGCGCCTTGGCAGCGCCGATGGTGCCCTGCCGGTAGATCGCCGCTGTCAGCGGCGAGCCGATGTACGACAGCGCGGCGGTGGTGAAGCCGTCGGCCAGCAGGTCTCGGCCGGCGAGGTGGTCGATCCAGCGTTCCCAGTCGGCGCCGCCCATCACGGCCACGGTCTGCTCGACGTCGTCTCCTTCGGCCGGCCCGGTCTCGACTTCGTGGACCTCGGGAACGTCCTGGTCGTCGAAGCGGAGGGTCTTGGTGCGGTTCGCCTGGCCGATCGGCTTGAGGACGGAGGAGTAGGTGGTGCCGGTGTCGGGGTCAGTGCGGCGGGGCGCAGCCACCGAGTAGATCAGGTAGTCCAGCCTGCCGCCGAAACGCTGCTCGATGAGGTCGCCGACTTGGTTCTTCATCGTGTCGGAGAACGCGTCGCCGTTGAGGAAGACCATGTCCCGCCCGGCGGTGCGGGCGATGTCAGCGGTGGCGGCGGTGCGGTACCAGCCGGCCGTGGCGGTACGCCGTTCGGTGGGGGCCTTCTCGAAGGACACCGCGATCCCGCGAATGCCTGCGCGCTTGAGCCCGGCGAGGGTGGCCGCGAGGCCGTATCCGGCGGAGGAGCCGATGACCAGCGCCACCGGCCCGGCGCCCTCCGGCAGGCCGGCAGGGGCGGGGCAGGCCTGCCACATGTTGGCCACCAACTGCCGGCAGCCCACCGGATGAGAGTCGAGGAAGAGGAAGCCCCGGTTGCGGGGGGTGAGAACGCGCTCGTACACGATGGCAGTCCTTGGGTCGGCCGGGACAAGGATGCGGCGACCACCTGGGCCACCGCATCGGTGCAAGTCTGCGACAGCACGGACACACGCAGGGATCCCCGTCGAGGACAACGATCACAAGCCGATCTTGGAGTGTTGCCACACTGCCGGCCCAGCCGGCACGGGTGTGGGCGGCGATCACCACGCCGCCATGTCCGGCCGGCGAAGGCCGAGATCTCGGATGGCGTACCTGGCCGACCACTTCTTGAAGCCCGCGAACTATTCAGTATTTTACCAGAATGGTGATGGAAAGTCATATTCATTGTAGATGTGGAAAATTGGCAATTCGTTCGCTATGTTGGCGCCCATGACTGCTGGTGCTGAATTAATTGTCGAATCCGGTGAATTGCGCCTGTGGACCGAACGGGTCGGCAACCCGAACGACCCGGCGGTCCTGCTGGTGATGGGGACCGCCGCACCCGGCATCGGATGGCCGGACGAGCTGGTGGATGTGCTGGTCGCCGGCGGTCGCCAGGTCATCCGCTACGACCACCGGGACACCGGGCGCTCCACCTGCCTGGACTTCGCCACCCACCCCTACACGCTGGCGGACATGGCCGCCGATGCGACGGCCGTGCTCGACGGCCACGGAGTCGCCGCCGCGCACATCGTCGGGGCGTCCCTGGGCGGCGCGATCGGCCAGTGGCTGGCCGTGCACCGCCCTGAACGCGTACTGACTCTGACCGCGATGATGACCGGCCCGATGGGCCACAGCGCGGGCCCGGCCTGGGCGCGCGCCATGGCCGGCCAGGCACCCGACCCCGGCGACCTGCCGCCACCCACGGCACGCCTCCTGACGCACCTCGCACAACGGGCCGCTCTCCCGCAGGGGACTCGCGACGAGTACGTCACGGCGAACCTGGAGACGTGGCGAGTGCTCAACGGCGACGTCCTTCCCTTCGACGAGCCTGCCGCCCGCCGCTTCGTCGAAGCCTCCTTCGACCGGACCGGCAACCACGGCGCGGCCCTCAACCACGATCTGGCCGGACGTCACATGACCGAAGACCGCCTGGCTCCGCTGTCCTCGATCAAGGCCCCGACACTGGTCATGCACGGCACGGAAGATCCCCTGCGTCCGCTACCGCATGGCCCTGCCCTCGCCGACGAAATCCCTCACTCCCGATTCCAGCCGATTCCCGGAATGGGGCACACACTGTTCTCCCCCGGACTTCCCCGGCAGATCGGCGAGATCATTCGCGAGCACACCGCGTAGCGAGCGGAACGTCGGGCGGGCAGCCCTCGCGTGCGTGTGTCAGGCGAGGAACACGGGACGGCGGCGGTCAGTCGGCGACGGGTCGCCAGGCGGGGCCGTCACCGTCGAGGTGGACCCGGCCGAACACCACGTCCGCGAAGTGGACGCCGAAGCCGATCGTGCCCGGTCGGGCCAACTCGGCGACCAGGCGCCGGCGTTCCTGCGCGGCCCGGTCGGGGTCGAGGTCGGCGGCGGCCGACCATTCGGGGTGGTCCACCTGGACCGGTGAGTGCATGGCGTCGCCGAAGGCGATCAGCCGCTCGCCGCCCCCGGTGATGACGTAGGAGGCGTGCCCGGCGGTGTGGCCGGGGGTGAGCAGCACGTGCACGCCGGGGAAGATCTCGTCGCCGTCGAGGACGGTGCGCACCTGTGGTGCCATGGCCCGGAGGATGTCGTCGGTGATGCCGCGCGCCGCCAGGAGGTGGCGGTGGGCCCATTCGGGTGCGGCGACCAGGAGGTCGCGGCCGGCGAACGCGGGCAGGTCGCGGTCCGGGGCGGGGTCCGGGGCGGGGTGCCAGGCCCAGCCGATGTGGTCGAGGTGCAGGTGGGTGATGGCGACGGCCTCGATCGTGGCCGGCGGACGGCCCAGTGCGGCCAGGTTGTCGAGCAGCGCACCGCCGTGGATGGCCCCGCGCGGATTGCCCGGCTGGGCCGGGATCGACTGCGGGCCGAAGCCTGCGTCGATCAGCAGTGCACGGTCGCCGTGCTCCACCAGCAGCGGGCCGATGCCCGCCGCCAGGTTGCCGGAGTCGTCGAGGTACTCGGGGTGGGCGGCCCAGTCCTCGTCCGTGCTGCGGGGGAACCAGCCGCGCGCGCTGAGTTCGACCGCCCCGTCCGGCACGTAGGTCACTTTCGTGTCGCCGAGTCGCAGTGATCGTGTCACCGCCGGGCGCCGCAGCCGCTCGGCCGACGGCATCCGGTCCCTGGCCTGTTCCGTCGTGGTGTTCGTCATGGTCGCTCTCCTGGTGCGTGGAGGTGAAGGCGCGCTCGGTCGGTGTCGGTCCGACGTGGCGCCGGCCCGGTGGCGGGTGTGCCGGGCAGGCCACGGCCCGCGGATCGAGCGGGGAACCGTGGTCGGCGGTACCGGCCGCATCGGCGGCGGTGACCGGCGGTGTCCAGTTCACTCCGGTGGGAGCTCGCGATCCAGCAGCACTTCGAGTGCGTGACGATCACGAATCGCGATCGTCGCGCGCCGCCTCCCGGCAGGCCTCCAGCAGCAGGCGCACGCGCTCGGGGGCGGTGGCGCCGTGCACCGCCAACACGGTGGGCAGGGAGAGCGCCGCCTCGGCGCTCCGCGCCCCGGCCGGGGCGCGCACCGGCAGGAACGCCACCTGACCGCCGCGCAGCTGCTGGGCGTGCGCCGCGTACACCACCGTCCAGCCGGCAACACCCGCGCCCAGTGCCGCAAGCGTGTCCTGGAGAGAGCTGTGCGGTGGTCCGGGCACGGGCTCGAACCCGGCGTCCCGGCAGGCAGCCGTGACCAGATCGACCAGCGGCGGGTTGCTCCGGCGTTCCGTCAGGTGAAGCGGTAGCGCCGAGAGCCGGGCGAGGTCGACCGCGTCCGCCCCGGCCAGCGGATGGCGGGCCGGCAGGGCGACCACGAGTTCCTCCTGCCACACCGGGATCAGCCGCACGCCTTGCGGCGCCGCCACCTCCCCGCGCACGAAGGCCGCGTCCCACTCCCGGTCGGCGACCCGCCGCAGGCGCTCCTCCGGCGCCGCCGACGCCAACTCCACCCGGGTGCCGGGCGCGTTTCGCTCCAGCGCCGCCAGCACCCGTTCCAACCGCACGCCCATGCCCCGGCTCGTGCCGATACGCAGCACGGCCTTCCGCTCGGCGACGAAGCCGCCGACCAGGCCCAGGGCCCGTTGTTCGGCCGCCAACACCTCACGGGCGCCGGGCAGGAACGCCGCCCCCGCGGCGGTCAGCCGCACGCGGCGCGCCGAGCGGTCGAACAGCTCGACGCCCAGCTCACGTTCCAGCCGGCCGATCTGCTGGCTGACGGCCGACTGCACGATCATCAACCGCTCGGCTGCGCGACCGAAGTGCAACTCCTCCGCCACCGCGACGAAGTACCGCAACTGACGAAATTCCATGACCTTGACCGGGTTGGGAGCAGGGCACCGCCAGGCTACGGCAAGCGCCGGCGCCCCGGTCCGGCCGCTCACCCCACCCGCTCTCGGGGGCCTACCCCTGGGCGGTGGGGCGAACGACGATGTCGCCGACGTCGACGCCGTCCGGCTGCTCGATGGCGAAGGCGATGGCGCGGGCGACCGCGTCCGGCGGGAGGGCGATCTCCATCAGTTTGTCGATCTGGGCCTTCGCGGCCGGGTCCATGTGCTCGGCGAAGTCGGTGCGGACGGCGCCGGGGGAGACGACGGTCACGCGCAGGTCGGCGCCGGCCTCCTGGCGCAGGCCCTCGGAGACGGTGCGCACGGCGTTCTTGGTGGCGGCGTACACGGACTGGAGCGGGACGATGCGCAGTCCGGCGGTGGACACGGTGTTGACGAAGTGCCCGAATCCCTGCTCCCGGAAGAGCGGGAGGGCCGCGGCGATTCCGTACAGGACACCTTTGAGGTTGACGTCGATCATCTGTTCCCAGTCGTCGACGCGCAGGTCGTCGAGGGGGGAGATCAGTCCGATCCCGGCGTTGCTGACGAGGACGTCGAGCTTGCCGTATCGCTCGCATGCCAGTTTGACGAGGCCGTGGAGGTCTTCGCGCCGCGTCACGTCCGTGCGGATCCAGGCGGCCTCGCCGCCGGCCTGTTCGATGCGGGCGGCCAGGGCAGCGAGACGCTCCGGGCGGCGTGCCCCGAGGACGACCTTCGCGCCGCGCTCGGCCAGCAGAAGCGCGGTCGCCTCGCCGATGCCGCTGCTGGCGCCTGTGATCGCCACGACCTTGCCTTCGATTCCTGGCATGCTCGCCTGTCCTTCCAGAGTGCGGATCGCGGAGTGCGGATCGCAGAGTGTGGATCGCGGGGTGCGGAGTGCGGAGCGGAGGGGGCGTCCGGGCAGGTCGGACCATGCCCTAGAGTGAAAGTGGAGGCTCCGCCACTTCGCCCAGACTAAGTGGCGGAGCCTCCACTTAGCAACGGAGAAGGGAACGAGTCGCCGATGACCCGAGAGGCAGGGCGCCCGCTGAGGGCCGACGCGCAGCGCAACCGGGACAAGATCCTGGCCACCGCGGTGCGCGTGTTCAGCGAGGAGGGGCTCGACGCCCACTTCGAGCGCATCGCCAGGGAAGCGGGCGTGGGAACGGGCACGCTCTACCGCAACTTTCCGACCCGCGAGGCACTGATCGAGGCGGCGTACCGCAACGAAGTGGCCCGGCTGTGTGAGGCGGCCTCCGGCCTCCTGGCGACGATGCCGCCCGCCGAGGCCCTGCGGGTGTGGACTCGCCGCTTCATCGACTACGCCACCGCCAAATACGGCATGGCCGACGCCCTGCGGGCCGTCGTCGCCTCGGGCAGCAACCCCTACGCCGACAGCCGCGAGATGATCCAGGGCGCCCTCGACTCCCTGATGGAGGCCGGTGTCGCCGCCGGAGTGATCCGCTCCGACATCCGTCCGACCGACATGTTCGCCGCCCTCGCCGGAATCGCCCTCACCTCGGCCAAGCCCGAGCAGCGCGAGCAGGCCGAACGCCTCCTCGACCTCACCCTGGACGGGCTGAAGTCCGCGCCGCCTCAGTTGCCCGGCAGCTGACGACAGAACCGACCCGGACAACGCCCCCCCGCTCGCCTTCAGCGGCGAGGCGCCCGAACGCCCGCAGGACTGCGTAGACAGCGCATCAACGAACCGTCGACCCCGGCGTCCGGGGCAGCGGAGGGCGTGTCCAGGACCGCGCCGACGCCACGGGCCCTCCGGGCTCGCACACGGCCTCCGGCGTCAACACAAGCGTTGATCAAATATCAATTCCTGCTTCGTAAAGTCTCGACTTCCCTGTGCCGTCAACGGAAGGAAAGACGTGGAGCACACGTCAATGCGTGGCAGTCACCCCCCGAGCGGGATTCCACGATGTCGACCGGCCATCTGGCGTCGAGTCGCCGCGGCACTCGTCCTCACCCTGACCGTGGGCCTGTTGCAGGCCCTGGCGGTCACGCAGGGGGCGCCCGCCGTCGCCGCCATGGCTTCCTATAAGGCGGCCACGTTCAACATGCAGAACCAGGACCGCTGGGACGGCCATTGGACGGGCGCCGGCGGAGATCTGGAGGCCAGCCTCCTGAACACCACTGACGCACCCCAGGTCATGGCGCTCCAGGAGTTGGGCAGCACTGTTCCCTGCAGCGCCAACCCCCAACAGCTCATCACCCTGGGCCGTAGCTTGCAGAGCGTCAAGACCGACATCAAGACGGAATGGACGGTGACCAAGTGCGAGCAGCCGTTCTCCAAGGCGACGAACTATGACCTGATCTTCCTCGCCACTCGGACCGGGAACGCCACCAGGAATCTCGGTTTCGTGGTCGACCGCAGCCTGGTGATCCCGTTCGACAACAACCACGTTCATGTCATCGGCGCGGCCCAGAACGACCAAAAAAAAGATGTCGCGGGTAATCCCAAGCCCATGCTCGGCATCAAGCTTCCCAACGGCACGTGGTTCTACAGCGTGCACGGCGCGAACAACTCCAACGACCTTGGCGACACCGCCAACCGCATCGACGCGGCCAGGGAGGACGCGGGCCCCAACGATTGGACCGTGCTCGGTGACTTCAACAGGACCGCGACGTCGTGGACGCCCGCCGACCTGGGCGGGGCACACGTCGTGGATTCCGACGCGGCTACGTTCAAGGCCCCGCGCCCTGAGCCCGATGACGGCAGCGGAAAGAACCTGGACTACGCGATCAGCAGCTCCAAGCCGGTGGGGTACCAGGCCTATCGCCTGGACAACCTCTACTCCGATCACCACGCGGTGTGGTTCGGTCCCGACTGCGACCCTGCGCAGCCTGTTGCCCGTTCCACCGCCGCACGCGGCAAGGCCTGTAGCAGGAAGCAACCGGCCATCGTGTCCATGGGGGACAGCTACATCTCCGGCGAGGGCGGCCGCTGGGCGGGCAACGCGCTCGCGAAGGAGGAGGGGGACGTCTGGGGAACGGACCGACGCGACCGCTGCCAGAGCAGGAAGGACGGAACGAAGGAGGACTGCGTCTACGACGCGACGTCCTACGCCAACGGCGGCAACAAGTGCGACCGCTCCGACGTGGCCCCCATCAAGGGGACGGAGTTCGAGGGCATTCCCGTAGAGCGGCGGTTCAACATCGCCTGCTCGGGCGCGAAGACGGAGGACATCCTCTCGGTGTCGCGCAACAACGAGAAGCCGCAGATCCAGCAGTTGGCCGACCTCGCCCGCACCTATGACGTCCGGATGGTCGTGGTGTCCATCGGCGGCAACGACCTGGACTTCAGCAAGATCATCTCGTCCTGCACTGCGGCCTACCTCGCCGGGCTCGGTCTGAGCCCCTGTTCCGAAGCGGACTCGGCCGTCGCAGCCAAGCTCGACAGCGTGCGCGCCGACGTGGTGAAGACGTTGGGCGCGATCCGGAGCACCATGTCCGCGGCAGGACGGTCCGGCTACCAACTGGTGGTCCAGTCCTATCCGAACCCGGTTCCCGCCACGGCGGACCTGCGGTACGAAGCGGGTGGCTACAGCCGCTTCAAGCAGGGAGGCTGTCCGTTCCTGGACGTCGACGCCGACTGGGCCCACAAGACGCTCGTGCCTCGGATCAGTGACATGCTGCGACAGGCCGCCGGGACCGTCGGTGCGAGGTTCCTGGACGTGCAGGACGCCTTCGCCGGCCACGAGTTGTGCGCGAAGTCCGCGGAGCAGGCGACATCGGCGAACAACAACGGGAGCCCGCTGCCGGCGGAGAAGGCCGAGTGGGTCCGGTGGATCCCGTACGTTCCCGGTTTCGGTTGGGCCACCCCCACTGCGCAGGGTGACCTCCAGGAGGCCATCCACCCCAACGCGTTCGGGCAGCAGGCCCTGTCTCGGTGCCTGACCGAGTTCGGCAAGGCGGCCGGGGCCGACAAGTACGCCTACGTCTGTACGGGTTCGGGCGGCGGGATGAAGGTCGAGCCCGACAGAACCCGTCCGCGCGACGGTGTCGTCCGGCTGCGCAACGCCCGCACGGGCGAGGTACTGGACGCCAACGGAACCGACAAGGACGACTACCTCGTCACCCGTCCCGACGACGGGCGCGCCAGTCAGCGGTGGCTGCTGCGCACCACGGGGTCGACGGTGTCGCTGCAGGCGCAGCACAACGGGCGCTACCTGGACATCTGGAACAACTGGACGTACCTGGGCGGCAGCGAACGCCGCTGGTACGTGACGCGGCTGGACGACGGCAGGGTCGCGCTGTCCATCGGCGAGAACAGCCGGTGTCTCACGCAGGACCCGGGGAAGCGGTCCGGGGGCACGAACTGGGTCGGTCACGACCCCTGCAACAAGGGCGTCCAGGAAACCCAGTTCTGGTACCTGGACTATCCGGGCGACGTGGTCATCACCCCCCGCGACCCGGCCTCCGGCACGGACCCGCGTGAGGGCCAGCAGGTGGAGCTGCGTTCGGCCACCGGCATGGCCGTGGACCTCAGCGGCAGCAGCACCGCCGCCGGCACGAGCGTCCAGGCGTACGAGCCCAACGGCAGCGGCGCCCAGCGCTGGGTGATGCGCTCGCTCGGCGGCGGGAACTGGCGCATCGCCGCGTCGGCGAAGCCAGACATGGTCGTCGACCACGATCCCGGGCCGCACACCACCCACCTCATCCAGGCCCAGGAGGGCAACGCCAACCAGGTGTGGCAGCCCAAGGGCACCGGCACCGGCTGGTACACCCTGGTCAGCGGTGCCGACGGCGGCTGTCTGACCGCCGGCGCCGGGGGCGTCGCGCTCGCGGTGACGGCCTGTGACGCGAACAACCAGGCCCAGCGGTGGAAGTTCCGGGAGAGCGGGACGGGCACGCAGGTGGGCACGATCCGCGGGTTGGGCGGCAAGTGCGTCGAGCCGCGCGGCGGCAGCCGGGACGACCGGACTCCGATCCGGCTCGCGGACTGCGCCGGCTCCGACGGCCAGGCGTGGACGGTCGCGGCCGACGGCACGCTGCAGTCCCTCGCCAAGTGCCTGGACGTCGACGCCGGGCGCGCCGACAACGGGACGGCCGTCCAGCTCTACACGTGCAACGGGTCCGCCGCCCAGAAGTGGATCTACTCGGCGCGCCAGGAGCTGCGGAACCCGAACTCGGGCAAGTGCCTGGACGTCCCCGGCTCGGACACCGGCCGGCCGCTGCAGACCTACGACTGCAACCGGTCCGACGCCCAGAAGTGGCAGCTGTCCGCCCGCCCGGTGGGCCAGCCCGACGGCGGTGACGCGGGCGACCCGTTCGACGCCTCCCAGGACGGGCGCGGCACCAAGCCGGCCGCCTCGGGGGACTGCCGCCCCGAGGGCATGACGCCCACCCAGGGCGTGGCGGCGCGGTACTGCGACGTGTACGACGGCGCGGGCCGCGAGTGGGTCGGCAACGACCGGACCCGGCGCGTGGTGGGCTACTTCACCGGGTGGCGCGCGGGTGTGAACGGCGACCCGAAGTACCTGGCGTCGAACATCCCCTGGTCGAAGGTGACGCACGTCAACTACGCGTTCGCCGACGTCAAGGACAACCGGATCAGCATCGGCGACCCGAACGACCCGGCCAACCCGGCGACCGGCCTGAGCTGGCCGGGCGAGAAGAACGCCATGGATCCGTCCCTCCCGTACAAGGGCCACTTCAACCTGCTGAACACGTACAAGAAGCAGCACCCGGCGGTGAAGACGCTGATCTCGGTCGGCGGCTGGGCGGGCACCCGGAACTTCTACGCGATGACCACCAACGCCGACGGCTCGGTGAACCAGCCGGGCATCGACGCGTTCGCCGACTCCGTCAGCGCCTTCCTGGACCAGTACGGGTTCAACGGCGTCGACATCGACTACGAGTACCCGACGGCGCTGCCCAACACCGGCAACCCGCTGGACTGGGACGTCTCCAACCCGCGCCGCAAGGGCCTCCAGCAGGGCTACAACGCGCTGATGAAGACGCTTCGGACCAAGCTGGACCGGTCGGGCGCGGACAAGGGCCGCTACTACCTGCTGACCTCGGCAGGCTCCTCCTCCGGCTACCTCGTGCGCGGGCTGGACGCTGGGCAGGCGCTGCAGTACCAGGACTACGTCAACGTCATGACCTACGACCTGCACGGCTCCTGGAACAAGTTCGTCGGCCCGCAGGCCCCGCTCTACGACGACGGGAAGGACAACGAACTGGCCGACGCCGGGATCTACAACGACCAGGCGCCCGACACGAAGGACTTCCAGAAGGAGGGCTACTTCAACACCGACTGGGCCTACCACTACTACCGCGGTGCCCTGCCGGCCGGCCGGATCAACCTCGGCATCCCGTACTACTCCCGCGGCTGGCGCGACGTCCAGGGCGGCACCGACGGGCTGTGGGGCACGGCCGCGATGGCGGACCAGGCGCAGTGCCCGCTGGGCACCGGCGGTCGCGGGCCCGCCAACGCGCAGTTCTGCGGGCGGGGCGCGGTCGGCATCGACAACCTCTGGCACGACCTGGAGAACGACCGGGAGGTCGGCGCCGGGTCGAACCCGCTGTGGCACACCAAGAACCTCCAGGACGGCCGCACCCCCGGCTACCTGAGGTCCTACGGCGTCGACACCGGCCTGCCGACCGGGCAGCTGACCGGGACCTACGCGCCGAAGTACTCGGACGCGCTCCAGTCGCCCTGGCTGTGGAACGACACCAAGAAGGTGTTCCTCTCCACCGAGAACGAGAAGTCGATCGACGCCAAGGCCCGCTACATCGTCGACAAGGGCATCGGCGGCGCGATGATCTGGGAGCTCGCCGGCGACTACGCCCAGCGCCCGGGCGGGGAATGGGGCATGGGCTACGACCTGACCACCCGCCTCGACAACGCCTTCAAGGGCGCCGGCGCCGCCGGCAGCACCAAGGCGGGCGGTCGGCCGCAGCCGGCCGAGGTGATCGACGTGAAGGCCGAACTGGTGGACTTCCCCACCGGGGAGAAGGACTTCTACCCCGTCCAGCCGAAGCTGCGGATCACCAACAACTCCGGCGTCACCCTCGCCCAGGGCACCGAGATCGCCCTCGACCTGCCCACGTCGATGCCGCCGATCGTCAAGGACAACGACTACAAGGAGATGAAGGGCCTCGCTCCCGGCCACACCGGCCCCAACACCGGCGGCCTGAAGGGGGACTTCCACCGGCTCACCCTCACCCTCGGCTACTGCGAGGACCTGGCGCCGGGCAAGTCCCGGGACATCGACCTGAAGTACTACCTTCCGGTCACCGGGCCGTCCAACGTGACGTTCAAGATCGGCGGACGGGAGTACGGCTCGACCGGGGACCAGCGCCGCGACGTCCGGACGGTGGCCCCGCCCGCCCCCGCGGCCGGCAGCTCCTGCCAGGCCCCGGACTGGAAGCAGGGCCAGGTCTACCGGCCCGACGGCGGCCGGCTGTGGCGGATGTACGACAAGGGCGACAAGGGCTGGATGTTCGAGTACGGCGACAGCCAGGCCGGGAAGCCCATGATGATCGACAACAACCCCGACCAGTCCCGCGCGCACCTCGTGGAGCTGAACGACCAGAACCCCAACCAGTACTGGCGGATCCAGGACGCGGGCGGCGGCCTGTACACCGTCTCCGGCGGCGGCAGGTGCCTGACCGCCACCGCCTCCCGGCAGGACATCGCCTCGCTCGCGTGCAACGGACGCGGCGAGCAGAAGTGGCGGCTCGTCCCGATCGCCGACAACGGCGGTGAGGGGGCGCCCGGCGGGCCGAAGCACAACGGCCTGTTCAAGCTCCGCTCCGCGAACGGCGGCGACATCGAGGTCGCGGGTGGAGCCACCGTCCGGGAGACCCACCTCCTCACCGGCGACCCGGCCGCCTCGACGGCCGCGTTCGTGAAGTACCAGGGCTACTACTGGTACGCCCAGTGGTACACCACCGTCGCCCCCGGCACGGCGGAGGCCAACGGCGGCCGACCGTGGAAGAAGCTGAGCCCGGCGCCGTAGCCCCGGGACACAGCCGGCCGGGAGCCGGCCGGGCATGTGTGGTGGCGGAACGGGACCGCCCGGTCGCCGTCTCGGGTGAGGCGGCGACCGGGCGGTCGGGGTGTGTCGAGGTGTGTCGGGGTGGGCGGTGGGCCGTGCCTCGGGGTCAGGCGGTGGCCGGTTCGGGCTGCTCCGCCTGGCGGTCGGCGGGCTGTCCGGTGGTGGCGGGGGTGTTCTCCCGGGGGGCGGGGAGTACGGCCATGATCGCGGCGGAGATCACGATGGTCGCCGCCCAGGCGAGCCCGTACCTGCCGACGGGGGTGTCGGAGAGCGGGCCGGCGAACCAGTCGCACTTGGTGAAGGCGAGCCCCAGCAGCAGGGCGAGCACCCAGGACACCATGGCCTGCCAGCAGAAGCCGCCGGTGTACCAGTAGCGGCTGTTCCTGCTGGTGTCCATGAGCCCGGCGGCGTCGTAGCGCACCGCGCGTGAGCGGCGCCGGAACATGTCCACCGCGTAGACACCGATCCAGGCCGAGAAGGAGACGGCGAGCAGGATGAGGAAGGTGATGAAGGAGCCCAGGAAGCTCTTGGCGACCAGCATCAGCAGCAGGCCGCCGACCAGCGAGATCACGGCGTTGATGCTGACGGCCATGGCGCGCGGCAGCTTGACGCCCATGGTCTGTGCGGTGAAGCCGGCCGAGTACATGGAGAGGCTGTTGATCAGCAGCATGCCCACGATCGCGGTCAGCAGGTAGGGCACGGCCAGCCAGGTCGGCAGCAGGTCGCCGAGGAAGGAGACCGGGTCGGCGGCCTGGGCCAGGCCGGGGGAGGCCACCGCCATCACGGCGCCCATGAGCACCATGGGCACCATCACCAGGCCGGCGCCGGAGACCGTCACGCCGACGATCTTCCTGCCGGAGGCGGCGTGCGGGAGGTAGCGGGCGAAGTCCGGGCCGGTGGGGACCCAGCTGATGCCGCCGGCGGCGATCGTCCCGATGCCGGCGATCATCATCGCGGTGGTGCCCGCGGGCTTGGCGAAGACCTCGCTCCAGTGCATGGTGGCGACCAGGTAGCCCAGTACCAGCACGCTGAAGATGCCGAAGAGGTACGTCGACCAGGTGTTGCAGACGTTCAGCGCCTTACGTCCCATGCCGGAGACCAGGAAGGTGCAGGCGACGAAGGCGAAGAGCGTGATGACGATCAGCGCGGTGTTGGTCTTGACCCCGAAGAGCAGGTCGAGGACCGTCAGCACGGCGTAGGCGCCGGTGACGGCGTTGATCGTCTCCCAGCCGAACCGGGCGATCCAGAGCACGGCACCGGGGAAGAGGTTGCCGCGCACCCCGAAGGTGGCCCGCGAGAGGGTGGCGCCCGGCGCCCCGCCCCACTTGCCGGAGACCGACAGCACGCCGACCAGGCCGAACGAGATGAGTGCGGCGCACGCCGCGACGATCAGGACCTGCCAGAAGTTCAACTGGTTGAACACCACCAGGGCGGCGCCCATGGTGAGCAGCAGAACACTGATGTTCGCGGCGACCCAGGTCGGGAAGAGCTCGCGGACTCTGCCCCCGCGCTCGTGGTCGGGGACGGGTTCGATGCCGCGGGTTTCTATCGCGCCGCCGGTCTCGGCGTTCGACGGGTTGTCCATGAGGGTGGCTCCGTGCGTGTGAAGCGGAGATAAATCGAACAAATGGGGCATTTATGGAACTCTTCGCGCGTAGCGCGGGAGTTGAGCCATCCTACTTTGTCCGCTTCGGTTCCAGGTCGGCCCGGTATCGGAGGGGAGGGTGCCGCCACCGCCCGCGCCCCCTCCGTAAACGCCGAAAATGCCGCAAATGCCGCGAGCGCGTCGGACCTGGCCGTGGGCCGGGTCCGACGCGCTCGCGGCGCCGCCGAGGAGGAGATCAGGGCCGGGGCGAGCCGTCGGCCCGGGAGCGCGCAGGCCCGACCGGGCGCCGCCTGATCCAGGTGCTCAGCGCGCACCCGGGGGTCTCACCTGGTGAACAGCGAGTTGCCGCTGACGACGCGGGTGGTGCCGTCGGCGAGGGTGGCGGTGACCGTGTCGGGGACGGCGCGGTGTGACATGGTCCCGGGCCACCAGGCGGTCCAGCGGCCGTCCGCCACGGTGACCTGGAAGGTGTGTCCGGCGACCTGCATGGTGATCGCCTTCACACCGGCCCCCACGGAGCCCTGCGCGTAGTTGAACATGGCGTCCCCGTCACCGTGGGAGCCGCCCGTGTCGTACGTGACCCCATCGGCCGCCACGTTCTTCACCGGGTCGATCGCCTCCCACAGGCCGCTGGTCTCCGAGGCGACGTAGCAGAGCATGGCCTTGCCGCCGCGGTTGACGATCATGGAGGCGACCTTGCCCCGCAGGTCCGCGTTGGTGATCTTGGCGGGTGCCCCGGCGCCCGGGCCGTCGGCCATCCGGTCCAGGCACCACTTCTCGGCGGTGGCGCCCGGGCCGGTCTCAGCGGCCAGCGGTGTCGGGACGCCGGTCCAGCTGGCCAGTTCCGCAGAGCTCAGCGGCCCGCTGACGCCGCCCGGCGAGGACTGCGTCACCGCCACGGCCACGGCCACGGCCGTACCCACGACGAGCGCACCGGCGAGGGTGACGGCCAGCCGCCGCCGAAAGCGCGGCCTGGCGGGGGCCGGGGCCGTGGTGGGGGTGGAGGTGTCGAGGTCGATCTGGCGCATCAGGCGCTCCCGGTGTAGGGCGTGGCGTCCTGCGGGGAGGTCGCGCTCGGCCGGCACGGGCACCTGCCCGAGCAGTTCCGCGCGCTCGACCGGCTCCGGCCGCTGTCCGGCGTTCACTGGTGTGCCTCCTTCGGGGACGGGGCCGCACTCGCGGACCCACCCTGGATCTGGTTCCGGCCACGACCGGGTTCCACTTTTTCCCGCTGCGCCCGGCGCTGGGCCGTCCCGGCGAGACGGTGCAGCCGGGTCCGGGCCCGGGACAGGCGTGAGCGTACGGTGCCCACCGGTACGCCCAGGGCCTCGGCGGCCTCCTGGTAGTCCAGGCCCGCCCACACGCACAGGGCCAGCACCTCGCGGTCCGGGCGGCGCAACCGCGCCAGCGACTGCTGCAGGACCGCGATCCGCGCCGCGTCGTCGATCCGCCCGGCCACCTCCTGCGCGAAGTCGGGAACGTCCTCGCGGGCCGGCGGGAGCTGTGCCAGTACCTGCCAGTGCCGCCGGGCGGCCCGGCGCTGGTTGCTGACCAGCTTCGTGGCGATGCCCAGCAGCCAGGGCCGCAGCGACCCGCCCTCCGCCTCGACCCGGTCGTGCCGGCGCCAGGCCTCCAGGAACGTCAACGACATCACGTCCTCCGCCGTCGACCAGTCCCCGGTGAGCCGGAACACGTGGTTGTACACCGCGCGCGCATACGTGTCGAAGAGCCGGCCGAACGCGTCCCGGTCACCGGCCCGCACCCTCGCGCGCACATCTCGATCTGAAGAGTCCACGCCCCCTATCTGGTGCCCCGCCCGCCCGGGTTCCTATGACCTGCGTCACCCGCGAAACGTGTCTGGCGGCTCCACCGGCCAGGAGCCGGGCTGCGCCGGCGGCGCGAGCGCCGCCGGCGTCACGGCGTCAGGACATCAGGGCTTTCGTGGGAGCGAGGCGAGGATGGCGTCGAGGCCGAACTCGAAGACGTCCCGCTGGGTGAAGGCCGGGAAGTCGACGGTGGTGGCGTGCACCGCCGGGTACACCTCGGCCGGGAGGCGGGCCAACTGCTGGCGGACCCGTTCCCAGTGCTGCGGGTCCTCGTCCCAGGCCCGGCGGACGGGGTAGAGCGTGGCGCAGCCGAGGACGAAGCGGATCAGCGTGGCCAGCAGGCCGACCGCCGTGCGGTGGTCGACCCCCAGCCGCGCCAGGCGCGCGTAGATCTGCTCGGACATGCGGGCCTCGACCTCGCCGACCCGGTCGGAGGGGGCGTTGATCTGCAGGAGGGCGGGGTGCGTGATGAACAGCTCGAAGTAGGCGTGCATCACCTGCCGGAGCCATTCGACGTCGTCGAGGCCGGGGTCGGGCCACTGGAATCGGCTCAGCAGCTCCGAGGTGACGGCGAGGAGGATCGCGTCCTTGTCGCGGAAGTGCGTGTAGAGCGACATCGGGCGGACGCCCAGGTGGTCGGCGAGCTGTCGGATGGTCACCGCGTCCAGTCCGTCGCGGTCGATCAGTTCGATCGCCGCGTGGACGATCGCCTCGGGGCTGAGGGTGCCGCGGGGTGCGCGAGCGGGCGTTGTCTTGCGCCTGGGCGATGGCATCGGGGTTCCTGATTCGTTCGGGACCGCAGTTCCATCAGCGTACCGTACGCTGTACTGTTCCTGGACCGAGACCGATTCCAGGAGGTCGGATGTCCACAGATGCACTCCCCGCCATCGCCTATGACCGAGCTGAGCGGATGCTGCTGCACAACCGCTCCCGGCTCGCCTTGCGGGCCAAGGCGAAGCCCGTCTGGATCGGCGGCGGCGAGAGGTTCTGGTACCGGGTCGAGACCGAGCGGGGCGGCGAGTTCGTGCTGGTCGACCCCGCAGCCGGGACCCGGGAGCCGGCGTTCGACCCCGAACGGCTCGCCGCCGCGCTGGCGTCCGCCGCCGGCCGGCCGGTCCAGCCGTACGCGCTGCCGTTCCGCGCGGTCGAGTTAGCGGACGGGACGGTCGCGTTCGACGCGTTCGACACGCGCTGGACCTGCCGCCTGGACGACTACCGGTGCGCGCGGGACGAGAAGCACGTCAAACCCTCACCGCTGGAAGTCGTCTCGCCGGACAGGAAGTGGGCGGCGTTCCGCCGCGACCACGACCTGTGGGTGCGTTCGACCGAGACGGGCGAGGAGTTCGCGCTCACCGCCGACGGCACCGCGGATCGCAGCTACGCGGCCCACCCCGACGCGGCGGCCCCCACGCACCTGCTCGGCAAGCTCGGTCTTGCGGAGATGCCGCCGGCGCTGCTGTGGTCGCCGGACTCGGCGCGCGTCCTCACCCACCGCACCGACCAGAGCGGTGTCGCCCTGATGCACTTGGTCGAAGCCGTCCCCCCGGACGGCGGCCGGCCGCGCCTGCGCAGCTACCACTACCCGGTCCCCGGCGAGCCGATGGCCCGCGGCGAGTGGATCGTCCTCGACGTCGCGTCCCGGACCGCGACACCCGCCAAGGCCGCCCCGTTCCTGCTGCCCTACCTGTCACCCGTCACGCTGAAGAAGGCGTGGTGGGCCGAGGACAGCACGGCCGTCTACTACCTGGATCAGCCCCGCGACCTCCGGACGCTGCGGCTGCACGTACTCGACCCGGCGACCGGCGAGGTGCGCACCCTGGTAGAGGAGCACGGCGACACGCGGGTGGAGGCCGCGCAGGAGGTCGCCCAGAAGCCGATCGTGCACGTGCTCGCCGGCGGCCGCGAGACGCTGTGGTACTCCCAGTGCGACGGCTGGGGGCACCTGTACCGCTACGAGGACGGGGCGCTGGTCGAACAGCTCACCCGAGGACCGTTCGCGGTGCAGGAGATCGTGCACGTCGACGAGGCGGAACGGGTCGCGTACGCCGTCGTCTCAGGACTGGTCCAGGCCGACCCGTACCGACGGTCGCTGGTCCGGGTCGACCTGGACGGCGGCGGGACCACCAAGCTCACCGACGACGACCTGGACCACGTGATCACCGCGCCGGAACACGGCCGCTGGTTCGTCGACTCCGCGTCGACCGTCGACACCCCGCCGAGGATCACCGTGCGCGACCGGGGCGGAGCCGTGCTGGTCGAGCTGGAACAGGCCGACATCACACCGCTGCTGGCCGCCGGCTGGACGCCGCCGGAGCGGGTCAGGACCCTGGCCGCCGACGGCGTCACCGAGATCTACGGCGTCCTCTACAAGCCCCACGGCTTCGACGCCGCGCAGCGCTACCCGGTGATCGACCACCCCTACCCGGGCCCGCAGACCCGCCGGGTGGCGGCCTCCTTCGACCCGGGCGCCTACGGCTACGACGCCGAGGCGGTGGCGGCGCTGGGCTTCGCGGTCCTGGCCGTCGACGGCCGCGGAACGCCCGGCCGGGACAAGGCCTTCCACGACCACGCCCACCGCAACATGGGCAGCGCGGGCGCACTCGAAGACCACGTCGCGGCGCTGCGCCAACTCGCGCAGGCGCGTCCGTGGCTGGACCTGGACCGGGTCGGCATCTTCGGCGTCTCCGGCGGGGGGTTCACCACCGCCCGCGCCCTCCTGGCGTTCCCCGACTTCTACAAGGTCGGCGTGGCCGAGGCCGGCAACCACGACAACCGCCACTACCACGCGCTGTGGGCCGAGTCCTACGACGGACCGTTCGACCCGGACGCCGGGGCCCGGCTGTCCAACACCGAGCTGGCCGGGAACCTGGTCGGCAAACTCCTGCTCGTCCACGGCGACATGGACGACAACGTGACACCGCATCTGACCATGCGGCTGGTCGACGCGCTGATCGACGCGAACAAGGACTTCGACCTGCTGATAGTCCCCGGCGTCGAGCACAGCTTCCTCGGCCGCAACGGCTACGTCGCCCGCCGCCGCTGGGACTACCTGGTGCGCCACCTCATGCACCGCGAGCCGCCGGTCGGCTACCGGCTGGCGGACGTCCCGCTCTCCTTGGAGTTGCTCGAAGCTCTCTTCGGCTGAGGTGGCACGGACCTTCCCCGTTCGGACCCGCACTGCTGCGACGACCCGCCGCCCGTCCACCGGCACGTCCGCGACCACCCGCCCGTGGAAGGCGTGCACCTGCCCCGTCGGCCGTCCGCACATCGGGCACCCCCGGTGCGGACGGCCCGTCCCGGGCAGTGGGGGGAGGTCCGTGCTCAGGCGGTTGCGTCGAGGGCCGGGGGCTGCCAGTTGTACGTCCGGGCGGAGCGGTTGAGCAGGGTGCGGGCCGGGAGGAGGCCGGCGAAGGTGAGGGCGGCATCGCGCAGGCGGGTGGCGGCGGGGGTGCGGAGGGCGACGAGGTCGCCGATGCGGCGGGAGCCGGTGACGATGGCGGTGGTGCGCGGGAGGCGTGCGGCGGTGTAGGCGGGGAGGGTGGTGGCCGGGTCCGCGGCGGGGGTCAGGGCGGAGGCGAGGACGACGGCGTCCTCGATGGCCTGGCAGGCGCCCTGGCCCTGGAAGGGGCACATGGCGTGGGCGGCGTCGCCGAGGAGGGCGACCCGGCCGTGGTGGTAGGCGGGCAGGGGGTCGGCGAGGTCCCAGACGTCGTGGCGCAGGACGCGCCCGGGTTCCGCGAGCGCGAGGAGCTGGGGCACGGGCGCGCACCAGGTGCCGAACCGGCGCAGGAGTTCTGCCTTCTCGTCGCCGTCGGCGGCGCGGGCGCCGGCCGGGGCGAGGGCGGCGCCGTACACGTAGACCCGGTCGTCGGCGAGCGGGACGACGCCGGCGAGCTCTCCGCGTCCCCAGACCTCGCCCACGGCATCCGGCCGGCGGGTGGGGGACACGATGGTGCGCCAGGTGGTGAAGCCGCTGTAGCGGGGGCCGGGGTGCTGCGGGAAGAGCTGCGCGCGGGTGGCGGAGCGCAGGCCGTCGGCGGCGACCACCAGGGTGGCGGGCCGGTCCCCGTCGGGGGTCCAGACGACGGCTGGCTCGGTGGCGCTTCCGGGGGTGACGAGGGCGGCGGGCGAGTCGGTGCGGACGGTGCCGTCCGGAAGCGCGTCGACCAGGGCGGCGATGACGTCGGCGCGGGCCACGGCGGTGATCGTCTCGCCGAAGCAGGCTTCGAAGGTGGCGGTGTCGGTGCGGGCGAGCCAGCGTCCGGAGGGGTGGCGCACGCCGATGGCGGGATGCGGGACGGCGAGGGCGCGCAGGCGTTCGCCGATGCCGAGCCGGTCGAGGGCGCGCAGGGCGTTGGGGGCGAGGGCGAGCCCGGCCCCGACGGGTTCGAGCGAGGCGGCGCGCTCGTGGACGGTCACGAGGATGCCCCGGCGGTGGAGGGCGAGGGCGGCGGAGAGTCCGCCGATGCCGCCGCCGATGACGATCGCCTGATACGCGTCCATGAGTGAACCCCTCTTCCGACACTACGGCTGTAGTGACCACTTCCGGCACCGTACTACATCTGTAGTTGGAGTGGGCTAGTGTTGGCGTGAAAGGGGTTCGGGCCCGCCCCGGGTCGAGACGCCCTGAGGAGAGAGGCCATGATCGGACCCATGACACCGCCGCGCCTGACGCTGATCGCCGACGCCGCCATCGCCCTGATCGCCGAGCGCGGCCTGCGCGGGCTGACCCACCGCGCCGTGGACGAGGAGGCCGGACTGCCCGCCGGCTCGACCTCGAACCTCGCCCGGACCAGGGCCGCCCTGCTCGACCTCGCCCTCAACCGCATCGTCGAACGCGGGACCGGAAGCCACCCGCTCATGGCCGGCGGGCCCGTGCCGGACGTCTGCCCGCGCAACCTGCTCGCCCAAGGTGTCGCCGAACTTCTGTACGGGGCGCTCACCACCGGGCGCAGCCTCACCCTGGCCCGCCTCGAACTCGCGCTGGAAGCCACCCGCCGGCCCGAACTGCGCGCCGGCTACGACCGGCTGGGCGCGCGCTTCATCGACACCGCTGCCGCCCTGCTGGCGCAGAGCGGCTCGGCCGACCCCGTGGCCGACGCCCGACGGCTGATCCGCTGGTGCGACGGGCTGCTGTTCAACGGCGCCGCGGGAAGCGGGCACTGGCACGTGCCGACACCGGAGGAGCTGCGCGCCGAGGTGGCAAGCTACCTCGCCGCACTGCTCGACCGGGCCTGACCGGCCGGGGACTGCTCGACCGGGGACTGACCGACCGGGACCGGCCGGCCGTCGCGGGCGCAAGCCCTCGGCCGGCCTCGCCGTCCGGTCCGGAGTCCGGTTCGGCGCTCGCGCGGGGCCGGCAGGCGCAGCACACTGAACACGTGTCAGCGGTGGCGGAAGGGCTCGCGGATCCCGACGGAGCGCCGGAGACGCGGCGCTGCCGAGCGCGTCACCCGCAGACCTCCTCGGGTGTCAGATGACTGATGCGGGGATCCGCTGCCGGGCGAACGATGGGAACCACAGGCATCCACGTCGGCCGGGAACCGGAGCAGTCGGGCCCGGCGCGGCGCGGTCACAGCCGACCTCCCCTCCCGGACAGGAGCCGCCCCCATGGACCCGCACGACCAACCCGCCGACCAGCCAACCGATCAACCCACCGATAGATCCGCCAGGGTGGTCATCGACGCCGCCTTCAAGGCGGACGCCCCCGCCCGGTACGCCCGGCTAAGGGAACTCGGCCCGATCCACCAGGCCGAGTTCCAACCCGGCCTGGAGGGCTGGGTGGTGGTCGGCCACGACCTGGCCAGGGAGGCGCTGACCCACCCCGCCCTGCTCAAGGACGCCACGCCCGCCGCCGGCGTCCTCGACGCCGCCGGCTTCGTCCTCCACCGGCCCTCCGTCGGCCTCGGCGCCCAGATGCTGGAGGCCGACCCGCCCGAGCACACCCGGCTGCGCCGGCTCGCCACGGCCGCGTTCACCCCGCGCCGTACGGCGGAACTGGCGCCCCGGGTCGAGCAGATCGCCCACGGCCTGATCGACGCGGTGCCGCCCTCGGGCGTGCTCGACCTCGTCGAGGCCTTCAACGCCCCGCTGCCCGCCACGGTCATCGCCGAACTCCTCGGCGTCCCGGCGGAACACCACCTGGACTTCCGTCTCTGGTCGGCGCAGGCACTGCGGCCCGCCTCGCCCGGTCACCGCACGGCGCTGGCCGCCCTGCACGGCCTGCTCGCCGATCTGGTCGCGGCCAAGCGCCGCCGCCCCCAGGACGACCTGCTGTCCGCACTGGTCTCCGTACGCGACCAGGAGGCGGGCCGGCTCACCGAGGAGGAACTGGTCGGCACCGCGCTGATGCTGGTCGTCGCGGGCCACGAGAGCACCGTCAACCTGCTCGGCAACGCCGAACTGGCCCTGCTGCAACACCCCGACCAGTTGCGGCTGTTGCGCGAACGGCCGGAGCTGCTGCCCGCCGCGGTGGAGGAGTTCCTGCGTCACGACACCCCCGTGGAACGCTCCACCAACCGCTACGCCGCGGAGGACCTGGAGCTGGGCGGAGTGGCGATCCCCCGGGGCAGTGTGCTCGCCGTCGCCCTCGGCTCGGCCGGCCACGACGCCCCGCAGACGGGCTCCAGCGACCCGGCCGCACTCGACGTGGGCCGGCCGGATGCCCGCCACCTCGCCTTCGGCCACGGCATCCACTACTGCCTGGGCGCCCCGCTCGCCCGGCTGGAGGCCGCCGTCGCCCTGCGCGTCCTGCTGTCCCGCGTCCCGGAGCTGGAGCTCGCCGTCCCGGTGGACTCGCTCGACTGGATCGACTCCGGGATCATCCGCGGCGTGCTGTCCCTCCCGGTCCGCTACCGGCTCGGCTGACGGCTCGGCTGACGGGGAGGGCCCGCCCGCACGGTCAGGGGCCTGGACCCTTCGCCCCCAGCACCCAGCACCTGCCCGACCGGCCACGAGAGCAGTGTTCCACCGCTGCTACAGTCCCCGTGACGTGGAGTCACACGACCGAGGAGCGGCAGACGTGGCGGGTGACGACGACATCTCCGGGTGAGACCCGGAGCTGACGGCCACCGGCGGGTGCTCAGGAGCACCCGCCGAAGTGGTCCGTCTCGTCGTACCCCCCTTTCCCCGCGTCTGCCCACGGGCAGAGGTCCGCCTCCGTGGACCGCCGGGCCCCGACACCGTCCCCTCGGAAGGATCCCCCGTGCTCCAGCACGCCCTGCTCGCCCATGACCTCGTCCGCGACCTCGGTGGCCGGCGCGTCCTCGACGGCCTCAGCCTGACCGCCTCCCCCGGCCGACGGATCGGCCTGATCGGGGAGAACGGCGCCGGCAAGTCCACCCTGCTGCGGGTGCTCGCCGGCCTGGACGAACCCGACGCCGGAAGCGTCTCGCGCCCCGAGGACCTCGGCTACCTGCACCAGGAGCTGCCGTTCCGGGCCTCCTCGACCGTCGCCTCCGTCCTGGACGACGCGCTGCGCGAGGCCCGCGCGGACCTCGCCGAACTCGACCGGCTCGGCGCCGAGATCGCCCGCGTCCCGGACACCGACCCCGGCCACGCGGACCTCCTGGACGCCTACGGCAGGCGGCTCGAACAGGCCCAGTACCGCGAGTCCTGGGACGCCGACCGCCGCGCCGCCCTGGTCCTCGACGGGCTGGGCCTCGGCGCGCTCGGGCGCGGCGCACCGGGGCACGACCGCACGCTCGGCTCGCTGTCCGGCGGGCAGCGCGGCCGGCTCGCCCTGGCCGCGCTGCTCGTCCGAAGGCCGTCCGCACTGCTGCTGGACGAGCCCACCAACCACCTCGACGACGGCGCCGCCGCCTTCCTGGAGGAGCAACTGCGCGACCACCCCGGCGCCGTGGTCGTCGCCACCCACGACCGGGCGTTCCTCGACGCCGTCTGCACCCACCTGATCGACCTCGACCCGGCGGTGGACGGACCGGTCCGCCACGGCGGCAACTACAGCGCCTACCTGGGCGAACAGCGCGCCGAGCGGGAACGCTGGGAGCGCCGGTACGCCGAGGAGCAACAGGAACTGGCGCACCTCCGGCACTCGGCCGGCGTGACCGCGCACCTCGTCGCCCCCGACCGGGGGCCGCGCGACAACGAGAAGATGGGCTACGGGCACCGCGCCGGCCGGGTGCAGAACCAGGTCGCCCGCCGGGTGCGCAACGCCGCCCGGCGGCTGGCGGAGCTGGAGTGCACCCAGGTGCCCGAGCCGCCGCGCCCGCTGCGGTTCACGCCCGCCGCCCTGGCCGCGGCCGCCGCCGAAGAGGAGGCCCCGCAGCCCCTGGTGTCGCTCCGCGACGCGCGGGTGCCCGGCCGGCTCGCGCTGGAGGCACTCGACGTGACGGCGGACGACCGGCTGCTCGTCACGGGCGGCAACGGGACGGGCAAGTCGACCCTGCTCGCGGTGCTCGCCGGACACCTCGCAGCCGAGGGCACGGTGCGCCGCCACCCCCGGCTGACGGTGGGACTGCTCACCCAGGACACCGAGTTCGCCCGCGCCGACCGAACCGTCCACGACACCTACCGGCTCGCCCTCGGCCCGGCCCGCGCAGAGCAAATACCGCTGGAATCCCTCGGCCTGCTGCGCGCGGCGGACCTCGACAAGCCCGTCGGCCGCCTCTCCGTCGGACAGCGCCGACGGCTCGCCCTCGCCCTCCTCGTCGCCGACCCGCCCCGGCTGCTGCTGCTCGACGAACCCACCAACCACCTCTCCCCGCGACTGTGCGACGAACTGGAGGAGGCCCTGGGCACCGGCCCCGGCGCGATCGTCCTCGCGAGCCACGACCGCTGGCTGCGCCGCCGCTGGCAGGGCCGTGAACTGCGGCTGGAACCGGACCGGAGCGCACACCCGGCACCGGTACGGGTATGCGACACCGTTACCGGAACCTGACGGTACCGATGGAAGAGCGAGACACGCTCCAGACCAGTACCTGACGTTCTGTTCCTACAGTGCCGGATATCCGCGACGCGCGGGGCGGACCGCGGCCGCCCCGCCCGCGTGCGGACCACACCGGCGTACGCACCGCACCCGCGTACGGACCGCACCCGACACGAACCGCACCCGACCGAGATGGGCAACGATGTCAGCCACACGCCGAGCACACCCCCGCGGCCTCTCCGCCGCGGGCGCCCTCCTGCTGAGCGCGACCACGGCAGCGGCGGTGCTGCTGCCCACCGCGGCCGTCGCCGCGGAACCGGACTCCGTCACCTCGCACGCCGGCGCCACGACCGCCCAGGAGCGCGGCCGGATCGACGCCTACTGGACCGCCGAGCGGATGAAGCTGGCGGGCGCCCTGGTCCCCGAGATCACGCCCGTGCCCGAGGACGACACCACGCCCGACGATCCGCGTCCGCTCCCGCCGAACACGCCGGACCCCGGCGCCGTCTGGACCCACGGCGGTGCGGTGGACCGGAGTGTCGGCCGGCTCTTCTTCACCTTCTCCGACGGCTACGACGGCAGTTGCACCGCGACCGTCGTCAACAGCGCGAACCGCAGCACCGTCGTCACCGCCGCTCACTGCCTGCGGGGTGTCGGAGCTCCCGCCGCCGACGACACCTGGCGGCACAACCTCTACTTCGTGCCCGGCTACCGCAACGGGACGAAGCCGCTCGGCGGATTCAGCATCAACTCCATGGCCACGTCGTCCCGTTGGGACGCCGATCCGGCCGGCACGACCTCGAACGACGTCGCCCTCGCCGGCTACGACTCCGCGGTCCTCGTGGCGAACCCGTCAGCCGCGGGGCGCCGGCTCGCGGACGTCACCGGAAGCCAGCGGATCGCGTTCACCGAGCCCGCGGCGGGCGAGTTCATCCACACCTTCGGCTACCCGAAGGACCGGCTCAACGACCCCAGCGCCAAGTACGCCGGTTCACGCATGATCCACTGCGCCGGACCGGACCGGCCCGCCCCCAAGGCGCCCCCGCTGTGGGGCGAGTCCTGCGACATGTCCCACGGGGCCAGTGGCGGACCGCACTTCGCCCGCTTCGACACCCGGACCGGCGCCGGCACCGTCGTCGGCGTCACCACCACCACGGAGGACCTCGCGGGCGGGCAGCCCGGCACGCTGTACGCCACCCGCTTCGGTGACAGTGCCCACCGCCTCTACAACTGGGCCCAGGCGCGCTCGGCCTGACCGGCCCGGATTCCGGCGGGGACCAGCGGGTCCCACCGGAAACGCCGGTACCGGGGGCGCGAGCCGACTGGCTCCCACACCCCCGGTACCGGCGTCCGAGGCCTCCGCCCGGGGAGGCCGTCCGAGGCCGCTGCGGCCTCCGTCAGGCCGGGACCACCCGGTAACTCTGCATAGCCCACGGCAGGTTGGACTGGGCCAGCGAGCCGGTGGCCCACGGGTGCGCACCGGCACAGTCCGCGCCCGAGTACAGCACCACGGACGCGGAGCCGGAGGCGACCTGGACGGAGCTGGCGGGGGCCGACAGGGTGTGGCAGGTGCCGAAGTCGCCCAGGTCGACCGTGGTCACCGCCCCGCTCCCGCCGGTGCCCGTGTACAGGTGGGCGCCCGGCTGAAGCGGCGGCCAGCCGGCGGCGTGCGCCGATCCGGCGCCGACGCCGATCAGGGCCGTGACCACGGTCGCCGCGGCGGCCGAGCCGCGGAGCATCGCCTTCGAGGTGAACATGTGTGAACCACCTTTCCGTAGGTGTGCTGGTGGTGCCGGCACGGCGGGCGGCGACGGAGCAACCGATAGGCTCACCGCCCTTGCCGCGTCGGCGGGTTGGGCTGCCGGGCCGAACGGCCCGGACCGCAGGGTCCTGCTCAGTAGACGTTGATCTCGTTGGTGCAGTAGGTCCAGTACGGGCGGGGCGGGGCCCAGCCGAGGTACTTGGTGCCGCAGATCTTGATGCTCTTGATCTTCGCCCAGTACTTCGTCGCGACGTCCTTGCCCTGGTCCACCGCCAGCTCCGTCTTCTCGTGGTTGAAGTCGTCCGTGGCGCGGACGGAGCCCTTGAAGTAGGTGCCGTCACCGACCTTGATCCACACCCAGCCGTCCGAGCAGTTGTCCACCTCGACCTGGACGTTGTCGAACTTGAAGTACTTCGTGCAGCCGGCCGTGGCAGCGGTGCCCGCCGCCGCGGGGGAGACCGAAACGGTGGTCAGCGCGGCCACGGCGAGGCCCAGGGCGCCGGCCGTCTTCGCCAGCTTGCCGGACAGGTTGTTCACGGTGATGACTCCCATGGTGTGGTGACGAGGTGTCTGCTCGTGGAGCGTCTCCACTGTGCCGCGGCAGTCGCCGGCACGGCATCGGTCATCTGACTGCGATCGCCGGTACCGGGACGGGCGCGGGATCAGTCAGATGACTGCACCTCTCCTCACCTCACAGTCCAACGCCCACCCGGTGACCGCCGTCGTCGGGAGCGACGGAAGCAGCAACTCCCCTAGGAGGGAGCATGGTTGCGTCACGGCCACCGACTGTCGGGTCCGGCCAGACACCGCCGGCCACTTTCAGATGGTCTCGAGCCACTGATGCGGACCGAGATCAGTCACGGCGTCCTGGGCGCCGTTCCCGGCCGAGATGACGGGCAGCACGCCCCGGTCGGCCACCGTGTTCACGGCCGCGTCGAGCGCCTCGGAGGCGGGCCCGCCGAGAGAGGCGTTCAGCACCGCCGGCTGTTGGGCGTGGGCGGCGACCCAGTCCAGTCCTGCGAGGGAGGCCGCGGTGGAGCCCTCTCCCTGGCAGTCGAGCACCCGGATTCGGCGCTTCGAGGTGACGGACTCGGCAGACCGGGCGAGCATCCGGCCGCTGTGACGGCCGGTTGGTACGGCGGCGAACCTCACGTCCGTCGCGACGGGCTCCTGGGCCCGGGAGCGGGCCCAGGAGCGGAGGTCCACCGCTATGCGGCGGGATACGCGGCGGTCGCGCGGATCTCGACGAGGAGTCCCGGGCTGGCGAGGCCGCTGACCCCGATGATCGTCCAGGTCGGGTAGGGCGCCTTGACGAGGCGCTGTTTGGCCTCGATGAAGCCGGGCAGGTGCTGGCGGATGTCGACGTGGTAGCTGGTGACGTCGACGAGGGCGGACGGGGCGAGGTTCTCCAGCCGAAGGATCTCTTCGATCTTCCGGATGGCGATCTCGGTCTGCTCTTCGATGGTGTCCGGGATGGTTCCGTCGGCGCGGCGACCGATCGTTCCGGCGATGAACAGGAGGCCGTGCGCGCGGACCGCGGCGGAATAGCCGAAGCTTTCGAAGGCGCTGGTGGTCTGCCCGAAGACTGCGTTGTCCTCGGGGACCGAGACGGTGTGGACGGTCATTGCGGTGCTTCCTTTTCTTTGGTGGTGCGGTCGTGGAGTCGGTGGGGTCAGTTGCCCCAGCGGGACGAACGGCAGGCGTGCTCCAGCCGGGTCCGGCCGAAGGTCTCGCGTTCACGGAGGAATTCGCCGGGGATCGAGTACCGGGGTGCGTTCTTCGGGTCTTTCGCGGCCTGCGCGACGATCGCGTCGGTGAGTGAGCGGATCATGTCCAGCCGTGGATAGGCGGTGTGCACGGCGTCGGCCTGCTCGTCGGTGACGGCGTCGACGTGGCCGGCGCCCAGTGGGCCACCGAAGTCGAGTGCGACGCCTTCGCGGACGAGCACGCAGAGCGTGCCACGGCGTTCCGCGATACCCGGGGAGGTGTGGAGGGCGATGGCCTGCCAGACCTGGTCGGCATCGGTTGCGGGTACTCCGCGGTCGATGAGGAACGAGGCGGCCCGGTCGGCGCCTTCGACCTCGAACCGTTGGGTGTGCGGGCCGTCCGATGCCACGCCGAGGTCGTGCATCGCGCACGCGGCGAACAACAGGTCGTCCTGGTAGTCGTGGCCGACGGCCAGGCCGAGGCGGTCGGCAACCAGCCGGGCGAACAGGTAGCTGCGGATGCTGTGGTTGAAGACGGACGGCGTCTCCACCGGTCGGATGAGGTCCATGACGGCGTCGGCAAGCGGTGTGCCGGGCAGCGTGATCAGGTCGGCGGTCGCCTCGTGGGTAGGTCCGGTCATGTCTTCAGCTTGGCCGTGACCGCCCTGACCTGGTGAGAGGCAAAATTTCCTTACTTCGCTAGAATCTTGCCATGGCAGTGCATCGAGTCGCGGTCCTGGCGCTGGACGGGGTCACCCCACTGGACCTGGCGATCCCGACACAGATCTTCACCACCCGGCCGGAAACCCCCTACGAGATGACCCTGTGCGCGCTGCAGCCGAAGGTGGCCACCAGCGCGGGTTTCGCCCTGCTCGCCGACGAGGGCCTGGAGCAGATCAGCAGCGCCGACACCGTGATCGTGCCGGGATTCGAACCGATCCTCCCGTTGCCGGACGCCGTGCTCGAGACACTGGCCGGAGCCCGCGACCGAGGCAAGCGTGTCGTGTCGATCTGCACGGGTGCCTTCGCGCTGGCCGCGGCGGGCGTCCTGGACGGGCTGCACGCCACGACCCACTGGAAGCACATCGACGAGTTCGAGCGGAGCTTCCCGGCCGTCTCGGTCGACCGCGATGTGCTCTACGTCGACGAGGGCGACGTGCTCACCTCGGCCGGGGTGTGCTGCGGCATCGACCTGTGCCTGCACATCGTGCGCCGCGACCTGGGCGCGGAGGTGGCCAACCAGATCGCCCGCGGTCTGGTCGCCGCCCCGCACCGAGACGGTGGGCAGGCCCAGTACGTGCCGGCTCCCGTCGCGGTGGCCGGCGAGGCGTCGCTGTCCGGTACCCGTGGATGGGCCCTGCAGCGGCTCGGCGAGCCGCTCACCCTGCGCGTGCTCGCCCGGCACGCGGGCCTCTCGCAGCGCACCTTCATGCGCCGGTTCACCGAGGAGACGGGCACGACCCCGTTGCAGTGGATGCTCAACGCCCGGCTCGGCAGGGCGCGGGAACTGCTGGAAACCACGGACCGCTCGGTCGAGCAGGTGGCGCGGGACTGCGGGCTGGGCACGGCGGCCAACCTGCGGCTGCACTTCCGGCGCGTACTGGACACCACCCCCACCGCCTACCGCCGCACCTTCACACGCTCGACGTCGCGCAGTCCGGCCTGTTCACCAGCGGCCCCGTCCGAAGAGCACATCGTGGTACCCGGTGCGAACGGGCGCCGTTCGCGCAGTGTCAGCCGGGGAGGCGGATGAGCCCGATCTCGCGGACGCCGGGCTCGGCCGTGTGCAGGGTCGAGGCCTCGAAAAGGGCTCCGGACCTGATGCCGGGCACGGTTCTGAGGTGACGCCAGCTGTGGCTGCGGTAGTACGCGTGCAGGCGGGTGTTGGTGCTCCAGGCGCTCAGCCGTATCACCCCCACGCCCGCCTCGGCTGCTTTCGAGCGGGCCCACAGGGCCATGCGGGCGCCGATGGCCTGGCCGGCGAACCGCCGGTCGACGTTCAGCTTGCAGAGGTAGCGCGCGGGAACGGCGAGTTCCCGCGCGGTCCCCGTCCCGTCTCTAGCCCCGCGGTTCCGGAAAGCACCGCCCGCCACGACAATGCGGACAGCAGCCCAGACCCCGTTCGAGACACCGTTCGAGGCCAGAAGACAAAGAACAGGCTTAGTGCCTCTTCATAAGCCCGAGAACGCGGGAGTACAGGAGAGTAGGGGCGTCGATTCCGTAGAGGTAGTCGACGTGGTTGAACTTGGCGTCTGCGGTCGGGACCGGCTTGGGGCCACTACCGATACCGTTCCGGCTCATGTCAGTGGCGTGTGCGGTACCGGTCGTGGTGAGTGCCGCCCCAGCAAGCATGAGGGTTGCGACTGCGCGCTTCGTGCTGTTCACGGCCTGCTGAACGATCACTGATCGCAAGGGTCACGCGAAGTGGGGTGCCCGCACCGCGCAAGTCCCGCCCCATGCCCGGTGCCGGCGGTGGCGGGAGATCGCCCGACGGGGCGATGCCGCTGCCGACCTCCGCCGCACCGTGAACGCCAACGACGGTGGCGTGTGCGCCCGTTGCGGGACATCACGCGCCACCGCCCTCCATGCGGTTGTTGCGTTGGGCGGTCGGCGGCACGTGGCAGTGGATCCTCGCTGCTGTCCTGGCCGCGCGGACGCCAACGACGACATCGGCTGGACCGGTCTCGGTGGACTCCACCGTGTGCCGGGCCCACCTGCACGCCGCCGGCGCCCGCAAAGGGTGATCACGTCCGGGGCCAAGCCCCCCGCGCGGTGACACCGCCTACATCCTGAGCGCAGCGTACGTCGTGGCGAAGGACCTCAACCTCCTCCTCAGTCACCTGAACAGCCGGAGCCCGACGCGCACTTGGAGGTGGACCAACCGCGTCGGGTGTCCGGGCAACACAGCAGAGGAATACGGCAGCAGTGGAATTACTGCTCTCCGCCGGTATGTTCGGTCGAATTGCACTCGCAGCAGCGTTGCTTCGCTGCTCCCCGGACGACAACTGACACCTTCGCAACTGTGTCGGTCTTCGAACAACCCCTGGCATGTTCGCTCGTCACGCCAGGGAAGCCCCGAGATCCCCGGCAGAGTCGGGGTCAGGGGCTGTAGGTGAACGGCACCGGTGAGCTGGTCCCGCCGGCGGTGGTGACGGTGACGTCGACCGGGCCGGGTCGGGACGAGGCCGGGGCGGTGGCGGTGCAGAGCTGGGGGCCGCAGGAGAAGTGGGGGGCCGGGTCGCCGTCGATGGCGACGGTGCCGCCGGCCAGGTCGCGGCCGAGGACGATGAGCTGCTCCCCGTCCGCCACCTTGCCGTTGGGGGTCAGACTGATGCCCGAGGGCACGGGCGGGAGCGGCGGTGCGTCGCCGGTGTAGGTGAAGTCGGCCGGGGCCGAGGTGGTTCCGCTGGGCCCGGCCACGGTGATGTCGGCGGAGCCCGAGCCGCCGGGGGTGGTGACCGTGCAGGCCGTGTCGGTGCAGCTGCCGGGGGCGGGTTGGCCGCCGATCAGGACCATGGCGCCGGTCAGTCCGGTCCCGGTGAGGGTGACGGGCGTGCCGCCCACGCCCGGGCCCGCGGTGGTGCTGACGGTGTCGACTCGGGGCTCCGCGGGGAGCGCTGGGGCCGGTTGGTCGCCGCCGAACACGTGGGTGGAGAGGTGGCCGGTCGGGTCCTGGTCGTCCGCGTTGGCCACCAGGGCGGTGATCGCGCCGGTGATGGGCCCGGTCCCCGCCGCGATGAGGGTGATCTTCATGAAGTCGGACCGGCCGGGGGCACGGTTGCCGAGGAGGACGGCCTCCAGGTGGCGGCCGTCGGGGGAGACGCTCTCGGTGAAGGTGTAGTCCGGCGGCATGGAGTAGAACATCGCGCCGTTGGTGGTCACCCCTGGTGGCAGGTCGACGGTGAAGTGGGTGGGACCGATGAGGTCCTCTGTTCCGACCGAGGTCCAGGACAGCGAGAAGACCCCGACCCGCTGTTGCTCGGAGGGGTAGTTCCCGGCCTGGCCCAGGACCACGTGCGGGCCGGTGGCGGGCGGGTTGTCGGTGGGCGCTGCCGGGGAGGCGGTGGCGCCGGCGACGACGGTGGTCGCAGTCAGGGCTGCGGCGAGGCCGGCCCTGACGAGATTGGTGAGCGTGGACATGCAAGGAATCCTCGCGGGCTGTCAGCCTGGTTGCGGCCCTTTCCGGGGGCCCGTTCGAGAATGGCGGAAAACCCGTGGTGTCACGGGCCGTCAGTCCTTCCGGCCTCACGACCCGGCGGTGCTCGTCCTGGTGGAGCAGCGCCGAAGGGTGTGGCGCGAAGGCGTCGAGTGGCTGCGGGTGACTGAGGCGTCCGATTCGACCGAAACTCCAAGCACAGCATCATGGTTACAAGATCCGAGGGTCCGCTCGATCACGTCCCGCTCCGGTCTGCCGGGGCCTTTCGCGTGCCATGGCGGATCCACTCCCAGCTGACGGTGCATGCCACGAACGGACCGACGAGCATGGCTAGCATCCACAGCCCCATGCTGGCCGGTGAGTAGATGTAGTACCACCACCGGTGGGGCAGCAGCAGCGGTGCGAAGAAGAGGGCGACCAGGGCCGTCCAGGTCGCGATCCATGTCGTCACCATGCGCGCGGCGATGTCCACGCGTTCCCCCGGCTTCATGCTTCTCCCTGGATCCTGAGTCCGCCACGTCTGGAGGCAGTCGCCCCCGGCGCCAAATTTGAACGTGTTCAATATAGTCGTTCTCGTGGCGCCATACCGCGAAAGCCCGCCCAAACCGGCTGCGTACGGCTCGTCTTGCAGTAGCCGCTCGCCGTGATGCAGCAGGTCGAACCCGATGAATTGGGTGGGCGCGGAAACGTCGCTTGCCTTCCCTCGGGCCGGCGCGACGCGATCTCGCTGGGGGCCTTCCCGGGTCAGCCGAGTCGGGCGATGATGGCGCGTCAGACGTCCTGCAGTTCCTCGTTCTCCTCGACGTCCCGGAACCGGCCGCCTCGCCGAGGCCGTTCCAACTGCGCGCGCGACAGTGGGACGGCCGCGCCGGCGGCGCGGACCGTGCGCTCCAGGCAGGGCGTGACGTGGTTGCCGGTCGCAGGATTCTTCTCCCAGGCCGGAAGCAGGGCTCCGAGGACCGCCGGTGTCTCGGGCGCGCCGCCGATCTCCCAGAGCGCGGTCGCGCAGTGCACGCGGACCAAGTCGTAGCCGTCGTCCAACAGTTCCCGCAGATGTGGCAACGCGGCCGCTGCCCGCGGGCCCTATCGAGCCGAGGACGTCCGCAGCTCCTGGACCGCACCGCTGGACACGCAGCGTCTCGCGTCGGGCGACGACGTTGCCCAGGTCACCGCACGGCAGCTGCGAGACCTGGTTCAACGCCTCATTGACGCCGGGCAGTGGCAGGCGGGTGACCCGGGCCTGCTCATCCTCGCGGACGCTGGCTGCGGTGGGCCCCGCTTGGCCTTCCTGCTCAAGGACCTTTCCGTGCAGACCCCGACCCGGATGCGCTCGGACCGCGTCCTGCGCGGGGCCTGCCCGCCACGACCGCCCGCCACCATGGGTCGCCCGCCGCGACACGGCGGTGAGTTCGTCCTCGGTCAGCCCGACATCTCAGGATCAAGCCAGGCAGCGGTAGGCCGTCTCAGCAGATTCTTGATCACAGATCGTCGATCCTGCGGGTGCTCGGCGAGCCACCGATCGAGCAGGTGCCCTGCCCCGTCCAGTACTTGGATGGCGGAACGGGGGTTCGTGCGCACGGTCCGCTCGATGAGGTCGGCCATTCCCGGTGGAACTTGTTCCTCGTGCTCGGGGAGTACGAGGAGGGTGCGTCCGGGGAATGCCGCGAGGACGTCGAGGGCTGGGCTGCCGGGCCAGAGCTCCGGCTTGGTGAAGGCCAGGTTGATGAACGTGTCGTCTCCGAACGGGGTTTCCCGCAGTGTTCGCGAGTACACGCCTGGAGCGCAGAGGGCGAGGTGGCTCACGCGTTCCCCGTAATGTTCGACCAGGTCTGCGGCAGTCTGACCGCTCATGCTGAAGCCGACGAGTATCAAGGGGCACTGCGCGGGGACGCGATCGTCAACGAGGGAAACGGCTTGGTCCCGCCGGCGGTCGAGGGTCAGCTCGGGCCACGCGCCTGAACTGTCGCCGCTCCCCGTGAAGTCGAATCCCAGTACGTGATATCCGAGCGCGGCGAGGTCCTGGGCCAGAGGAAGGCTCGGCTCCTTGCTGTCGCGAGGGCCTCCGCCGTGCATGACGATCACCCGCGCCTGCTGGGTGATGCCCCTTTCCGGTGCCACCTCGTAGTAGCTGAGCCTCTCTGCGGTCCATTCGTGAACCGACCTGATGACCTCAGCCACTGCTCTCCTCTTGATCGGAAATTGCGGTAGTTCTCGCCAGAAGCCCGGCGGGGCAGGCACCGAACAGCCGGACCCACTGTTCGTCCGTCAGGCCCCCGCGTCCCGTGCCGAGATCATCGCAGACCCTGATCAGGAGTCTCCTCCGCCGGAAACACCGGGTTCCCGTCCTCACCCGTGAACGGCGGGTGGGACGGCAGGCGTCCCAGCGCTTGCCAGACGGCGTGGGCGGCAGCGAACTTCACGTCGCCCGGACCGGTATCAGCAGGAGCGATGACAATCCCGGTGATCTCCACCTGCCAGCCGCGAATGCCGACGGGCAGTTCCCTCAGCGCGTACCGGACGCCTTCTCGTGCTTCCGCCTCGGCGCCCGGGTCCCTCGTGTCATCGACGACTGCCGAGCCATTTCGGCCGAACACCGCCGTACGGACCGCAATGCCGGCACTCGCCACCGGGACCAAGCGCACGCTGACCTCGGCGAAACGCGCCCAGCGGTTCGTCTGGCGCCGCAGTGTGTAGGTCCCATCCATGGCATGAGTGTCCCGCACTACCAAGGCACCGACCGCCACTTCCGACAACACACACCTAACCCAGCTGGCGGCCTGGCGTGGCGGATCGCAGTTGCGGATGGGCGGGTCCAGTGGGGCCACAGGCACCCGCGGCGCCGGGGTGAGCCGTCGGGCGACACGGCGGCGAGGCGGCTACCGCGCCGCCTCCGGCGTCATCGCCCGTCCCCGGCGCGTAGCTCGGTGGCGATCTGGCGCCGGCCGGCGACCAGCGCCTCCAGCACCACCGCGACGCAGGCCACCAGCGCCAGGCCCACCGTGGGCAGTAGCACCGGCACCACCGTGAGCGACAGGGCGTTGCCGACCTCGGCGCCGACCAGCGTGGAGATGTCGAAGGCCGAGCCGAGCAGCGCGACCGCCACCGCGGCGACCAGCCCGCCACCGACGGCCGCCGCGAGGACCTGTGGCAGTGCCTCGGCGACGATCAGCGCCAGCCCCTGCCGGGGCCGCAGGCCCATGGTGCGCAGCCGGGCGAGCACCGTCGCGCGGTCGGGTGCGGCTTGGAACAGCGTCAGCAGGACGGCGAGCAGGGCGAACCCCGCGCCGGCGACCGCCGCGTACCGGAACAGCCGCCCGGCGGCCTGCTGCAACGGGTCCTCGGCGAGCTGCCCGGCGTACTCGCGGCTGCTGCCCACCGTGTACCCGGGAGGCAGCCCGTGGGTGCCCCGGCCCGCGGCCGCGGCGTCCTGCGCGATCAGCTTCGTGATGCCCGTCGGCTGGGTCAGGCCCTGCTCCAGGAGTGTCGCCCTGACCTGGTCGGGGTCGAAGTCGCCGATGCCGAGCCACTTGTTCATCCGGCCGAGTTCGGGCACGCGCTGCGCGGCGGGACCGGCGGGCACCACGACGAACGGCAGACCCGGGTCCGGCAGGGCCGGGGTGGCGGTGACGACTCCTGCGACGGTGGTGAGCAGATCGTTCCCGGAGAGCAGGTGCACCTTGGGCGCGCCGGCGGCCAGCCGCCCGGCCAGGTCGCGGCTGAACAGTGCGGGCACCGGAGTGTCGGCGCCGCCGGGGGCGCCGGCGAGCTGCGCCGCGTCGAACTCGCCGACCCCGGTGCTCCGGGCGATCTCCGCGTACGCCCGCGGCTCCGCGACCACCAGAACGGCCTTCGTGTACCCCTGGTCGGCGCCGATGAACAGGGTCCTGGAGTCGATGCGGACCCCGGTCGAACTCCGGGCTCCCGGCAGTTCGGCGGCGGCCTTGGTGAAGAACTCCGGCAGGGTGGCGTAGTCCGGGACGGTGATGGCGATGTCGCCGCCGGTCGCGGCCCGCGCGGCCCGCATCCGGCTGTGCTCCACGGTGTCGAGCACGGTGGCGCCGAAACCGGTCGTGGTGACGGCGATCAGCAGCGCGAGCACCGGCAACAGGGACCGCCGACGACGCCCCGAGCCGTCGCGGGCGGCACGGGCCAGGCCCAGGAACCCGATCAGGCCGCGGCCGCGCCTGGCGAGTGCGGCCAGCCGCCCGAGCACCACCGGCACGATCCGGGCCAGCAGCAGTCCGCCGGTCACGGCGAGCAGCAGCGGGGCGGCCGCCAGCAGCGGGTCCACGCTGGCCCCGGCGTGGCCGACGCCGCGTCGGCGGACCTCGGCCACGGCCGCGACGGTGACGGCCACGACGGTGAGTTCGAAGGTCACCCGGCGCAGGGTGCCGATCACCCGGCCCCGGCCGCGGGCCGCCCGCTGACGCGGCCACAGCAGGGCGACACGGGCCGGGAAGGCCAGCAGGGCGAGCAGCGTCGCGGCGAGGGCCGCCAGCACCGCGTACCCCCACCGGGGGGTGGGCAGCAGCAGCACGGCGAGCAGCGTCCCGAGCGCGGCGGCGGGCAGGACGGTCACCGCGCCCTCGCCGAGCAGGCGCAGCACCACCGCGCGGCGTGAACCACCGCGGGCGTACAGCAGCCGGATCTCGGTGGCGCGCCGGTCGGTGCCGAGGACCGCGGCCAGGAGCAGCACCACGGTGGCGACGCCCGCGACACCTGCCGGTCCGATCGCGCTCAGCGCCATCGCCGCGTGGTAGCGGGCGGCCGCCTGGGTGAGGACGTCGGGCAGGAAGGAGCTGATGTGCAGGTCCGCGCGCTTGGTCGCGGTGACCAGCGCCGTCGCGTCCCGTCCGGTCAGGAAGGGCTGGACGGCGGCGCGGATCCGGTCGAGCCGGTCGGCGCGCAGGGAGCCGGGGTCGACGGGCAGTCGCCAGAAGTCCTCGACGGTCTGGCCCCAACCGGTCAGCGCGGACAGGCTCGCGCCGTCGACGAAGCCGGTGGTCCGCCAGCGGTTGTCGCCGTGGGTGCCGAGGTCCAGGCAGGCCCGGTCCGGGCAGCCGAGGCCGTCCCAGAACGGGTCGAGCGGATCGTTGACGCGGTAGAAGCCGGTCACCACGGCGGTCCGCCGCCCGGTGGGTCCGCCGGTGCCGCTGTCGACGACATCGCCGAGCTTGATGCCGACGGTGTCGGCGGCCGTCCGACTCAGCACGATCGGCAGCGGGCCGGCGGCGGGCGCCTTGCCCGGCCACGTGCCGTCGGTGAGGGTCACGCGGTCGGCAAGGCCGTGCAGGTAGGCCAGGGAGAGCCCCGGGGCGGTCTCCTCGGAGAGCCGTGCGTACCCCGGGTTGTACATGTCGTTGAACGCGGTGCTGGTGCCGTGGGCCAGGCCCGCTGGGGAGAGCGGGAGCTCCCTGCCGACCCGCGTGACGAGCTCCCGTTGCACGGCGTCGAGGCTGTCGGCGGTGTCGGTCGGTCGGGCCCGGGAGACGGCGTGCAGGCTGGTCGGATAGATGCCCCGGTGGCTCACGTAGTTCCCGAGCGCCGCGTCCGCGTTCCGGTCCGCGATCCGGGGGAAGGCCGCCGCCAGGAAGACGGTGACGAGCACGAGGGCCGCCGTCAACAGGGCCGTCAGCGGGCTCGTGCGCAGCCTGGCGCGGACCCAGCGCGCGGGGCGGTGGGCGGGCCCCGGGGTGCCGGCTTCGGTGGTCACATCTCCTCCACGTGATGCGGCGGGGCGACCGCCTTTCTTCTTCCTACGGTGGAGTCCACCGGACACGTTCATCGCTTCGATCCGTGCGCAGTTCAGCTGCGGACGGACGAAGCCGAGGGGCACGTCGGCGTACGGATCACCGCCGACTGATCGCCGGACGACCGACGATGCTGTCAGATTCGACCGGGAGGCGGAAGGGATCTTCGCGAATCAATTCCGGTCCCGCCGGGATCCGTTGGACTTCTCTCCTCGGCCTACAGGTCGAGCGGACAGGCAGCGGTCTCGTCGGCCGCCCGGGTCAGGGGAGAAGCGGCCGGACGGCCAGCCATTCCTGGAGCTGGTCGCGACTGCGGCCAGGCCGTAGGTGTCCGATGATCAGGTCGAGGTGGCCGGTCAGATTCCTGAGGCGGCGCAGCTCACCGATCTGCTCGGCAGGCAGGGCCCGCCAGCGGGCGCCCAGGGCGCCGGCCTCCGCAGGACTCAGGGCGAGTTCGGCGAGGGTGTCGGCGGCAAGAGCGTCAGGGTCCCAGTCGGGGTCCTGGGCGTCGGGACCGAGGTGGTCGATGATCCACGCCCGGAGCATGAAGGCGTTCTGGGCCATGCGCGCCCGTTCCCGAGGGCCGTCTCCGTGCAGGCGCGCGTTGACCCGCAGGGACAGTTTCGCCCATTGCCTGCGCTCCGCCGGTCCGGCACCATCCTCGGAGCGGTACGCGCGCAGGGCGCTGATCTCCCGGACGCCCTCCAGCTCGCCACGATGCCGACCAGGACGCTCGGCGAACGCGGTGAGCTGGTCGAACGTCAACGTGCTGAGGTCTCCGGTCGGTTCACTTGCTGAGGCGCTGTCCACGGACACCAGCCTGCACCATGAACGACGGACCGCTCGGCCGGGCTCCCCGCCGGGCCCGGTACGCGCAGCTACCAGTCAGACAAGGGGCCCAAGAACCTGGCCGGCAGGACCGACGTGCCCTGATGAAGCAGCGGCAAATCCGGTGGACAGCGTCGGGATACTGCCGACATGGCCATCACCCAGCAACTCGCCCGAGTCCCGGCGGAGTACCTCGACGCCTGCCGTCGGTCCGCTGCCGAGTCGCCGGACGGGGACCATCAGTGGGATCCACCGTCCGTGGACTGTCTGGATCTGGACTGGGCACCTTCCATGCTGGAGCGTGCCTGCGAACTGACGCGGCTAGACGCCGTCCACCTGGAGGCGCTCAGGAGCGCGACCGACGGCGACAGCGGCATCGATCTGGGCTTCCTCAACGCGAACCAGCACGCGATTGCCTTCTTCAGCAACTCCACTCCGACGGCCCTCCACCCGGCCGACGTCGCCCGGGTGTCGACGCTGCTCGGGGAGATCGACATGCGAGCGATCCTCCGTTCGGTCGTGGACAGCGGTGCGGGCTCCACGCTCGGCGACGGGTTCATCGGTGATCCGACGGAGTACCTGCTGGCCCACTTCGGTGCGCTACGCGGGTTCTACGAGGAAGCGGCCCGGAGGCGCCTCCTTGTCGTGCTGTGGTGGGACTGAGGCCAGAAGGCTTCTTCGAGTCAACCGACAACAGGGAGCGAACTGGTCTGTGGCCTCATCTGCCTCCGTCGCGTGCGCACCTCACGATGAAGCAAGCGGTCAGGTCAGGATGATCGGATTGGTGAGTGCGGCGACGTTCCCGTCGGGATGGCGGACCTCGACCCGGACTGACGCCGAATCCTCCGCCGTCGTGTCCCACTGCACCACGCCCACCCCGTCAGCGGGGAGAGGTGCCCGGTGGACCTTTCCTCGATCGGTGTGGAAGCTGACGGTCCCCGCCGGAACACCTTGTACTGATGCCCGCACTTCCACCTGCCCGCCACGAGTCGCGAGTCGCTCTCCCACCCCGGCAACGCGACCACCGGCACGGGCGGTGAACGACACGTCCACGTCCGCCGATTCGGCGATCCAGCTGCGGCCGGCGCGGATTCCGGCCAGGATCGCCTCGGTGCTCAGCTCCTCGGCGAAGACCACCGTGTGGGGGATGCCGATCTGCCCTTCCAGGTGGGTGTCGCTGTTGCCCATCGCCGGCCGCCACGAACCCGAGTGGATGTCCGCCGCGAGGCTCCGCCCCCACTCTGCCAGGGCCGCCTCGTTGTCGGCGTTCCAGGGCCGGTCCGAGGTCCACAGCCCGTTCCACACCTCCACCACGTCGAAGCCCCGGAAGGCGAACATGAAGTCGCCGGACGGGTAGGGCGCATGCGGGTGTGCGGCCACGCACAGCCCTCCTGCTCGATGGACCTGGTCCAGGCACCTGTCGACCAGTCCGTCCCTGACCTGGTGGTTCCAGTCGACGACCTCGCCGGGATCGATGCCGAGCGCGAGCCAGTGCCCGGTCTTCGTGGTCACTTCCTCACCGAGGAGGATCAAGAAGTCGTCGGCGGCCAGCTGCCCCCATACACCAGGGGGCGCGGCCGAGTTGTGCTCCGTCGTCGCGATGAAGTCGAGCCCGGCGGCGCGGGCCCGGACGACCAACTCATCAGGGGTGAGTTCCCCGTCCGAGTGGACGGAGTGGACATGGCAGTCCCCGCGGTACCAGGCCGCCCCGCGTCCGACCGCCCGCGCCGGCGGGAAGCTCAAGCTCGACAAGGTTCCCCCCCCCAAAGTCCTGTCGAGCCAACGTGCAGACAGGGCAAGCGGTTCCGTCGCACCGCTGGGCACCATCTCAGCCGAAAGGTCAGACCAGGATCTGATTCTGAATCGATCAGTTGGTACTCCAGTTGTAGGTCGTGATCTTCATGGCTGTTGGGCGGCTTGTTGCTGGTAGTGGCTGGTGCGGGCGCATGCTCGGTGGCGGCGGCGCCATGTGGACCGTCGCAGGTGGTGGGAGAGGTCGCGGGCGGGCCGGGGCAGCAAGGTGGTGAACAGGCGCCGGATTTCGCTGCCGGTCAGCGGGGCGAGGCCGGTCATTGATCTCTGCGGGGCGCGAACCTGGAGACCGGCATGCGTTGTGCATCCGGCAAGATCAATAGAGGATGCATGCTGGACGGCAGATGGAGGGAACCGCCTTGCTCGCCGCCCGGGTGGGGAAGTCGTAGGCAGCGCAGTCCTGGGTCCCTGGCCGTGCCGGCGCGAGGCGGCTGACTGGAGTGGGAGAGTCCGGCGTGGTGATTGCGGAGGAAACGGAGTTCGACCCGGAGGAGATGTTCGGGCTCTACGTCTCGGTCGGGTGGGAGGGGTACACCTGCGACGTCGACAAGCTCTGTCGCGGCCTGGCCAACTCGCACCTGGTCATCACTGCCCGCGATGAGTCAGGCGTGCTCCTTGGCCTGGCCAGGACGGTCTCCGACGATGAAAGCATCTGCTACGTCCAGGACCTGCTGGTCAACCCGAGGTTCCACCGGCAGGGGATCGGCCGGGCGTTGCTCGAACACCTGATGGAGCGGTACGCGCACTGTCGCCTCTTCCTGTTGTCCACCGACCACGAGTCGACACCGGAGGGGAAGAAGAACCACGCTTTCTATCGGCAGATGGGCTTCCTCTCCTACGAGGAGAAGCAGATGGCGGGCTTCGGCCTGCCGAGGATCCGGGCGCCCCGAGGCCAAACCGAGACGTGACGCGCCAAGCCTCGCCCCTGCGCGGCTGAAGGTTGAGTGGGCCGAACCCGTCCACGCAGACCACCCGTCCGTCGGTGGGCGGCGCGTCGTAGAGCTCCAGGACCCGGTGCATCTTGGCGATGAAGGCCGAGTCCGTGGATGCCTTCCATGTGGTCGTCGTCTGCCAGGAGACCCTGCCCTCGCGCAGGCTCCGGCGCAGGGTCTCGAGTTCCCGGTCGACCAATCGAGCCGAGCCACTGGCCCCGTACTTCGAGGGTCACCGTTCCAGGTCTGTGGCCGGCGGGCCTACGGTTTCGGCCGAAGCGCCCGGTGTCGTGATCATCATGAGCTTCTGAGGTTCGGGCACGGCCGAGAAGCCGGCTCGCGCGTAGACGTCGTGGGCGTCCAGCGTGGATAGCATCAGCCGCTTCAGTCGGAGAGGCGCCAGCGTCGTGACGACCGACTCCGCCAGCCAGGTGCCGATGCCCCGCCCGCGCGCCTCGCGGGCAACGTAGACATCGCAGAGCCAGCCGAAGGTGGCGTAGTCGGTGACCACCCGGGCGAAGGCGAGTTGCTCAGCCGTGTCCGGGGTGTAGACGCCGAAGACGAGCGAGTGCTCGATCGAGCGTGCCACGGCATCTCGGCTCCGGCCCAGTGCCCAGAAGGCGTCGGTGGAGAGCCAGTGGTGCACACGGTCGAGGTCGATGCGCGCGGGGTCGGTATCGAGGGTGAGGCCGTCGGCCCTGGTCGTGATCACGGAATCCGATCGTAGGGCCCGGGCCCGAGGCGGGGCCTGGTTCTGCTCACGAGTTCTGACGGCAGATGTACACCACTTCGGGAGGCACCGCGCCCGAGCCGTGGTCGATGTTCACGAGAACGGGAGGCACTTCGTGGACCCTCCCGGCAGACGGCCAGAACCGGGCGTCGAATTGGCCGTGCGCCGACGTCAGCGGGCCCCATAGGGTGGTCTGATGTTCGATCGTTTGGAGATCGTGGTGCTGCCGCCGGGACCCCGGTTCGCCACCCAGGTGCGGTTCCGGGTCAACGGCGAGGACATGGTCGCAGAGGCGGTTCGCGAAGGCGGCCGCGGACCCTACGCAGCTGATGTGCTGCCAGCCGGCCGCCCCAGCCCTCTTCGGGCGACCGGCGAGGCGCGCCGCCTGGAACTGGGGGAACCGGAGTGCACCGGTGGCTGCTGCGGCTTCCTGACCGTGGTCGTGCAGCGGCTCGGGGAGATCGTGCAGTGGTCGGACTGGGAGATGCCGCGGGAGTCTCCGCTCGACCCTGATCCCTACCCTCTGCCGGAGCTCCATTTTGACGCGGGTCAGTACGACGCCGAATTGGCTCGCGCTGAGGCGGACCGTTCGTGGCAGGTGCGACCGTAGCCAGCACTGCGCGACCCCGCCCGGCGGCGGGCTCTTACCGGCCCCGTGTCCGGGTCGGCGGGGACCCTCCAGCAAGCCCAGGTGCTGTCGAAACTCGTGAACACCCCGGCCGGGCTGCGATCGCCTACCGCCTCCCGAACCAACGTCGAAGTGCTGCCCGTTCTCGTGAACAGAGCCAGGGGCCCGTATCGCCACGCTTCACCGCTTTTCAGGTCTGTGGCCAGCCGGTTGGGTAGAGGATCATCCGGCCGGTGGGGCGGACCTGGCGGTTGTCCTGATAGAGGCTGACCATGGTCTGCTCGGGGCTGCGCGGAGTCCGCCTTGTCGGCGGGCAGGCCGGCCAACAATGCGTACCAGCCGTCGACGGCGTCCTCGGCGTCCAGCACTTGGTGATCGAAGCGCCAGTGAAGGCCCGGGACACCGGTGGCGCTCTCCGTGATGTGCCGGCGCAGGCCCGGGACCACACGGCGGCGGGCGGCGATAAGGGCGGAAGCCCACTGGTCATCGAGGCCAAGGGCTGCTTCGTCCGCTGCCTGCAGCACCCGACCGACCACCTCGAAGGGCAGCTCTACCTGGACCGGCTGTCCAAACGCGACCGCAAGGACGCGCTCCGCCGGACCGCCGAACGCCGCGAGGCCGTCCTCGCCCGCCGAGCCGCCCGGCCGCCGCGCCGCCGGGCTCGACAGCTGAGCTGACCCGCTGCGGCGGTCCCGCGGGTGCCTGGTACCGGCAGTCCCAGGAAGGCCGGACGCATGGCTGACGGCATCGCTGCGCAGCATCCTGGAGGCATGACCACAACACTGATCACCGGAGCGAACAAGGGGCTCGGCTTCGAGACCGCCCGTCGACTCATCGCCGCAGGTCACACCGTGTACATCGGCAGCCGGGACCCCGAGCGCGGGCGTCGCGCCGCCGAACAGTTGGGCGCGCGGCTGGTTGTCATCGACATCACCGACGACGCCTCGGTCGCCGCGGCGGCGAGGACCGTCGAGGCCGACGGCGGCCTGGACGTGCTGGTCAACAACGCCGGCGTGGAGGAGCGGGACGAGGACAACGGCATCATCGGTGCCGCGGACGTCACTGCCGACCTGATGCGGAGCACGTTCGAAACCAACGTCTTCGGCACGGTACGCGTCACCCATGCGTTCCTCCCGCTGCTGCAGCGCTCCGCCGCCCCCGTCGTCGTCAACCTCAGCAGCGGCCTGGCCTCGCTCACCCGCGTCACCACCGCCGGCACCCCCGCCTACGCGTACCCCGGCGTCGCCTACCCGGCCTCCAAGGCCGCCGTCAACATGGTCACCGTGCAGTACGCCAAGGCGTTCCCGAACATGCGCATCAACGCCGTCGAGCCCGGCTTCACCAAGACGGACCTCAACGGCAACACCGGCATCCAGACCGTCGAACAGGGCGCCGAGATCATCGTTCGCATGGCAAGCCTCACCCCGGACGGCCCCACCGGCACCTACACCGACGCCGAGGGCCCGCTGCCCTGGTAACCGACCCGCCCATGGCGGCAGCCACGGGATGGCCACGGGCGACGCGGGCGGCGTCCACGTCTTCGTCTGCCGTGCGTGCCCCTGCTGGCCCACGATCCACCGGTACGACTGCTGAGCTCCCGCGAGTCGTGGGCGGTGCCGGCCCGCCGGCCCGCGTGTTCCTGCGGTTGCTGCGGGGTGTGGGCTGAACCCGCCGACCGGCAGGTAGGGATCGACCGTCGTCCACTGATCGTCGGTGAGTTGCCGACGCGTCACAGCTCACCCTCCTCCCTGTTCGGCTCTCGGAGGGGGCGGAGCCGCGGGACTGGTCACAACCTCACACAGGCCCTCGTTCCCGTAGGTCGTGGCGGTCGGTGAACCGACGAGGTCCGCCGTCCCGTTGAGGCGTGTACCTGACCGTCCTCCGATAGAGAGTTGGCTGCCATGACCTCCAAGCGTGTTGTCCGGTCCTCCGTACTGACAGCCGTCCTGGCGCTGAGCGCCGGCTTGGCCCTGGCTCCCGCGGCGCAGGCCGCCACCCCCTACGCCGGAACGACGCAGTCGGCCGGCCCGGCGGTGTCCGGCGGTTACGCGTCGCGCAGCACCCAGGTCACCCTGTCGAACCAGACCGGCAGCATGCTCTACCTCGGCTCGGCCACCTTGGCCCACGGGTGCTGGACCGCCGGCAGCCCGCTGCCCCCGAGCTACGTCCTGCCGAACGCGGCGCCCAGTTGGAGCACCGAGTCGTGCGGGTTCCTGACGGGCACCGAGGGGCAGATCGGCTTCGGCGTGGACACCTGGAGCGGGTCGATCCACTGGAGCAATCCCTATACCGGGTCGAACGTCAACGAGTGCACTGTCGGCGCGGGCCTCACCTGCCAGGTGATCGGCGGTAGGGGGGACAACGCCGCGGTCACCTTCGTGGTGCGGCGCGCCTGAGGCCCGACTCACCCGGTCGCGCGGAGGTCGCCGTCCTCGCCGTCGCTGCCCGTCATTCGTCTTGTCGTGAAAGAGACTTGATTGGACGTCAGGTTCACCGGGGCAGTCTGTGAGGACTGTCTCGGGCATCCCGCCGGTTCTGAAGGGGCGGTACGTGAGCCGGTGTCCGTTTCGTCATTGCGGTTGGGACGGGCGAGGAGCCGCCTGCCGTGCACGGTGAACCGGGCATGACGGTGGGGTGCGAAGACCTCCGTGTGTGGTGTGGAGCCTGGACATCTCCACCACCCTCCACCACACCGGAGGTCTTCGCCGTGATCAGGTCCGCCCACCGTCGACAGCGCTCATGGTCAGCGCACCTGGTCCGACCCCGACCGCACGTGGTCGGCGATCGCCACGTCGTCGTCCGCGTCGTACATCTCGTCGATCAGCGTGGCGAACGACCTCACGACGGCGTTGCGTCTGACCTTGCCGTTCGCGGTCCGCTCGCCGCGTTCGACCTCCAAGGGGCGCGGCAGAACGCGGAAGTCCTTCAGCTGTTCCGCCCGCGCGAGATCGGCGTTGACCCGGTCGACCTCCGTCCGCAGGCGTTCGGTGGCGGTCTCCGCCGACGGGGCGTCCGCGGTGGTGCTCGGCTCCAGCAGGACGGTGAGGTACTTGCGCGCCTCCCCGACGACGATCGCCTCGTTGATCAGCGCGCTCTCCTTCAACCGGGTTTCGATGGGTTGAGGACTGATCGTCTTGCCGCCCCGGGTGATGATCACGTCCTTCTTGCGGCCGATGAGCCGGATGTCGCCGTGGGGCGTGTACTCGACCAGGTCACCGGTGTGCAGCCAGCCGTCCCGGAGAACGGCCTCGGTCTCCTCCGGGTCGCGCCAGTACCCGGTGAAGAGAAGCGGTGCGCGGATCAGCATTTCGCCGTCGTCCGCGACTCTCACTTCGAAGCGCGGGTCCGCGAACTTCCTGCCGATGGTGCCCGGGCGGGGGAACGGCTGGTCGAAGTGCGCGACGGGGCACGCTCCGGTCTCGGTGAGACCGTAGTTCTCACGGAGGTCGAGCCCCCAGATCTGCCAGATCCCGAGGACGCTCGCGGGCATGGCCGCGGACGCGGTGTAGGCGAGGCGGATGCGGTCCATCCCGATGGTCGCCCGCAGCGGCAGGAAGACTCCGCGCAACGCGGCGGCGTACGCGATGCGCAGCGGTACCGAGGAGCGGCGGTGGGACCAGCGGTCGTCGGCCACCCTGCGGCCGACCCACATGGCGGCGTCGTAGACGTGGCGGCGCGATCGCGGCCAGGCCTGGGTCCGTGCGATGAGTTCACCGGCGGCCTTCTCGTAGAACCGCGGTGGCCAGAGCAGTGCCGTCGGCCGTACCGAGCGCAGCACGTGCCGGTAGTCCTCGATGGGGCAGTACGTGACCACCAGCCGGGTGAGCAACGGAGCGAAGAGCGATATCACCGCCGGCGCGACGTGGGCCAGCGGCAGGAATCCCACGACGTCGTGCTCGTGGCTCACGATCTCCGGGTAGAGGCCGACGACGGTCTGGATCGAGTGCTGCAGCGTCCGGTGCGAGTGCGTGACGCCTTTCGGCGCTCCGGTGGACCCCGACGTGTAGAAGAGCACTGCGGCGTCGTCGAGGGATCCGCCCGCGACCAACTCGCGTAGCGGGCCCAGGCCTTCGTCGGCGTGCCGTGCGTGCTGCGCTCCCTGCTCGCACAGCGTTTCCCAGGTCGTCCCGTTGACGGTCGCGGGCAGCGCCGGTGGCATGGCGTCGATGCCGGCGACGAGTCGCAGCGCCGGTGTGCGTGCGGCGACCGCCGCTACTTCGGCGAGCTCCGTCGCCGTCTCGCCGATGAAGGCGACCGCCTCGCTGTGCGCGAGGAGTTGTTCGATCTCGGCGGGAGAGTTGGTCGGGTAGACGCCGACCGCCACGCCGCCGAGGCTCTGCACCGCCAGCGCGGCGAAGGCCCATTCCGGGCGCGCACTGCTCATCACGGCGACGCGATCGCCGTGCCGTACACCGTGCGCGGCGAGGCCGAGCGCGAGGTCGCGCACACGGCCCGCGTACGACCGCCAGGTGATCGTCTGCACGGCCCCGTCGCGCCGGTGCCGCAGCGCGATGCGGTCGGGTGTCCTGCTCGCACGATCGAGCAGCAGTCCCGGAAGCGTCCGAGCCGGTTCGAAGGTCCTCAGGTCCATGACGCGGCTTCCTTCCCGGGTCCGGTCGGCCCGGGTCCGGTCGGCCCGGATCCGCTCGGCCCGGGTCCGACGGCGATCACGCGGCACGCTCCCCGAGGCGGAGGAAGCCACCTCGGTACCACGTCACCGGCTCACCGCCGCCCGTCCGGGCTTCGTGCACGCGACCGATGAGGATCACGTGGTCGCCACCCGGGACGACCTGGTGCAGTTCGCAGTGGAGGACCGCCGCCGCGTCGGGCAGCGACGGGTGGCGTTCCTCGTCGAATTCGAAGCCGGCGTGCGCGAACTTGTCCGCGCCCTTCGTCGCGAACCTCATCGCCAGTTCCGCCTGGGCGGGCGTCACGACGTTCACGACGAACCGTTCGGCGGCCATGAAGACGGGGAAGCAGTCCGCTCGCCGGTCCAGGCACACCAGCACGAGCGGCGGATCGAGCGACAGCGACGCGAAGGAACTCGCGGTGAACCCGTGCAGGGTGCCGGCCTCGCCGCGCGTCGTCACGATGGTCACGCCCGACGGGAAGCTGGCCAGCGCCGAACGGAAGACGGACCGGTCCACCTCCTCCACTCGATCAGTCATTCCAGGCCTCCCGGGCCGCTCGGGCCGCGGGGTCGTCGAAGACCCTGCGCGCGTCGGCGATCGTGGTTCGGAGCTGGGCTGCGGCGGCCCGGCCGGCACTGCCCGTGCGCAGGGCCCGCTTCAGCGCCGCGAACACGGCGGGCGGTTTCGCGGCCGCCGCACGAGCGCGTGCTGTCGCGACGGCGAGCAACTCGCCTTGCTCGACCACGTGGTCGACGATGCCGATGGCCTGCGCGTCGAGCGCGTCGACGGGCTCTCCCCCCAGCAGGAGGCGCCGGGCCGCGCGGTCGCCGAGGACCGTGCGCACCCGGGCGATCCCCTTCACGGCCGGGAGCAGTCCGTGGTCGATCTCGGGGAAGACGAAACGTGCCTGCGGCGACGCGTACACCACGTCGGCGAACAGCGCGATCTCGATGCCACCGCCGACGCACCAGCCGTTGACCGCGCACACCAGCGGCCGGGGGAAGTCCTCCAGGGCGCAGAGCAGCGCGTGGAAGGCCGTCATGCGCTCGACCATGGACTCGGCGTCGTAGGCGCCGGCCTCCTTGATGTCGCCTCCCGCGCAGAAGAAGCGCTCGCCCGCGCCCGTCAGGACCAGCGCGGGGGCGTTCGGGCCGGCGGCGAGGGTGTTCAGTGCCGTCGTCAGCTCGCGGACGGCGGCGTTGCTCAACGCGTTCGCGGGTGGGTGGTCCAGGGTCAGGACGGCCGCGCCGCCCCCTGTGTCGGACACGCGGACAACGCTGTGCGTCGTACTGTGCCGGGCTGTGGTCATGATCGTCTCCGGTCAGTTCGCCGATGTGCCGGCAGTGCGGGCGGAGGGGAAGTTCGCGGGGCGCTTCTCCCGGAAGGCCTGGCGCGCTTCGAGGTAGTCGGCGCCGGCGAAGTCGAGGATTTCGAGCGCACCGGACAGTTCGTGCTGGGGCAGCGCGTCGGTGAGCCACGTGTTGAGGGCGCGCTTGGTGAAACGCAGGGCCTGCTGGGGGCCTTGGGCGAGCTGGGTGGCGACCTCCAGGGCGCGCGGCAGCACCTGCTCGCGCGGGACCGCCAGACTCACGAGGCCGATCCGCTCGGCCTCCGTGCCGGTCAGCTTCTCGGACGTCAGCACGTAGTACTTCGTCTTGGCCATCCCGACGAGAAGTGGCCAGATCAGCGCGGCGTGGTCACCGGCGGTCACGCCGACCTTGGTGTGGCCCTCCATGAGCACCGCGTCCTCCGCGACGATGCTGATGTCGGCGAGCAGCGCGGTCGACAGACCGTAGCCGACCGCGGGGCCGTTGATCGCCGAGATGATCGGCTTCTCGATCCGCAGCATGGCCGACACCCGCTTGCGCTCGCTCTCCAGCATCGCCAGTGCCTGCTCGAGGGTCGGATCGGGCTCCCTGACGTCCATCCCCGTGCAGAAGGCCTTCCCGGCTCCGGTCACCACGACGACGCGGGTTTCGTCGTCGCGCTCGACGTCGGCCCAGATCCGGCTCATCTCCTCGAACATCGGCATCAGCAGCGCGTTGTACCGCTCGGGCCGGTTGATCGTGATCTGCAGGACGCCGTCGGCGGGGCGTTCGACGAGGACGTGGCCGGTGCCGTGGTCGTAGAGGTCGCTCATCGGACCGCCTCCACGGCGTTCTTGAGGTCGTGTCCGGCCTGGAACCGGCGGAGGGCCTCCTGGTGGGCGGGGCGCGCGGCGCGGATGTCGGCCAGCACGTCGTCGGCCGGGCGCACCACGTTGCGCGGGTGCTTGAAGCGCGGGATCACGTACTTGCCGAACAGCTCGATCGAGCGCATGAGCTGGTCGTGGGGAAGACTGTCCACGCGCAGCACGAGCGCCTCCACGCCCATGTCCGCGTACCGCTGGACGTGTGCGATGCAGCGCTCCGGATCGCCGACGATGAAGCCCTGCGAACGTTCGAACATGTACTCCTCGTCGTCGAAGTCGACGTCCTTGACCGCGCCCATGTAGGCGTAGTCCTTCGACAGCTTGGACAGCCGCTCGAAGGCGTCGGTCGCGAGCCTGACCATGTCGAACAGGGGCTCGGCCTGCTCGCGGGCCAGCGCCGTCGTCTCGGCGCAGTGCATGCCGCCGCTGATCAGGACCATCTTGCGCGGCGTGATCGGGTACGGGTGGGTGGTGGCGGCGAGCGTCTCGTCGTAGAGCTTCAGCATGTTCTCCACGAGGTCGAAGCCCAGGAAGAACCCGCCCATGATGGCGCCGATGCCCATCGCGGCGGCGGTCTCGACCGAGCTCGGGCTGCCCGCAGCGGCCGAGATCGGCGGATAGGGCCCCTGCAACGGCTTCGGGACCAGGCTGCGCGGCGGGATCTTGTAGTGCTCGCCCACGAACGAGAAGGGGTCGTCGAGGAACGCCCGGCGGATCAGCTCGATGCCTTCGCGCCACTGGGCCTTGTTCTCGGTCGGGTCGACTTCGAACGCCCGCAGCGCGAGCGTCGTGTTGCCGCGTCCAGTGCCGAGCTCGACGCGGCCGTTGGACAGGATGTCCTCGGTCGCGATGCGCTCCGCGACGCGCAGCGCGTGATTGATCCGCGTCGGCAGCAGCGTCACCAGGTGGATGAAGCGGATCCGGTTCGTGAGGGCCATCAGGTACGGATAGAGCACCTCCGGAGCGGAGATCGAGGCCGTGCCGATGGCGACGTGCTGCTCGGAGCTGCCGAAGGCGTCGAAGCCGACCCGCTCTGCGAGCAGCACCTCCTCGATCAGCTCTCGGTAGCGGTGCTGGTGGGTGAGTCCCGGCGGCGTGTCGCCCTCGGTCATGAGGATGAAGTCCATGTCGCCCCCTCCTTCGATGTTATTGGCCAGTAACGTAGTTCACGGGCATAGTGCGGTCAAGGGCGACTTTTTGGAGCACGTGAGTTATGGGCGATTAACATTGGGTCGAAGCTCGCCGACCGCCGGCCCGGACGTCATCGCGTTCGCGGATCCGACAGCGGTCCTCGACGCCTGGCGCGGTGCGCCCGGCTCGTCGCGGAACTCGCCGACCATGTCGGCGGCCACGCGGACGTCGCCGAACGTTCGATCATGCTCGCCATCCGGCCGGATCCCGCCCGCGGCGACCGCGCCACCGCGGGCTTCACCGGAGTCATGGACGACGAACCGCCGGCCCGGGCATTAACCGGTGGCATCAAAGCCATCGCACCCGGCGGAGTGCTCGGCGACCCGCGCGGAATGTCCTCCCACCTGGGACTTTCCCACCTGAGCGCGGTGGCTGGGCTGCTGGCCGCGTTCGCGACGGCTCGTTACCGGCCACTCGCCTAGACTGCACCCATGACGAGTTCATCCCCTCCTCGTGCCACGGCTCCGCGCGGCTCCCGCCGGCAGGAGCTCATCAAGGTCGCCGGCGAGCTGTTCCACGAGCGCGCCTTCGACGCGGTCACGACCGAGATGATCGGTGCGCGCGCCGGGGTGAGCGGTCCCGCGCTCTACCGGCACTTCCCGAGCAAGCAGGCGTTGCTGATCGCCGTACTCGAGGAGCCGCTGAACGATCTCCTGGCGAATGCGCGCAAGACGGTGACCGAGGAGCGAGATCCGCGCCAGGCGCTGGAGGCGATGATCGACTACCACGTCACCCGCAGTCTCCAGAACGTTCCTTCCACGCTCGTGTTCCTGAAGAACGAACACAACGTGCCCGAAGAGGAACGCCACCGCATGCGGCGACTGATGCGCCTCTACGCCGAGGAGTGGAGCGCCCTCGTGGAGCGGCTCCGCCCCGATCTCTCGGACGCCCAGAACCGCGTCCTGACGCACGCCGTCTTCTCGATGATCAACTCGATTCCGCAGTTCAACAGCGGCCTCGCCCCGGACAGCGTCGCCACGACGATCCGCACCGCCGCGATCAACGCGTTGCTGGTTCCGCCGGGCACGGTCTGAACTGCCCGCGGGTGCTGCCGGCTTGACCCCTGACGTCGGCCTGACCCTTGACTCCTGACTCCTGACCCCGGACCCCGGACCCCTGACCCCTGACGCCGGACCGATCCCGGACCCAGCCGAGGCCGGGTCAGGCCTCTCCGCTCCGGGGCGCCGAGAAGTGCCCTGTTGCCTGCGCCTCGTCGCATGCGTAAGCATGCCTTTCGTGCCCGGACAGTACCGGGGTGCGAAAGAGGAAAGGGCTCACTCATGTCCACATTCCTTCTGATACACGGCAGTTGGCACAGCGGAAGCTGCTGGGAGCGGGTGGTGCCGCTGCTGGAGGCGTCCGGGCACCGGGTGTTCGCGCCGTCCCTGACCGGCTGCGGGGACAAGGCACACCTGCTCGGACCGGAGGTGGGGCTCGACACCCACGTCGACGACGTGGTCGGGCTGGTCGCCGAGCAGGACCTCGACGACGTCGTCCTCGTCGGCCACAGCTACGCGGGGCTGGTGATCTCCTCCGTGGCCAACCGGATCCCGGAGCGCATCGCACACCTCGTCTACCTCGACGCCCTGGTCCCGCAGGACGGCGAGTCCGTGATCGACGTCCAACCCGTGGGGCGGCGGATGATCGAGCTCGCCGAGAAGTCCGAGAGCGGCTGGCGCGTCCCCCCGATGCCCGAACTGCCCGCACCCCTCGGCCTGTTCGGCGTCACGGACCCGGCGGACGTGGCCTGGCTGCGCGAGACGCTCACGGACCAGACGGTGCGCTGCCTGCAGCAGACCGTGCGACTGGACAACCCGGCCGCGGACGCGATCCCGCGCACCCACATCCACAACGTCGGGCCCACGCCACCGGGCGTCACCCGCCGCCCCGTCCCCCCGATCCAACCCAACGGCTCCGCCGCGCAGGTCTGGGAGCTGCCGACCGGCCACGACTGCATGATCACCATGCCGAGGGAACTGAGCCAGCTGCTCCTCAAGCTCGCCTAGCCGGCGCCCGAACGGTGATGCGTCCGCGACCCGCGGCAGGGCTGCCAGCGCGTCACGTTCCCGGGCGTGGGCGGAATGCCGTGGGCGGAATGGGGATCGGCTGGCGTCCCTGGGCCGAGCACCGCCTCAAGGGTGCTAACTTAGGCAAGCCTAACCAGGAAGCGCGACCACACAGCCCAGGGGGGCACCATGGCAGACCAACCGACCCGCCGGACACCGCAGGCCCGCGAAGCACAGGTGCTGCGCACCGAGCGGATCACGCCGCACATGGTGCGCCTGGTCCTCGGCGGTGCGGGGTTGGAGGACTTCGACGCCACCGAGTTCACCGACCACTACGTCAAGGTGCTCTTCGCGCCCGAGGGCGTGAGCTACCCGGAGCCCTTCGACATGGCGCGGATCCGCGAGGAGTTCCCGCCGGAGCAGCGGCCGATCACCCGGACGTACACCGTGCGGGCCTGGGACCCGGCCCTGCGCGAGCTGACCATCGACTTCGTGGTGCACGGTGACGAGGGCCTGGCCGGGCCGTGGGCGGCCCGCGCACAGCCCGGCGAGACGGTGCGCTTCCTGGGCCCCGGCGGCGGCTACGCCCCCGACGCGAGCGCCGACTGGCACCTGCTGGCGGGCGACGAGAGCGCGCTGCCCGCGATCGCCGCGGCGCTGGAACGGATGCCGGCCGACGCCGTCGTGCACGCCTTCGTCGAGGTCGCGGACGCCGCCGAGGAGCAGAAGATCGTCTCGCCCGCCAGGGCCGAGATCAACTGGCTGCACCGCGGCGCCCGCCCGGTGGGAGAGGCGCTGGTCGAGGCGGTGGGCGCGCTGGAGTTCCCCGCCGGCACGGCATCCGCGTTCGTGCACGGCGAGGCCGGCTTCGTGAAGGAACTGCGGCGCCTGCTGCGCCTGGAACGGGGCATCCCGCGCGAGCGGATGTCGGTCTCGGGCTACTGGCGGGCCGGTCAGAGCGACGAGGCCTGGCGGGCGGCCAAGCGCGAGTGGAACGCCCAGGTGGAGGCCGAGCAGGAGTCGGCCGGCTGATCCGCGCCGCCGGGTAGCCGCCCGCCACCGGCCTCTACCCCTCGCCCCCGCCTCCGTCGGCGCTGTACACGGAATCCTTGTCCTCACCCCGCATGCCTCCGGCCCGGTACCGGTTTCATGATCACTGAGGGAGAATTCCAGCAGGCCAATTCGGCGCAGCCGAAAGGGGGGTTGGGCGATGTCGAGGCTCTTCGGCGGGCGGGGCGGCGGCAGGGGAGACGAGGGCGGCGGGGGTACGCACTCCACCGTGGTCCTCGACCTCGACCACCCCCTGAACCTGCTGGCCAGACGGCTGTCGTCGCTCTCCCGCGCGGACGCCGACCGATCGCGTGCCACCCGCGCCGACGCCGTCCGCTACCCGTTGTCGGACTCCGCCCGGAACGTCCTCGACCGCATCGAAGCAGCCGCCGAACTGGTACCCGAACTCGCCCGGTGACCTCGCGATTCGCCCACGTCTACCGGCCAAGGCGGCATCCCCTCAGCGGGCCCGGCCGCCCCGCCCCGGGCGCCGCGGACAGGTCCCGGGGCCGGGGACGCCTGTGCTCAGCCCATCTCGGCGAGGTTCTTCTCGAACGCGGCGAGGTAGTTGGGCAGGTGGTGGTCCTTGATGCCGTCGGTCTCGGGGGCGAACATGTCCTGGCGGTAGCCCTTGGCCCGGTCCTTCAGCCCGGCGAGGAGCGGCATGGCCTCGTGGAGCTTCCCGTCGGCGTCGAAGTAGCGGAGCGCGTCGACGTGGCTGAAGGCCGGCTCGGGCGGGAGCTGGGGGACGATGTCGTTGTTGTTGACGAAGCGGTAGCAGCGGTCCCTGAAGGCCGCGTTGTAGGCGCCGGAGAGAAGGCGTTCACAGGTGCGGGGCTGGCCGAAGGTGTAGACGCCGTCGGGGAGTTGGCGAGGCGCCTCGAAGTACCAGCGGGCTCCGGCCAGCATGGCGAGGGCGCCGCCGAGGCTGTGGCCGGTGAACCAGACGCTCTGCCCGTCGGTGCGCAGTTCCTGGATGGCGTTGCGGATGTCGGGGTAGACGGACTGCAGGGCCTGGTGGAAGCCGTAGTGGACGAAGCCCTTGTCCGCCGGTCCGGGGACGGGCGGGGTGCTGACGTCGGTGAGCCAGTCGTAGATCTTCAGGACCTCGGTGCCCCGGAAGCCGGTGACGATCATGCGGTCGCTGGCCATGGTGTAGGCCTGGGTGTCCTCGATCAGGAACGGCATCTGGTGCGTCGACTCGAAGTGGCGTACCTCGTCGAAGCCCCATGCGTGGGCCTTGGCCTCGATGCCGGGGCGGTCCAGCTTGGCCAGTCCGGCGGCCTGGGCCATCCAGTAGGCGTGGGGGAGGGAGTAGCGGGTCGTCGAGTGGTCCAGGGCGGGGATGGCTATCGGTGTCCTCCGGAAACGGTCCAGCGCGTCGCCCAGCAACCTATTGCCGCACGTGAACGAAGAGGCGGTGGCGGCACGGGAGGCCACCTGGACGGACGCACCCGTCACGGAGCCCCGATCCGCCCCGAGCCGGGGCGACCTGCCCGAGCAGCCTGTGCGCCCCGGGCCACCTGCCGCTCGGCATCGTCCGGCAGGACGGCACCGCCGCCGCACTGCGCCGGCCGCTGACGGTTGACACCGAGTTCACGGCTCGGGCCACCGCCCCCGGTCCGTGACCGCGGCTGCTGCGACCAGCTGACCGATACGGTGTCGGCATGAGTCAGGGCATGGTGCGCGTGGATGGCGGTTGGCGAGTGCCCGCGTTCCGTGGGCTGGGCGTGGGAGAACTCGTCATCGATGACCGGCTGAGGCTCCGCGTCGGGTAGAACGAGATCATGCTGTGCTCGTGGGCGGAGCTCGTGGCTGACGAGCGCGCATACGGGCTTGCGGCATGGCCGCAGACGAACCTCGGCAAGGCGACCGAGCTGTTGCGTCAGGTCGTTGCCGAGGTCGACGTCTCCGATCAGGGAATTCTCCGCGTTCTCGGCCTCGGGGATCAATGGAACCGTGGTTGGTGCTGAGATTGATCAAGGTGTGCCAAGCCGTAGGGCTGCTGGTCGCCCGTGCTACCACGTCAACACCCTGCTGATCCAGCAGGTACTGGCCGAGTCGAAGTGGGCCGACCGCCGGGATCTGTCCCCGCTGTTCTGGACGCACGTGAACCCTGTACGGCACCTTCCGCCTGGACATGGACAAGCGCCTCGACCTGGGCTCCTCGGCAATGGTGCCGGGGCAGTGGCGGGCCGCAGCGCACAGCCGGACGTGGCCGAGGTCGGCAATCGACCTGTGACCTCAGCCCGGCAGAACGTCCTCAAGTTCCACCAGTTCCCGCGTGTTCAGCCTGAGTTCTACAGCCCTGGCGGAGTCGGTAATGGAGGCAGGGCGGCTGGCTCCCGGTACCGGGATCATCGCCGGGGAGTGGGCGAGCAGCCAGGCCAGGGCGATCTGCTGTGGGCTGACGCCGCGTTCGGCGGCGATGCGGTGGAAGGCGGTGCCGATGGAGGTGGGTCCGGAGGGGCCGTCGAGGGAACTGCGGGAGATTCCGCCGAGTGGGCTCCAGGGCAGGAAAGCGAGCCCCAGCTGTTCACTCAGCCGCAGCTCGGGCTCGCTGTCGCGGACGCCGGGCGAGTACTGGTTCTGCACGGAGGCGAGCCCGTCGCCGAGGATCTGATGTGCCTGGCGGATCTGGGCGGCGCTGACGTTGGAGATGCCGGCGGCGCGGATGGTGCCGGCATCGAGAAGCTCGCGCAGCGCGCCGACGGATTCCGCCCAGGGCACGGCCGGGTCTGGCTTGTGCAGCTGGTACAGGCCGATCGCGTCGACGCCCAGGCGCTTGGCGGAGGCTTCAGCGGCTTGCTTGAGGTGGGCGGGGGTGCCGGTGACGGTCCAACTGCCGTCGCCGGGGCGGCCGCGGCCGCCCTTGGTAGCCACCAGGATTTGGGAGGTGTCGCCACCGTAGCGGGACAGGGCGCGGGCGATCAGCAGCTCGTTGTGGCCCGCCTCGCCGGCGTGCCAGTGGTAGCTGTCGGCGGTGTCGACAAGGGTGACACCGGCGTCGAGGGCGGCGTGCACGGTGGCGATGGCCCGCGCCTCGTCCGGGCGGTGCTCGATGGACAGCGGCATGGCACCCAGGCCGATGGCGCTGACGGCAGTATGGGCGATGGTGCGGTACTGCATGGTGGCCCTGTTCTTCAGCTGGTGGACGGTTCGGTGGTGAGGGCTTGGGCGATGGCGCCGGGCAGCCAGTCGGTGATGCGGGAGAAGGAGAAGCCCAGCTTTTTCGCGCGGGCGTTACTCGTGGCGTAGTGGCGGTCGAAGGAGAACGGTGAAGCCTTCTCGCCTGCCGGGACGGTCCGGTAGACGGGCGTCCGGCCCACCTGCGTGGCGACGATCTCAGCGAGGCCATGTACATCGAGCGGGCCGTCGGAGCAGGCGTTGACCGCACCGGTGAAGTCGGCTGTGGCCGCCCACAGCAGCAGGTTGGCCAGCTCCTCGTAGTGGATGAAGACCGTGGGCAGCGCGTTCGCGTGCACAGTGATCTCTTCGCCCTGGGTGATGCGCTCGGTGTAGTACGCGAGCCGGCCGGTAAACTCCTGCGCGCCGCCGCCGAGCACATGGGCGCTACGGACAGCGGCGAAGGCGAAGCCGCCGGCGTGGGCGAAGACGGCCTCGGCCTGCCGCTTGCCCTCGGCGTAGTGCGCCTCCAGGAAGGCGTCGTCGTGCCAAGGAAGGCCCATGGCCACCTGCCAGGTGGCCGGGTCCACGCTCTCCTCCGACACGGGCGTCCCCGCAGGCACGGCCGGTAGGGCGGCGGTCGCGGGGTCGTAGACCTCGATCGTGGAGGTCATGAGGTAACGACGGGTGCGGCCGGCAAAGGCCCGGGCGGCGATGTCGGCCTGCACCGGGGTGTAGCAGACCTGGTCCACCACGACATCGAAGGCGCGGTCGTCGAGCTCGGCGGTCAGGGCTGCCTCGTCGTTGCGGTCGACGACCAGGTGATCGACGCCGGCAGGCGGCGGAGTGGAGCCGCGGTTGATCACGGTGACCTGGTGGCCCGCCGCCCGTAGGCGCTCCACCAGGAGCTTTCCGAAGTACCGGCTTCCGCCGATGACGCAGATCTTTTGCATGTCCCCATCCTGGAGACCTATCGTCATTAGCAGAAGGCCTAGCTTACTTGGTTCATGTTAAGGAAAACTGTTGATTGATGTGCAGCGGCTCCAGGTCCTGCTGACGGTGGCGGAGCACGGCAGCTTCAACCGGGCGGCCGCGGCTCTCCGCCTCACCCCCTCGGCCGTCTCCCAGCAGGTAGCTGCCCTGGAACGCAGCCTCGGTGCCCAGGTCGTCGCGCGCAGTACCCGAGGCGTCACCCTCACCCGGGTCGGCCAGATCATGGTCGGCGCCGCCGAATCCGTCGCCGCGGAGCTCGAACATGCTCAACAGCAGATCACCGAGCTCAGCACTGGCCGCACCCAGCTCACCGTCGCCACTTTCACCAGCGGCGGCCAGTTCCTGCTGCCCGCCGCCCTCACCCAGCTCATGGCAGCCCATCCCCGCACCGTGCTCCATGTCAGGGAGGGCGAACCTGAGGACACCCTTCCTCTCGTCCGGCAGGGCGCCGTGGACCTCGCCCTCGCCTACCACTTCGATGGCCCGCTCCCCGTCGGACCAGGCCCGGGCTCCAGCCTGGAGTGGATGCCGCTCCTGGAAGACCCCCTGTACGTCGTCCTGCCGCCAGGGCACCGACTCGCCGACCGCGACGCGCTCGACCTCGCCGATCTGGCAGCCGAACCCTGGGTGCTCGGCTGCCTGAAAACCGAGGCATACCTGCGCCGCTACGCTGAGCAAGCCGGCTTCGATCCGGAAATCCACGGGACCACCACCGACTACTTCTTCGCCCGCTCCCTCGTTGCCGCAGGCATGGGAATCTCCCTGATCCCCTCCATCGCGCTCGCCCCCGAACTCCCGGGCCTAAGCGCCGTCCCGATCAAGTCGCCGGGCCCAATCCGGCACATCGGCGTCGCTACAATCAGCGGCCGTAACCGGCCCTGCATCACGACGCTCATCCGTTCCCTTCGGGAGCAGGCGATGCGGCACAACGGGCATTGATCCGCCACGGACCCGCCGAATGCCGACGGGGTGGCGTTTCATGGGTGAACACGTCCAGCGCGTCGTCGATCGCGACGGCCTCCAGGTGCCGCACCACCGAGGTCAGCAGTGCGGTACGGCGCGGCTGCGGGGTGCGCTCCAGGATCGGCGCCTTCGACCCCAGCCCGACCCCAGCCCGACCCGGGCCAGCGTCGCCAGCCGCTTCGGCGGTACCAGGTCCACCCTCACCCGCCCCAGCCGCAGCGCCGAGATCTCCTCCACCCGCTCCAGCGCCTTGGCCATGCTGGTGCCGGTCGTCCTGGTCGGCGGCCGGCGCAATCGCTCCAGCTCGGAGAACCGGGCACCCTCCGGCACCGCGAGGAGTGCCACCAGGTCGCCGGGCAGCGAGCCGTCCGCGCGCCGGGCGGCCCGGGCCGCCGTGGCGTACAGCCGCTTCTCCGCAACCGAGCGCACCATGGCGACCTGCTTGGCCAGCACCGACACCCCGGGCAGCAGCACGCGGTTGCGCCGCAGCCACCTCACCGCCTGGTTGAACAGCGCCACCGGTCCCTCGGCGTGCGTCCAGGCCCGCCCGTGCAGGAAGGTGCGGAACTTCCGGCCCTACTGCGGGTCCTCGAACTGGTGGTAGCCGTAGGCGTCCCGGATCTCCCAGGCGTGCTCGTACGCGGTCTTCGACCGCTCGGCGTACCGCTTCACCACCGAGGAGTCCTCGATCCCCAGCTGCCCGGCCAGGTGGTCGACCACCGACCACGGCACGTCCAGCGGATCGTCCACCAGGAACCGGCCGACGTACCGGACGGTGCACATCTGGACCCGCGAAGCCGAGCTGGTGGTGCGGCGCGCGCCGCAGCGCGATCAGGTCCCGGTCGACGTCGTCCAGGAAGAAGAACCGCTCCAGCTCCGGGCGGGTCGGCTCCTCCACGAACCGTCCGTACGCCTCGGCCTGCTCATCGGTTAAGAACTCAACCGGCACGGGCGGAGGGTAGCCGGGCTGACACAAGATCAGCTAGCCGTCACCCGAACGCCTGTGCAGAAGATCCCTCCCGTGATATCGGCCCCGGAGCCTTGGTCAATCTCAGCGCCAACCACGGTTCCATTGATCCCCGAGGCCGGTTCTGTTCGCGGGCGGCTGGCGTTTGCTGGTGCCGGCCGATGACGAACGGTCGGCGTGGACCGTGACGGCCCTCGGCCATGGGTTTCTCACCGCCAAGCCCGGAGGAGGGGTGGCGGTGAGCGGCTCCATTTCTGGCATCAGCTCATAGTCCGGCCTCGTGCAACGATCTGGGCTTCGATCTCGGCGGCCGGCGCGGCCACGTCGCGTACGTGTGTGTCGAACGTGGTCGCGCACTCGTCCGTCATTTGCGAGAGTGCGTCGAGCTTCTCCTGAGTCACGCGGGAGATTCTGGTCGGGGCACGCGGTGTCGACGAGATGGATGTCCAGTGGCGCTGGGCCGTGCCACGATTCCCTGGTGAGAGTCCCTGATGCTTCTTTCCGTGGACGGCTGCTTGTCGAGGCGCTGACCGTGCTGGCGGCCGATCCCTCGGCTCAGCTGACCTGGGTGGACGAGCGCGGTGTCCTGACGGATGAGGTCGCCCTGGACTTCGACCATGCCTTCCGCATGGCCGAGGGCCTGGTCGAGGACGGGGATCTCAGCGGTGAGGTACTACGAGACCTTCGAGCGATCGATGCGATCTTCGCCGGGATGAGCGGCCGGGAGAACTCGGACCGGTGGAACAGGGAGGCTCTGACGGTCGATCCAGGGTGGATCGAAGCCCGGAAACTGGCCCGTCAGATCCTCATCGGGATGCGGGGCGAGTGGTGCCTGCCGATGCCGGAGATTCTTGTCGTGCGATAGCGGGCCCGGATCCCCCGTGGCCGGGGCGGGCCCCAGCGCCCGCGCGGGCGCCCCGCGGCACCAGTGAAGTCGCCGAAGGGCAATTCCGTAACAGCCTGTCTTCACCTTGAATACTCAGAGTGACTGCTATATGTGGGGATATGACGTATGAACAGCACTCAGCCCCTCCTGGACAGCGCCCGCGGCGCGTCCGGACGGCCCGGCTCGCCGCAGGGGCCCTGGCCCTGATCGTGGGCGCCGGAATGCCCTTGTGCCTGGAAATCGGAGCCGAGTCCCTGCCTCGGGCCGGCGGCTCGCCCCTGGTCAGCGAGACGTTCACCCAGGCGGCCGCCCCGGAGTTCACCGGCGTGGGGTCGGCCTGTCTCACCGGCGCGTTGGCTGCCGCCGCGCCCGGCCCCGGGGACCATCCGCTGGGCGGCTGCCCTGGCGGCGTGGGCCCGGTGCCGCCCCCCGACGGCGCGCCGCACGGCTATCTGCGGCTGACGGACGCGTCCAACGACCAGGCCGGCGCGGTCCTCTACAACCACGCGCTGCCCGCCAACCAGGGCCTCGATGTCACCTTCGACCAGTGGCAGTACGGGAGCACGACCCCGGCCAACCCCGCTGACGGCATCTCGTTCTTCCTGGTGAACGGCGACGGCGCACTGACCCACCCCGGCGCCTTCGGCGGCAGCCTCGGGTACGCGCAGAAGCTTCCCGACGACGACCCCACCGCCACCTTCCTGCCCGGCGTGGACCGCGGCTACCTGGGCGTGGGGCTCGATGTCCTCGGGAACTACTTCGGCGACTGGGAGCACCGCGGCAACGGCTGCCCCACCCGCTCGCCCGCCGGGACGGCGTTCCGCATCCCCGGCCCCGGGGCCAACATGGTCACGGTGCGCGGCCCGGGCGACGGGACCGAGGGCTACTGCTTCCTGACTGCCACCACCAGCAACTTCAGCACCACCGCGCCCTGGCCGTCGACGCTCCCGGGCACCCTGCAAGGGCCGCTCACCACGCTGCCCCCGGGGGCCACCCCCGTCCAGGCCGAGACCGCGCTCGAACCCTCGCGCCGCCGGGTCCACGTCGAGCTCACCCCGACGCCCGACCCGGTGCTCACCGTGTCGGTCGACTTCAACGACGGCACCGGCTCCCACCAGGTGCTCAGCACGCCCGCTCCGCAACCGGTGCCCGCCACCTACAAGTTCGGGTTCGCGGCCTCCACCGGCCTGTTCACCGACGTGCACCTCATCCGCAACGTGGTGGTGAGCAGCAACCAGCCGCTGCCGCAGTTGAACCTCGTCAAGCAGGTCCGGCAGCCGCTGCCCGGTGACCTGGTGGCCGGGACACGAGTACCGTACGACTTCGTCGTCACCAACTCCGGTGCCACGGACATCACCGGCCTCGCCGTCAGCGACCCGAAGGTCGGCCCGGTGTCGTGTCCCACGACGACGCTGGCGAGCGGTCATACGGTCACCTGCACCGCCACCTACACCGTCACCGCCGCCGACGTGACCCACGGTTCCATCGACAACACGGCCACCGCGAAAGGCACTTCGGGCGGTCAGTCGGTCTCCTCGCCGCCGTCCTCGCAGAGCGTGCCGATCGAGCGGCCGCCCGGCCTCGCCATCGAGAAGCAGGTGCAGACGCCGGGCCCCTACGCGGTCGGGCAGACGGTCACCTTCCGCTACATCGTCCAGAACACCGGGGGCGCCGAGCTGACCGGCGTCCACGTGACCGACGACCACGTCACCGACATCACCTGCGCCTCGACCACGCTCGCCCCGGCGGAGAGCCCGGGCGACCGCACCACCTGCCACGGCACGTACACGATCACCGAGAATGACGCTACGGCCGGTTCCGTCACCAACACCGCCACCGCCACCGGTACGGCGAACGAGCGGCCGGTCACGTCCCCGCAAACCCAGCTGACGCTGCCGATCGGGGAGCCGCACCTCACCCTGAAGAAGCGGGTCCTCTCGCACGGCCCCTACGCCGTCGGCGACACGGTGGAGTACTCCTACACGGTCACCAACACCGGCAGCACCGACCTGCACGGCGTGCTCGTCAACGACGACCGCATCGCCAGCGTCAGCTGCGAGGCGACCACGCTGACGCCCGGCGCCAGCACCACCTGCCACGGCACCTACACGATCACCCTGGCCGACATCGAAGCCTGCAAGGCCACCCACCACCGCGGCGGTGCCGAGAAGGGCTGCGACATCACCAACGTGGCGTTCGCGGCGGCCACCGACCCGCACGGGAACCCGATCGTCAGCGAACCCGCCAAGGCCACCATCACCGTGGGGGAGAAGAAGGACTCCTACTGCCACAAGCACCCCGGCCACGGTCATTGCCGCAAGGGCCTCACCGAGCCCGCGACCGACCAGGAAGACGACTGACGGTACCTCGCCACCTCCGGCCTTCGCGTCCCCGTCCCGCACCACGTTCACACGCTGTTTCATCTAGGGTCCGGGCCGGTCGGCGTTCCACCCTTCCGGTAGGCCCTCGTCGCAGAAGACGCGGACGAAGTCCTGCTCGCGCACGATGATGAGCTGCCAGCAGGACGGGCAGCGGCGGAACACCACCTCGTGCGTGAAGCCGGACGGGCGAACGACCCCGGCCTGGTCCAGGGCGCCGGCGACGGCCGGCCACAAGCTGACGTCCGGGCAGTAGCCAGTCGACTGGTTGCCCACCTCGTCGACCGTCCACCGCCCGGACCCCTCTCGGAAACCGGCCTCACCGGCGCCCAGGACCACGTCTCCACCGGCAAACACGCCCACGTGCTCACCGCGGCGCGGTACGAGTCGCAGGGCCCCGGCCTCGGCCTGATCGACAACGAAGGCGAAGGGTTCGGACACCACGTTCCCCGGTTCCGCCACGTCGGTGTGTTCTCCGGGTGTTCGGAGATCTGCCGCTGACGTCGTCGATCCCGACGCGGCCCAGCCTGAGCTGGGTTCTCCCCATGGCAGACATAGACCCGCTGGTACCTGTCCTTGCCGGGATGGTCGTCGACAGCGTCTGGTTCCTCGACAGCTGCGACGACGAAGTGGAGCCCGTGCCCAGCCGGCGGGAGTTCTTGGAGGCGTTCCCGTTCACCTGCGGCTTGGTCGAGGAAGAGTCCTGCGCAGTCGAGACCTCTCCTGGCGCGCTGGTGGCATGAAAGGCTTCCAGGATCGAGAGCCGATCGATTCGCTCGTTGCTGCGGACTCTCCCTCATGGAGCGTCAGGGCCGCTGCAGGGCGTCGGCTGGCGGCAGTACCTCAGATCGAGGACGCCGCCGAAGTCCTCCACCGCCTGGCCGGGCAGGTCGGAGCGGGCTCTGACTCAACCTCCGTGATCAGTGACGCTGGGCATCCAGTGAGTAACTGAGATCACTTCTTGTCGTGCCGAGTGCGGACCGTGGCGCGTCGGCGGGTCGTGAAGATGGTGCCGCCGCCGACCAGGAGCAGTGCGGCGGCAATGCCGGCTATCAGCGGGGCCGGGCTGCTGACACCGGTGGCGGCGAGTCCTGAGCCCGTGGCGTGGTCCGTGGGTGTGCTATCCGGAGCTGCGGGTTGGGTCGAAGTCGGGCTCGCGGAGGCGGTGGGGCCCGCGGTGGCCGGATGGCTCGGGCTCGCGGAGGCGGTGGGGGCGGTGGTCGGGCTCGGGCTCGCGGAGGCGCTGGTGGTCGCGGTTGGGCTCGGGCTCGGCTTCGGAGGCTGGCTCGCCGAGGCGCTCGCTGTGGCGGAGGGCGACGGCGATGCGGTGGGCGCGGTCCAACTGGCCTTGGCGTGGGCGGTGGCGCTGACGGTCGTGCTGCCGGCGATGATCAGGGACTGGCTGCCCGGACTGGTGGAGGCCCGGCCCACCGGGACCTTGAGCGAGGTGGTCGCAGTGATGGTCGTGCTACCCGGTCGGGCGTCGGCCGGGGCTTTGACGTAGAGCGAGTCGCCGCCGGCGGCGGGGCTGGTGAGTTTGCCGTCGCTGTCGGAGACGACGGTGCCGGCCCGGTCGGTCAGAGCGACACCGGCCGCGACGGCTGCGGTGTCGAGGACGGCGGCGACGTCGCCGCTGGCCGAGGTGATCTTGATCGGGCCGAGCACCGTTCCGCTCTCGCCGGCGACCTCCGCCTGGCCGAGGGTGAGCGAGGGGCTCGGTTCCTTGACGTCCTCGGCGTGGGACACCAGGTACTCGGTGAGCTTGGCTGCGCCCGGGGGAACCGGAGTTGCCGCGACGTGGTCCGAGAAGTGCCAGATGGCGGCCTGGGTGGCGGAGGCCGCATCGTCGTCGGAGAGTTCGCTGTGGACGAGCTCACCGAGATCCTGCTTGGAGATCTTCGGGTACGCGTGCTGGAGGACCCAGTTGACCTTCCCCGCGTCGCCGTTGTTCTTCAACGTGGGTGTGTCGGACCAGTTGACCTCCTGGTACAACGCGTCTTGTACGACGGGGGTCGGGAGATCGATGCAGTAGGTGAGAAGGCTGCCGCCGTCATCGGTCAGCAGCTCGAACACGCCGCCCCTCTGGCGCTTGTCGTAGCCCTGGACCTTGATGAGGCCGCCGTGCAGCACCCCGTCGTACAGGGTGCCGCTCACACCGTCGCCGGCGAGGACGTTGTCCGCCGTGGCCGCAGGTGCCGTCGCGAGCCCGCTGCCCGTCACCACGGCCGTCGCGAGCACCACGGTTGCCGCGCGCAGCCCGCCCTGCCGGTGTGTCCGGCTCGACCGGAGGTTCCGCGGGGCGCGGACGGTCGCATGCTTCAGGTTCACTTGTTCCTTCTTTCATTCGTATGAGCGTCAGGGACTGACTGGCCCTGATCCGTCCGGCCTGACCACGCCGATCCATTCCCACCCTTCGCCGTACGGCTGCGCGCCGGTAGGGGCCGGCTGCCGATCACGGCATAGATTCGACCTATGGCTCACGGTCGTGAGCCAGGGGCCGCCCGGCGGGCTTACCGGGTGCCAGTGGCTGCGGGCGGCATACCCCCGTGCAGGAGTGCGCAGATCGCCAGTACGAAGCCTGTGGCGGGGGCGGCTCGTCCAGCGTGGCCGGCCTCACCGCTACCCGGCCGTCGGCCCCGTCCTCGACCACGCCCCTGGCCGGAACCGCCACCAGCAGTTGACGCGGGCCTCCCGCGGGGGTGCGGGCTCGACGTGGGATGCCGTCAGCTCAGATGACGGGCAGACGAGTCAGCAGCGACGGAGCGGTGAGGACGAGAAGGACGGCGATTGCGGTGAACGGGCCGGTGAGGGCGGCAGCCAGAAGCCGTCGGTGAGGCGGTCGGCCTGCCTGGAGCAGGGCGGTGGCCGCGCAGGCCAGCACCAGGGCGACGGGAAAGGGCTGCCGGTTCCACCACAGGGCGGGTGTGGCCAGGAAGGCCGCGTTCGCCGCAGCATGGGCGGCCGCGACGCGGAACGGGGTGTTCGCGAGACTGCCGATCGTCGCTGCCACGGCCCCGCTGGCGGCGGCCAGCGCGGTCAGCCAGGCCAGGGCCGTGAGGCTCTGGGTGATCTGGCCGGACAGGGCACCCGGGACGAGGAAGCACCCTGAGGCGGTTGCCAAGTGCGCCGCGCCGTGGCCCGCGGCGTCGATCGCGCCGCGGCCCCGGCCTGCGAGGGCGGCGAGCAGTGCCCACAGCGGGTACCAGGGTGAGGCCGGGCGGGCAAGTGGTCCCAGATGGGCCAGGAGCAGGGAACAAATGCCGAGCAGGGCAAAGTGCCACAGCTTCAGACCCTCCCCCGTCCGGGAGGAACCGGGGGCCACGCCGGAAGTGTGGGCCATGGTCAGATCATCCGGAGAAAGTCCGCACGGTCGTTGGCCTGGTCGCCGACGTACCCCATGGCCTGCCGGGGCTTCTCGGTCCACAACCGGTAGAACTTCGGGGCGACGATGTAGTCGCCGACCTCGATCGTGTAGGTGGAGTTGTTGACCCAGGAGGAGACCTGGTCGCGGAAGTTCCAGCCCCCGAGGCCTGTGACGCCGCCGCCGTCGCTCCCGCCACAACTGCTCGTGCCCACGTCGCCATAACAGCACCTCACATCTCGAAATTTGTATACGCCCTGACAAAGTCGGGCCCGGAACCGGTCGACACTGAACCCAGGCACGACGAAGACCTGAGAACTCGTCAAGGAGGTCCCAGGGACCGGGCCTTTCCACGTCGCAGCCCCCACCCGATGACCCGGAGAATCCAAAGCCAGCCCCGGAGAAGGTCGACTATGCCCACCCGGATTTCCGAGGGTGGAGTGGGTCGCCAGAGAAAACCTATCCGTCGTTCGAGTCGGAAGGGTTCGCCCTCCGGGGGCACTTCCTGCAACGTCCGATCGATCTCCCGCAGGTTCCTGCAGCCGCGGGCCGGGCCCGCGAGCCTCGGCACTGTCCTGAAGGTCACGAACGAAACCGGATCGCTGGAGCCGATTCTGGCGCGGGCGGGGGCCACGGTCTCGACTGTCCGGTGTCTCGGCGGCACTGCCGGGCCCACGCTGGGCAGATCGTGCCGGCCGTCGACGTCTCGCTGTTGGTTCGATCAGACGCCGTTTGTGCACCAGCCCGACTGTTCCGTCATGCGACGTCCAGGGACCAGCGAGACGGACGGGTCCGAGTCAACACCGGGCTGCCTGCTGCGTCATGGGCGGGACGGTCCAGCGTCCCGAGACACTGAATGGTGGCCCGTTGTCGCTTGCGCTCCGGTTGACCTTCGTGACGGGAAAGCGGGGGACAGACCCGCCGAATGTGATCGGGATCGGTGCTGAGGCAAGGTCAGAACCACTGTCGTTCACGGGCGGCCAGTGCGGCCCGGAAGCGGTTCGGTGCTTCCAGCCGGTGCATGAGTGCGGCAACGTGGCGGCGGTAGGTCCTCAGGGACATGCCGAGTTCCCGGGCGCCCGTGGCGTCCTTGTCGACCCGTGCCATGGCGTCGAGGACACGGCGCTCGGTCGCACTTGGCAGATCGTCCTCGAGCCAGTGGGAACGTGACCAGCGGCATTCGAAGAGCGTCACCAGGTTCGACACCAGGCCGGGTGCGCGGACGAGCAGGGCGCCTCGGGTGATGTCCGCCGGGTCCATCGCCACGAGGGCGGTTCGCCGGTCGAAGATCACCATCCGATCGAGTGGCTCGGTGGTGCCCCGCACCTGGGCCCCCCGCTCCGACAGTTCCGCCGCGAAGCGGCCGACTTCCGGGGTTCCGAGGGCGCTGGTGTGCACGATGGTTCGCATTCGCAGCCGGCGCGCGTACGTCAGATCGCGACGCCGGACATCGTCGAGGGCCGCGGCGAGGATCGGTCCCGGGTACGTGGTCAGCCGCTCCTCTCTGGCGAAGAAGGACAGCTCGTCCACGCAGGCGACGACCTGGGCGAGGCCCGTGAGGTACTGGAGCCGGGTGACCGGCTCGGACTGCCTGTTCAACTGGTCGTGCAGCAGGCTCTCCGTCAGGTGGTGCGACGAGGCGATCTGCCGGATCTCGCCCTGGAGGCCCTTGATCCGCATCCGCGAGAGCCGTTCGACGACGGATACCGGGTCCGCGCCACTGAACGTCCGCTGGTCGGCGCTGTTCACCAGGCCGAGGTCCCGAAGTCTGGCGAGCAGAGCCTCGGCCTCCTTCGGGTCGATCCCGCAACCTATGGCGATCTCGGCGATTCCGAGCCCTGGCGACCGCAGCGTCGCCCGGTACACCGCCTCCTCGCTCGCGCTCACACCGAGGACCGCGAGTGTGTTGTCGTGCATCGTGTCCATCCTGATTTTTTGGAAGCCGTCCGAAGGGAAACAGGTGTCCCGGACCTGAAGCCGGGACCACTGCCGAACGAGGATCGTCCAACGGGCCGAGTACGCCTTCCAGGGGCCTTCGCCCATGGTCGACAGGACCAATGTCCCAGCCCCACCTGGCGAGATCAGAAGGCCGCGGAACCGGTCGCGCGACCTCGGCCGGCCACCGATCCGAAGCCAAGGCGATCAACGGTGGCCCCGGGGTCGGAGGCGAGGCCGTCCGGGACGCCGTCGCCCTGGACGCCGTCGCCCTCGACCATGACGCACTGTCCGAACAGGGTTCTCCTTCCGCCTGTGCGGTGGGCAGCGCGGATCCGCGCCGGCCATGGTGCTCGGCCGCGCTGCGCACGGTGTGCGTGGTCATCGGCGGCGTATGTGCGGAGTCGGCGAGGCCGATGTCCGGCCCTGGCCGAAGGGCTCGGGTTCGAGGCCGATGGCCATAGAAGCGCTCTATGGCTGCATAGAACACGGCGGCTACCGCAGGCCGATGAGTCGACTGATGCTGGTGGTGTGCCTGGTTCGCATACATCTGGTCATCGGCCGGGGAGGCGAACGACGTGGGTGCGTCAGCGAGCATCGGGGCCGAGCGGAAGGAACATGACGGATGGACGGTGGACATACCCCGGGGGCCGGCGGCGGGCGAGACCTGGAAGGCGAGGTGCGGGTGCCCGAGCGGTCGCCGACGCCGGCGCCCGTCCCCCCGCCGCGAGGCGCTTCGCCGACCGTCCCCGGGGGGCCGTGCGTCATGTCCGACAGGTCCCGGCGCGGTCTCCTGCAGCACTACGCGGTCCTGTCCCGGACGGAGGGCGGGGTCGGGGCGGCGACCGTCCGAGCCGCCATCCTCCAAGCCTGGTCCCAGTTGCCACGTGGAGAGACGCCGGAGCGTCTCGCACCTGCTGCCCCGCCCGCCAGCCACACCCGCACCGGACTTGTGGAAAGCAGCTCGTCGCCCCGTCCTGGGCCTGAGGATCCCCGCGCCGAGAACCGGCGCACGTGCCCGTCCGATCCCTCGCCGAGCCCCGGCCGGGAGACCGGGACGGGGCGCGCATCCGCATCACCCACCGTCATATCCACCCTGCTGTAACGAGGTTGCCATGAGCCGTACTCCCGTCACCGTCACCGTCACCGTCACCGTCACCGGCGCCGCCGGCCAGATCGGCTACGCACTGCTCTTCCGTATCGCCGCCGGTCACCTGCTCGGCCCGGATGTGCCGGTCAACCTGCGTCTCCTCGAGATCACCCCGGCGCTGAAGGCCGCCGAAGGCACCGCCATGGAGCTCGACGACTGCGCCTTCCCGCTGCTGCGGAACATCACCGTCACGGACGACCCCAAGATCGCCTTCGACGGCGCCAACACCGCGATCCTCGTCGGCTCGCGGCCGCGGACGAAGGGCATGGAGCGCGCCGACCTACTGGAGACGAACGGCGGGATCTTCCGGCCGCAGGGCAAGGCCATCAACGACCACGCCGCCGCCGACATCAAGGTCCTCGTCGTCGGCAACCCGGCCAACACCAACGCCCTGATCGCCCAGGCCGCCGCCCCGGACATACCGGCCGAGCGCTTCACCTCCATGATGCGCCTCGACCACAACCGCGCCGTCTCGCAACTGGCCGAGAAGACCGGCGCACAGGTCTGCGACATCAAGCGCCTGACCGTCTGGGGCAACCACTCCGCCACCCAGTACCCGGACATCTTCCACGCCACGATCGCCGGGAAGAACGCCGCCGAGGTCGTGACCGACCGGCATTGGCTGGCCGAGGACTTCATCCCGACCGTCGCCAAACGCGGTACCGCGATCATCGAGGCCCGCGGCGCCTCGTCGGCCGCCTCCGCCGCCAACGCCGCCATCGACCAGGTGCACACCTGGGTCAACGGCACCCCCGAGGGCGACTGGACGTCGATGGGCGTCCTGTCGGACGGCTCCTACGGCATCCCCAGGGGCCTGTTCTGCTCCGTCCCGGTCACCGTCAAGAACAGCACCTACGAGGTCGTCCAGGGACTGGAGATCAACGAGTTCTCCCGCGCCCGCATCAACTACTCCGCTGCGGAACTCGCGGCAGAGCGTTGGCTCGTGCGCGGCCTCGGCCTCGTCTGAGACACGTCACCGCGATCCACGGGATCGGACCCGCGAGCACGCCCTTGGCACTCGCGCCTGGCCGAGCCACCCACCACGCGGCAGGAGCGCAGGAGGCCCGTGCGTGCGCCCGTCGTGCCCGGTCGCCTGCAACGGGACCCGGCCCCGCCGAGGACCGCAGCCCGCAACCCGGCCGGCATCCGACCTGCACCGACGCCCAAAACCATTGCAGAACAACGCAGTTCGAGACCGACTCCCCATCGAGGCCTGCCGCGGCGGGTGACTCCCATCGCGGCCATCGGGAGTCACCGGAGCGTCCGGCCGTGGCGTCCCACTCGGAGGCCACCACCATCACGTGCTGTCACTGGACCTGAGGTCTGCCATGAATGAACTCCGCACGCTTGCCCGCTACTCCACGCTCGGCGCAGCCGCTGTCGTCGCGGTGCTCGCCACAACCCTGGCTCTCGCCCGGTCGCTCTGGTGGTGGGTGCTCGCCGCGCCGGCACCGGGGATTAGCGTACTCGGGGCATGGGACGTCCTTCAGCGCTGGCACGCGATCCTCCGTAACTACCCCCTGCTCGGTCACGCCCGTTTCCTGCTGGTAAGGCTGACCGGAACACCACACCAACTGCTCCGACTCGAGCCGCATCGATAAATCCAAGATCAGGGGTCAAGGACCGATGAGATTGAATCCGACAGAGGGAAACCCAAACGACATTTCGTCGGTGAGGGTGCTGACGAAATGCCGGGCCGTACCGTGGGCAGGCTTTCTGTCGAGGATCGGGCTGGCCGCGGTCTGGTTCATCGCGGGGTGGGCCAAGATCCAGGACCCGGGCACGGCGGCCTACGCGGTGCGTGCATACCGTCTTCTGCCCGATTCCTTGGTAAGCCCGGTCGGATACGGGATCCCTGCGCTCGAATTGTGTCTGGCCGCCCTGTTGCTGACGGGCTTGAAGATCCGCTTTGCCGCGGTCTTGTCCGCTGTGCTCCTGGTGGGTTTCCTGATCGCGATCGTTCAGGCCTGGGCCCGCGGTATGAGCATCGACTGCGGCTGCTTCGGCGGCGGCGGCGAAGTCGATCCGGGAGACACCCGATTCGCCGTGGAGATCCTGCGCGATCTTTGCTTCCTGGCGATGAGCGCGTGGCTGATCTGGCGCCCAAGGAACCCGTTCTCCCTTGACTCGTACCTTCGCTGACCCGTAGAGCACCTTATTCCGGCTGTGGCCGCCGTGCCACCCCCGAATACCAGATTGGTTTTTCTGTGAGCAAGCCCCGCAGGACCCCCGCCGTCTCCGACCGAGCCCGGGAGCGTATACAGCGCCAGCGCGCAGCCGAGCGGGCCCGCCGAAACAGGAACAGGGCCATCACCGGCGCCCTCGCCACCGTCGTGGCCGCTGCCGTCGGCGTCACCATCGCCGTGCAGTCCGGCAAGGCGAAGGACGCCCGCCCCATCGTTCCCCCGGCCGGCGCCATCGGTGACCGGCAACTGGTCATCCCCGTGGGAGATCCCGACGCCCCGGTCACCCTCACCGTCTACGAGGACTTCCGCTGCCCGGCCTGCGCCCAGGTCGAGGGGATACTCGGTGACACCATCAACAGACTGGAGGACGAGGGAAAACTCCGCATCGACTACCACATCCTGTCCCTGGTCGACAGCATTGCCCGTGGAAAAGGTTCCAAGAACGCGGCCAACGCGGTCGCCGCCGCCCAGAACGCGGGCAAGTTCCGTGAATACCATGACGTCCTCTTCGCCAACCACCCGAAGAGCGAAACCAAGGACACGTTTGGCGACAAGAAAACCCTCCTCGCTCTCGCCGACAAGGTCAAGGACCTCAAGACGCCCTCGTTCATCGCAGCGGTGAACGAGGGCACCCACGACACCTGGGTCAAGAAGGTCCAGCACACCTTCGACCAACAGACGAAGATCCAGGGGACGCCTGCGATCTTCTTCGAGGGCAGGGACCTCCTCAAGGACACCGGGCACCCCCTGACAGCCGAGCGGCTGACTCGGATTGTCAACGATGCTGCGGCGGGCCGGTCCGGAACGCCGTAATGCCAGGCCTTGACCTCGATTCGTCAGTGGGGATCACTGACGAGGTGTGAGACCGATCCACCTGGTTTGTCCTCTCGGGCGAGAGGGCGGGCCGCCGTGTGTCGCTGCGGTTGCGTCCGGAGTCCCCATTCGACACGTGGCTACGCCGCTCGCCGGATCGACAGGGTGTCCAGCAAACGGCTCTGTCCCGTATCGGTGGTGCCGAAGGGCGAATGGCGATGGGCGTCGTTGGCGTGGTGCCCTGGTCATTCGGCCGGGGGCATCCACGTCCGGGCGAGTTCCGCGACCCAGGTGACGGCCGCGTCAGGGGTCGGCGGGGGCGCTCCGACGACGACGACCTCGGTGATGCCGGCTGCGGCGAGTTCTGGAAGGTGCTCCGGGTGGCCGTCACTCAGTGCGACGGCGATGGTGAGTTCACCGGGAGTGCGGCCGCGTCGGGCGCACTCGTCGACGAGGACGGCGACGCGTTCGGGGACGTCGGCGACGGGGAGGTTGAAGCCGTACCAGCCGTCGCCGAGTGTGGCCGCGCGGCGCAGGGCGGTGTTGCTGTTGCCGCCGACCACGACCGGGAGTTGGGCGCCGCGCAGCGGCTTTGGGTTGACCCGGATCGCGTCGAAGCGGGTGAACTCCCCGGTGAAGGAGGCGGGGTCCTTGGCCCAGAGGGTGCGCATCGCGGTGAGGTACTCGTCGGTGCGGCGTCCGCGTCCGGTGAAGGGGACGCCGAGGGCGGCGAACTCCTCGGCTGACCAGCCCGTTCCGATGCCGAGGCTGAACCGTCCGGCGGAAAGCCTGTCGAGGGTGGCGGCCTGCTTGGCGACCACCACCGGGTTGTGCTCGGGCAGCAGGAGCACGCCGGTGGCGAGCTCGATCCGGCTGGTGACTGCCGCGGCGAAGCTCAGGGCGAGCAGCGGGTCCAGCCAGTCCGCGTCCGCGGGCACGGCGATCTGGCCGTCCGCGGAGTAGGGGTAACGGGACGCGGGCGTGTCCACGAGCACCACATGCTCACCGCACCACAGCCTGGCGAAGCCATGCGCCTCCGCTGCGGTGGCGACGGCCGCGATCACTTCAGGGCGGGCACCGTTACCGATGCCGAGCGCGTGCAGTCCTACCCGCATTCCCTACCTCCTGGGGCCACCCTAAGCACCAGGCGCGGACGCACGGTGGCATGGCGCGCCGCGGGCGTAGGGACAAGGCGTGCCGCGTAGGTGAGCAAGGCCACCGCACCCGGCCAACCCCCTGGTTTTCCGGTCAGGTGCACGGTTCTATGGGCGCAGGGTTACGGACGTGCTGGTGGATGGACGGCGGGTCGTCGTCTCGCTGAGGCTGCGGCGCCTGGCGTGCCCGGTGCTCGGCCGCCGGCAGCACGCGCCCCACGAGCAGGTACCCGGCGTGGCCGAGCACTACCAGCGCTCGCACCAGCCGCCTGGCCAGCCAACTCGTCATGGTGGTGAGGGAGTTGGCGGAGTCGATGGGCGTCCGCCTCTCGCGCGTGCTGGCCTGCGCGATCTCTCGCTCGACCGCCCTGCGTATGTACGCCGGGGTCAAGGTCGGGCGGCCGTCCTCCAGGCGGCAGCACGGCGAAGGGCGCTGGGAACAGCGCGGCCCGGGCCCCTCGCCGGGAGTGATCGTCAGGTCGCCGACTTGCTCGGGCCGGCCGAAGCGGGAGAGCGGACAGGGTTCACCGGTCATGACGAACCTGATCCCCCTGCCCGGCGGCCGGCACCACCGCGGCATCCACTGGGAGCCGGGCCGGGGGAGCGGAGTACCGGGTGGGGGCGGAGCGGGAGCCTGGTCCTCGTTCTGGTGAGTGATGCCCGGCGACGGGTGTGCTTCGTAGTCTCGGGGGCGTGACCGGGCGGCTCACCCGTGGGACGGGCCGCTGTCACCCTCGCCGCGTGGGGCGGTAAGGAGCACGAGTGGGCCCGGTGGGTCCGGTAGGAGGCAGCAATGGTGGACAACGCAGGGGCGGGCCTGTCCCGGCGGCGGGTGCTGACGGCTGGGGCGCTGGCCGGTGCGACGGTCCTGGGTACCGGCCTGACGGGGGGAAGGGCGTCGGCCGCGACCGCTCCGGCGATCTTCTACTCGCCGCACCAGGATGATGAGGCGCTGGGTCTGGCCGGGTCGATCCTGGAGCACAAGGCGGCCGGCCGGCCGGTGTACCTGGTGCTGGTGACACGGGGTGAGAACGACTCGCTGGCGTCGCTGATGAACACCGATCCCTGCCCGCTGACCACACGCGACGACCGGCATCCGTGCGCGGCCCACGGCCACCACGGGCTGAACTGGCCGACTGGCGAAGCCAGTGACAGCGTGATCGTGCCAGCTCGGACCGCCGAGTTCATGGCCTCGGCGGCCACCCTCGGAGTCGACAAGGTGATCAACCTCAAGGTCCCCGACTCCGTGTGGGGGAACGAGCCCGACGCCTTCGCCAAGTTCACCAGCACGGTCAAGTCGAAGATCGCGTCCATCGCGGTGCAGTACCCGGGTGCCTCGCACAAGTTCACCGCGGGCTGGCTGGAGGTCACCAAGACCCACAAGGCGATCACCGACGCGGCCGTGCAGCTGGCGCGCGCGGGCAAGCTGACCGACGTGCGCTTCAACTTCGTCTACGCCTACGACCATCCGCTCTCCTCCCGCGCCGACGGCGCCGCCTACGTGCTGAACATCCCCGCGGACCATATGGGAACCAAGCGCGACGCCATCTACTGCTACAACAGGTGGAGCCCGTCCAAGAACCTCTACGCGCTCGGCTACCACAGCGTCCCGGAGAAGATGGAGAGCGCGCACAACGACCCGCACGAGTACGTCTTCGCCCTCCCCAACTCCTCCTACAAGTACGGAGAGATCGACAGGCCGCGTACGGACTGGTCCTGACGGACGCGACGCAGCGATGGCCCCGAGCGCCCCGACACAGGGATCGGGGCGCTCGGGGCGTGTCGGCCGGGGCGGTCAGGTGGTGTGGCGGGCAACTCGGCGGCGTGCCCTTGCCCTTCGTACGGTTGCCACGGTGCAACCGACGACGCAGGCGCTCAGGAGCCCGAAGAGGGCGCCTCCCAGGATGTTCCCGTCGGGCATGGGCACGGCGACGGAGAAGAGCCACCAGACCAGTGCCACGGCCAGGGCGACCCGGTCGTTCCTCAGCAATAGGAGGAAGGACCGGTCGGGATACCTGCGTACGGCCACGGCCTCCGAGAAGCACAGGGCCGAGATGATGATGATCGACAGGAACACGGACACCGGCGCATCCTCTCCACTGCTCGGGGCTCAGGTTTTCGGAACTCGATTGCGACCGACGGTCACGGCCACTCCGCCATCGACGGGGCGGATGAGGTCGTAGCCGCCGGTTTCATTGGCGACGACCTCGGTGCCTGCCGGAAGGCTGAGCTCGTAGCGCTGCTCGGCGGGGGCCTTGATGTCCTTCAGGGTGGCGATGGCGCGGCGCCGTCGTCGGTGAGCTGGACGGCTCCGCTGATCACGCGTGTGGTCCACTTCATTGTTCAAATTCCTTCGGTGGTCGAGGAAAGTTCTCGTACGGATAATGGCCAACTGGCGGTGGGGGAAGTTCACGTCGAGCCTGTCGGCCGCCCGGCGTTGTGCTCGTCCCAAATGCGCCGATACTCTATATGTGTACGATGTGGCTCCGGCGAATAAGAAGAGACGCCGCGTCGGTCGATGTCCCGGGGTCTGTCCGTTCCTTCCGCGAGCTCCCGTGAATAGCCTATTCACTGACGAACCAACAATGCCACTGTTTTCATTGACACTTGCTGCAATTCCCGCGGCAGGATCCTGCCGCGGACGCGTTTCACGTAACGGCGGGCGCCAGGCGGAGTCAGTGTCGTTGCTCAATGGCGCCCCCGACGGCGCCCGGTCGCGCCGCAGCCGCTGCGCCGCCGTCCGGCTCGGCGATGTCCTGGCCGGCTTCGAAGCCCTACTCGCCGCTCCTGATGCCACACCCCGGGCCCTGGTCGGTTCTGTTCAGGAGTTCCGGTTCTGGCCGCATGGCCGAGTTCATTCGGCAACTCAAGACTCTGACGCCGGATACAGATTCAGCGGTTCGCGACGAGGCCCAACGGCGGCTCTCACTCCTACAACAGGACAACTGACGTGCGGTGGTCCATCACCACTGACGCAAACCGCCGTTGGCTCACCTTCGGTGCCACGCGGTCCAGGTTCCCTGGCATAGGCCAGGGGGCGTTCAAATGTGCGCAACTGAGGAGCTGACTGGTCGGTCGACTGGTTGCTGACCTTGTCGATCGTCCACCGCCCGGACCCCTCGCGGAAACCGATCTCACCGGCGTCCAGGACCATGTCGCCACCGGCGGACGAGCCACGTGCTCACCGCGGCGCGGGGCCCCGGCCCCGGCCTGATCGACAACGAAGGTGAAGGCCTCGGACAACTCCTCCGCTGTCCGAACCGAGGCCCACTCGTCGAAGTCGGCCGGCGAACGTATGACCTGACGGTCTCTGCCCGGTCGGACGAGAGCCTCAGGTCGGCCGGTCCGACATCGCGACCGCTCCACCCGCGCATGGTCATGCTCGCCAACCTGGACTCGCACCGAGGCGAGGACCTGGGGAGCTACGGGCTATGGCGCTGTTGTGATCCTGGTGGTGGAGGTCCTCGGCCGGTTGTCCCAGGGAGGCGGGGCGGTGCGGGCCCAGCTGTGGCGCCTGTGCGCACACCCTGGGGCTGGCCCGTCCCCGGCCCCCAAGCGGGCGGCGGACCGGTTCTACCACGGTGGTTCGGAGATCAGCCGTGATGAACACGTTCCCCGGTTCCACCACGGCGGTGTGTTCTCCGGGTGTTCGGAGATCTGTCGCTGACGTCGTCGTCGACCGCGACGCGGCCCAGTCTGAGCTAGGTTCTCCCCATGGCAGACATAGACCCGCTGGTACCTGTCCTTGCCGGGATGGTCGTCGACAGCGTCTGGTTCCTCGACAACTGCGGCGACGACGAAGTGGATCCCGACTCCGCGGTGAGGATGTTGGAGAGCGCGGCCTCGGTGCTGAAGGGCCTGCCGTCCGAACAGCTCGACAGGTTCCTGGTGGTGCTCAGGAGTCTGGCCGAAGTGGAGCCCGAGCCCTGCCGGCGGGAGTTCTTGGAGGCGTTCCCGTTCACCTGCGGCTTGGTGGAGGAAGAGTCCTGCGCAGTCGAGACCTCTCCTGGCACGCTGGTGGCAGGAAAGGTTTCCAGGATCGAGAGCCGATCGATTCGCTCGTTGCCGCGGACTCTCCCTCATGGAGCGGCAGGGCCGCTGCAGGGCGTCGGCTGGCGGCAGTACCTCAGATCGAGGACGTCGCCGAAGTCCTCCACCGCCTTTTGCTCGACGCTCAAGCCACCACAGTGACCTCCGAGACAGCCGTGGCCCTGTTGGCACGTGAGGACCTACCGGGTCTACGCGCCGTGCTCGCCGCCCGAGCCGACGCGACCGACCAGGGAACCGCTGACCAGCTCAGCGCGGAACTTGACTGTGACCCGCGCTGGATGACCGGCAACGGCCTGGCCGAACTCATCCGGCAACTCAAGACGCTGACGTCGGACGCAGATTCAGGGGTTCGCGACGAGGCCCAACGGCGACTCTCACTCCTACGACAGGACAGCTGACCTGCGGTGGTTCAGCTCCACTGGCGCAGAGCGCCGTCGGTCCACCTTCGGTGACGCGCGGTCCAGGTTCCCTGGTGCAGGTCAGGGGGCGTTCAAATGTACGCAGCTGAGGAGCGAAGGTCGTACGTCGACACTGGGCCTGATGACGGCGCCGACGCCACCTCACCGTGTGCGCACTCACTGGCTTTCCCGACTCCGCGCTCCGGTCCGGACCGGAGCCGGTGTGGATCGTGTCCGTGTCGATGGCGTGGTGGAGCACGGCGTCGGCGGGTTCGGTGGTGCCGATTTCTGTGAGGCCCGTCGTCCCCGTCGTCCCCGCCGGGACCGGAAATTCTTCGGTGCGCTCCCCTGCGGGTAACCCGGTTCAGGCCTCCTGGACAGGAGAATTTCCTGTCCCGCATGTCGGAGCTCCCGGCGTGCCTGTGGGCTGCTGCTGCGCCCTGCCGGGCTGTTGGTGTTCAGTCAGCGGGCCGGTCGTGGCGGGACACGCCCCTCCACGGCCGGCCCGCTGACGGCCTGAACCGGGCGGTCAGGGTTGCCTGCGGGTTTCCGAGGGCGCGCCGGCCCGGCGGGCTGTTCGCAGGCGCTGGTGGCGACGGCGGTCCCGCCACCATTCCAGCCGGTCGTGTGAGGCCTGGGGGAGAACGGCGTTGAGTACGGCCCAGGCCCCGGCTGGCACGGCAAGGAGCAGGATCGCCCACCAAGGGGTGTGGTTGTGGAGCAGGAGGACCGGTGAGATGACACCGGCGGTCCTGGCCAGGGGCAGGGTTCGGTTGCGTTTGTCCACCTGAAGCCTCTCTCCTCAACGCCGGCGGGGGCTGCTCGTCCCGCGTGTGACAGCGTTCCTTCACCGAGTCGGGGCGGTGCCGTGTTGGCCAGTTGCGTGCCCTGTGTGGAGAGGTCTCTTCCGTCGGGGTGGAGAGGGGCGGAAGGGGTCGTCGGTTGCTCAAACTCTACGACGAAGGGGTTGTCGATACTGAGGGACTACTCGGTGAGGTCGCTGGCGAGGAACTCGCCAGCCCGCCGCCAGTCGTCCCGGCGGTGCCCGCCGCTCTGGGGTGGCTGTGTCCCGGGGCGCAGCATCGGCTGGGTTGACCACCTGTTAGCGTGCGCGGATGGAAGATCTGGGAGCTGTGGTCTGGCCGCCTGAGCCGGTCAGGACCGGGAGGCTCGTGCTCCGTGAGTCCGAGGTCCGGGACCGTGCGGCGTTCATCGAGCTGCTCGCCTCGTCGGAGGTGTATGCCTACCTCGGCGGTCCCCGGCCGCGTGACGAGCTCGAGCGCGAGATGCCCGGGGCGCCCGAGCGGTGGCCCGGGAGTTTCGTCGTCGAGCTCGACGGGTCGATGATCGGCCAGATCCTGCTGAGGAGGGCGACGGGGCACCGCCGTCCGGCCGCCGCGGGGAAGGTCGATCTCGGCTACCTGTTCCTGCCGCGGGCGTGGGGATTCGGGTACGCCGCCGAGGCGTGCGCGGCGGCACTCGGCTGGCTCGCCGGTGCGCTTCCCGGTGAGCCGGTGGTGCTCACCACCCAGAGCGCCAACGTGGGCTCGATGCGTCTGGCGGCGAAGCTCGGGTTCACCGAGGTGGAGCGGTTCGAGGCCTGGGGCGCCGAGCAGTGGCTCGGCATGCGCTCCCCGGTCACGCCGTCCAACTGAGTCTGCGACGCAACCGCCGGGTACCCCCTCCCACCTGCGCGCGGGAGGCACCTGTCGTTCTCTCGTGGCGAAGAGGGGCGCTTCTCGCGCGTCCAGGCGGGCGTGGGCCCGGCGCGCGCGTGTCGGTAGTGGTCGTCGCGATGGATGCGCCGTCCGCGAACTGGCGCGGAGCAGCACGGGCCCCTGTCCCGGTACTCCAGCGGGCTCGGCATCCGAGCGCAATCCCGGTCCTTTGGAGGGACCGTCAAGTACCCTGCCAGGCAGCGTTCTCGACCGGCTGTTCTGTCGGTGGCGGCGGCTAAGGTCCGTATGCCTGTCCGCCGTCCGAAAGAGATGCCCCGATGGTCCGTGTCACACCGCCGCGCCGAGTGGATATCGCCGCGGCCTTCCCGGAACTGGTGCCGTTGGCGCGGCAGACGGCGCGCCTGCATCCGCGGTTGGGCGAGCCGACCGTCCACGACAGTTCGGTCGGGGGCCCGTTGCTGTGGCCGGTCAGTGAGCCGTGGCCGGTGTGCGAGGGCCCGCATCCGGAGGAGGACGAGGGCGATCTGCCGGTGTCGATGGCCGATATCCGGCGGCGCCGGGAGCTCTATGCGACCCATCCCGACGACCGGGAGAAGGCGGCCCTGGACGCGACGTCCGCGGGGCATCCGTGGACCCGGAAGCCGAACGCCCTGCTGCCGGTGGCCCAGCTCTATGCGCGCGACATCCCCTCGCTGCCGTGCCCCGAGGGCGCGGACCTGCTGCAGGTGCTGTGGTGCCCGCTGAACCACGATCCGTCGTGGATGCCTGCGGCCAGGGTGGTGTGGCGTTCTTCCCCACAGGTCGACGCGCTGCTGACCGATCCGCCGCTGCCGGCTGACGTGGAGAATTACGGCAACTACGTGCCCGAGCCGTGCGTGCTGCACCCGGAGGTGGTGACGGAGTACCCGGCGCCGCTGGAGCTGGAGGCCGACCTCGCGGACCGGATCGAGGACTGGTGCGAGCGGGAGTTCACCGGCACCGATCCGAGGTACCGGTACGCCGAGGAGTTCCGGGCCTACTACCAGTACGAGCTGTCGGTCGCCCCTGGGTGGAAGGTCGGCGGCTGGGGGCCGTGGAGCTTCCGCGATCCGTCGGTGATTCGGTGCACCGCTTGCGAATCCGCCATGGTGCCGCTGCTGACGATCAGTTCCGGCGTTCTGGACGGCAGCGGCTGGGACCCGGTCGAGGACCGCGACGCGGACGGCGACATCGGCGTCCAGATCGGGCGGAGCTACAATATGCAGCTCTATTACTGCCCGCTCTCCTTCGAGCATCCGTGCGGGGAAGTCATGCAGTAACGGCCTTGGGTGAAGTCGGGGTCGGGGCGTGGCTGTTGGCGGTTCGACCGGTGGGTGAGCAGCGAACGGCGTCGCGGGCGAGGACGAGTTCGGTGCTCGTCCGGCAGCGGCGACGGCGGGCCGGGCGTCGTGCGGAGCGGTCGGGGACCAGGCGTCACAACTCATCCAGCGCGTGCGGCCCTTCCACCGGCACGGTCTCACCAGCACCGGGACCGTTCTTCCCAGGGCCGCTAATCCGCCTCGCGGTCCCAGGGCGGCAGTTCGCTGGTCGCAGGCTGTCCGAGGTGGTCGCGCAGTTCGTGTCTGCCCAGGTCCGTGAGGGCGAGGGCACGGGTGGTTCCGATCCGGGTCAGCCACCCGGCGGCCAGGGCGTGCCCGCAGATGGCGGCGCCGACGGCCCCGCCCAGGTGCGGGCGTCGTTCGGTCCAGTCCAGGCAGGCGCGTACCAGTGGTCTGCGGGAGGCGTCGGGCAGTGCGATGCCCAGGTCGTGGAGCCAGGCCGCCCCTTCGGCGGTGAGTGACGGATCGGCTCCCCACTCCAACAGGCCGCGGGCGGCCATCGAGTCGGTGACGGCCAGGCCCAGTTCTCCGGCCAGGTGGTCGTAGCAGAGCCGCGCGCGGGCCAGGGCCCGCTGCCGCCCTGAGCCTGACAGCGAACGCGGCCTGGGGGTGTGGCGCGGCGCGAGTGCGGCGAGGCTCTCGATCAGGGCCATCACGCGCGGGTCGGCCATCCGCAGGTACCGGTGGCGTCCGTGGCGTTCCTCGACGAGGAGTCCGCCACGCACGAGCACGTTCAGGTGCTCGGTCGCGGACGAGGCCGCGACACCGGCATGGCGGGCCAGTTCCGTGGCCGTCCAGGCCCGGCCGTCCAGCAGGGCCAGGCAGAAGTCCGCTCTGGTGCCGTCGGCCAGCACTCTGGCCACGGCGGCCAGGTCGACGCCCACGTCCCGGCCTTCGCGCTGATGGTCCATGTCCCCGATTGTCGCCGATCTCGCTTCGGGCTCGACCGAAGCGTCCACGCCCTAACGTCCCGTACCGGCCGAGGCCACCGCGCCCCGCGCCCTGCGCCCGCACACCGTCCGCCAACCGCCCTGGGAGCCTCATGCCCGCCACCGACAGCACACCATCGAACCTTCGGCCCGGCATCGGCCTCACGGTCACCGACGCCCCGAAGCCCACCGACGTATCGCTCATCTCCGACGCCCTGGACCGGTTCAACACCGACTCGACAGCCGTCGACGACCGCCGCCCGCTGGCCGTCCTGGTACGTGACGGCGTGACCTCCCAGGTGATCGGTGGCCTGACCGGTCGCACCTCACTCGGGCTGTTCTTCCTCGACCTGTTCTTCCTGCCGGCCGAGTTGCGCCATGGCGGCCTGGGCAGTGAGATCCTGCGCCGGGCCGAAAGCGAGGCCCGCGCACGCGGCTGCCGCACGGCGGTGCTGTACACGATCAGCTTCCAGGCTCCCGGCTTCTACGCGAAGCACGGCTGGCGACGCCTGGGCGAGGTCCCGTGCGACCCGCCGGGCACCAGCAGGGTCTTCATGACCAAGGATCTCGACCCGCCGACAGCCCCCTGAATCCGCAGCGCCGCAGCGCCGCAGCGCCGCGGTGCCGCGGCCCGCCCGGCCCGCCCGGCCCGCCCGGCGCGGCCGGTTCTGACCGGGCCTCAGGGCCGCAGGTGTGCAGGCCGGTTACGGGGAAGCTTCCGAAACGGGAACCGTTTCCAAAAACCCCGCCATCGATCGGTCAAGGTCTGTCGGAACGCGGCCGTAGCGACCGCCCGCTGCGCCAGGGTGGGCGCCATGAGACTCCTGAAACCCCGTCCTGCCCCGCGCGCGGGCCGGACGCCGTTCCGCGCGCTGCCGCTGATCGCGCTGGTCGTGGCCGGCGCGGTGATATCCCTCGGCACGGTCGTCCCGGCCGCGGCCGCGACCGCCCGGGTCGACCTGAACGTCCTCGTCGTCACCGACGGCAACCCGTGGGTCGAGGGCATCCACAAGCAACTGGTCTCCGAGGGCGTGCCGACCACCGTGGTCGACCTCACCAGCAGCAACCGTGCCACTCTCACGGCGTCCTTCCTCGCCGACGCCCTGGCCGACGGCACACCGCACGGCCACTTCGAGGCCGTCGTCCTGCCCAACGACGCGCCGAGCCAGCTCTCCACCGCCGAACTCTCCGCCCTCACCGGCTACGAGCAGGCGTACCACGTGCGACAGGTCGACTCCTACGTGTGGCCGGGCGCCAACACCGGTCTGAACCCGCCCGCGTGGACCGGTTCGCTCGACGCGACCACCGCCACCGCGTCCTCCTCCGCCCGGACCGACGCCTTCCGCTACCTCAACGGCCCGGTGCCGTTCGAGGGCACCGCGGGCGGCAGCGGCTCGTACGGCGCGCTGGCCACGCCGGTGCCCGACAACCCGGCCACCGGCTCGCACTTCGAACCGTTCCTCACCGAGACGGTGCCCGGCACCTCGACGCAGGGCGTGCTCGTGGGCGTCTACACCAGCGGCGGCCGCCAGCAGTTGGTCCTCACCTTCGCGTACAACTACAACCAGCAGCAGTTCCGGCTGCTCGCGCACGGGATCGTCGACTGGGTGACGCGGGGCGTCCACCTGGGCTACTGGCGCAACTACTTCTCGGCACACATCGACGACCTGTTCAACGCCAACTCCCGGTGGAGCCAGAGCGGCAAGTGCACCCCGGGCGAAGGCGACTGCGCCGCCGGCGTGCCGGACACCACGCCCATCCGGATGGCCGCCTCCGACGTCACCGACACGGTGAACTGGCAGCAGCAGAACGGCTACACCCTGGACTTCCTGTTCAACGCCGGCCCGGGTGTCGAGTACCAGGAGGAGCAGGGCGGCGACGACCCGCTGAGCGACGCGCTGCTGGCGAACAAGAACAGCTTCCGGTGGGTCAACCACACCTACGACCACCCGTTCCTGGGCTGCGTGCAGGACTTCTCGGTGATCCCCTGGCGGTGCGAGACCGACGCCTCGGGTGCCATCGAGTACGTCGACCAGCCCACCATCAGCTCCCAGATCACCCAGAACATCCAGTTCGCCCAGGCCAACGGCCTCCCGTTCCGGCCGAACGAGCTGGTCGCGGGCGAGCACTCCGGCACCGTGATGCTGCCGCAGCAGCCCGCCGACAACCCGAACTTCCTGGCCGCGCTGAGCGCCAACAACATCCAGTGGCTCGGCGTCGACGCCTCCCGCGAGAGCGGGCAGCGTCAGATCGCCTCCGCGCTCGGCACCCCGCGCCACCCGGTCAACGTGTTCTACAACGTCTCCACCCAGGCCGACGAGGTGAGCGAGTACAACTGGCTCTACACCTCCAAGGCGAACGGCGGCAGCGGCAACTGCGAGGCCAACCCGGCCACCACGACCTGCATCGCACCGCTGGACCCGAACACCGCCTGGTCGAACTACGTCCTGCCGCTGCAGGTCAGGATCACCCTCGGGTACGTGCTCTCCAACGACCCGCGGCCCTTCTTCATGCACCAGTCCAACCTGACCGACGACAAGCTGGCCCTGCAGACCCTCACCGGCATCCTGTCCACCTACCGCACCTGGTTCACCGCGGACACCCCGGTGGTCAACCAGACCCTCACCGACTCCGGCACGGTCCTCCAGCAGCAGGCCGCCTGGCAGCAGGCCCAGAACACGGGCTCGGCCACCGGCTACATCCAGGGCGGCGTGGTCACCCTCCAGGGCACCTCCGGCACCGCCGTGCCGGTCACCGTGCCCGCCGGCACCACCGTCACCGGCGGCGCCACCTTCGGCGCCGCGTACGGTGGCGAGCAGTCCGCGAACACCACGCTCGGCGCGACGGCGACCGCACTGACGCTGCCCACGAACGTGTTCGGTACGGTGGCCGACTCGACCCCCACCGGCCAGGGCGCGGAGCTCGCCTCCTACGCCAAGGGCTCCCCGCACGACGTGCGCCGCAACGGCGACGCCATCGTCATCACCGACCCGACCGGCACCCACGTCCTGCCCAAGCTCGCCGGCGCGCCGGAGGAGCAGCTGCACATCGGCGACCACCACCACAACCCGTACAACGCCGTCCCGAAGGCACCGGCCAAGAAGTAGCCCGCACCCCGTAGCCCGATTCCGTAACGCGGCGGGCCGCACGAGCGCTCCCCGGCCCGTGCGGCCCGCCGCCCGCCGTCGGCCCGGCTACGCGGTGCCGACGGTGAGCCGGGTGATGGTCCCGACCACCTCGGTGTCGGTCGCGTCGAGCAGCGAGGCCCGGACGGCCGCCGTGTCGCCCGCGGCGTACCGGCTCTGGTTCAAAGTCGTGACCGGGACGGTCACTTGGACATTCGCGCCCGTGCAGTTCGGGGTGAACCGGGCGTAGCCAAGGGCGCCGGACGTACGGTCATCGGCGGTCACGGTCGCGGACGCGACGAAGCCGCCGGCGTCGCAGGAGTACGCGATGGTGACGTTCACCGTCGCCGAGGTGCCACCGGAAACGGTCGCGCCGTCGACCCGCACCCCGGTCCCGGCGTACGCCGGGGCCGCTGCGAGGACTGCTCCCGCGAGCAGTGCGGGTACGCCGAGCAGAGTCACGATCCTGCCGTTCATGATGCCCCTCCCCATGTCGATCACTGGTGCCACACCGTCGACGACGGTATGGGCCGGACGGCGGTCGATCCCGGATTCCTTCCCCGGGGTGATACGCCGGGGCCTGCACCGCCGGCAACGTCACCGCCGTGACCTGCAAAACCGACCTGACCATACATCATCAATACTAACTGGCAAGGAACTTGGCTCAGATCCCGGAGGCGCTCCACCTGGCCTCTGCGGCGGCTCTGGCCCCGTCCTCCGCGCGCGCGGCCTGGAGGTCTTGCCGCGGTACCGGGCCTCGTTGACGAAGACGAAGCGCGCCCGGCGCCCGCCAGGTAGCCCGGCGGCCTCGCAATCCGGCCTGGCTCCAGCCCCACCCCGTCTCGTCGCCCTGCGACGGCGAGGACCGCAGGCCACCGCCGCCCCGATGTACCTGGTCTGTCCACAGGTGACAGGGAGTTCAGGTGCCGTGATGGGCGATGTGTCCGGGCAGGGGGCCGTAGGCGGTGCAGTAGCCGCAGTCGCAGCTGGTGAGGGAGTTGACCTGGCAGTGAGCGGTGGGCCAGGCCCAGGAGGTGCAGGGCCCGGGGTCGACGGCGGCGCTGGAGATCGAGCCGATGCGCGAGAGTGGCGGCGGCCAGGCCCCGGCGGCCCCGGGCGGGGACACCGTGCGGCGTGAAAACAACAGGCTGGCGCCTGGCGTGGCGCCCTGGTCATTCGGCCGGGGGCATCCACGTCCGGGCGAGTTCCGCGACCCAGGTGACGGCCGCGTCAGGGGTCGGCGGGGGCGCTCCGACGACGACGACCTCGGTGATGCCGGCTGCGGCGAGTTCTGGAAGATGCTCCGGGTGGCCGTCACTCAGTGCGACGGCGATGGTGAGTTCACCGGGAGCGCGGCCGCGTCGGGCGCACTCGTCGACGAGGACGGCGACGCGTTCGGGGACGTCGGCGACGGGGATGTTGAAGCCGTACCAGCCGTCGCCGAGTGTGGCCGCGCGGCGCAGGGCGGTGTTGCTGTTGCCGCCGACCACGACCGGGAGTTGGGCGCCGCGCAGCGGCTTTGGGTTGACCCGGATCGCGTCGAAGCGGGTGAACTCCCCGGTGAAGGAGGCGGGGTCCTTGGCCCAAAGGGTGCGCATCGCGGTGAGGTACTCGTCGGTGCGGCGTCCGCGTCCGGTGAAGGGGACGCCGAGGGCGGCGAACTCCTCGGCTGACCAGCCCGTTCCGATGCCGAGGCTGAACCGTCCGGCGGAAAGCCTGTCGAGGGTGGCGGCCTGCTTGGCGACCACCACCGGGTTGTGCTCGGGCAGCAGGAGCACGCCGGTGGCGAGCTCGATCCGGCTGGTGACTGCCGCGGCGAAGCTCAGGGCGAGCAGCGGGTCCAGCCAGTCCGCGTCCGCGGGCACGGCGATCTGGCCGTCCGCGGAGTAGGGGTAACGGGATGCGGGCGTGTCCACGAGCACCACATGCTCACCGCACCACAGCCTGGCGAAGCCATGCGCCTCCGCTGCGGTGGCGACGGCCGCGATCACTTCAGGGCGGGCACCGTTACCGATGCCGAGCGCGTGCAGTCCTACCCGCATTCCCTACCTCCCGGGGCCACCCTAAGCACCAGGCGCGGACGCACGGTGGCATGGCGCGCCGCGGGCGTAGGGACAAGGCGTGCCGCGTAGGTGAGCAAGGCCACCGCACCTCCCGGGCTGCGCTGCCGGCCTCGGGCGGGGATGCCGGACGGCGTGAAAACATGTGGGGTTGGTGCCCGGCCGGTGAGCCTGCGGCAATAGCCGAATCGCCCGGCTACGGTTCGATTCCTCTGAGCCAGGCGGCCACATTGAGGGACTGCTGGAGGGCTGGTCCAAAGAACGTAGGGTTGGCCTCCGCCAAGGCACGGCGGATCGTGACGGCTTCCCGGATGACGGCCAGGCCCTCCTCCCGCCGGCCCATCCCGCCCAGCGGGATGGAGAGGTTGTTGAGGGCTGTGGCTAGGTCAGGCAGGTAGGCGTTCGGATTGGCCTTGGCCAGGGTGCGGTAGTAGCCGGTGGCTTCCTGGATGGCGGCCAGACACTCTGCCCACCGGCCCACCTCACCCAGTCGCATGGAGAGGTTGTTGAGGGACATGGCGAGGTCGGGCAGGTATGCCTCCGTGTTGGCCTCGGCTAGGGCGTGGTAGTGGCCGGTGGCTTCCTGGATGGCGGTCAGGCCCTCCTCCCGCCGGCCCACCTCGCCCAGCCGGTTGGAGAGGTTGTTGAGGGACATGGCCAGATCGGGAAGGTAGGCGTTCGGGTTGGCCTCGGCCAGGGCACGGCGGATCGTGACGGCTTCCTGGATGGCGGACAGGCCCTCCTCTCGCCGGCCCATGTCGCCCAGCCGGTTGGAGAGGTTGTTGAGGGCTGTGGCGAGGTCGGGCAGGTGGGCGTTCGGGTTGGCCTTGGCCAGGGTGCGGTGGTGGCCGGTGGCTTCCTGGATGGCGGCCAGAGCCTCTGCCCGCTGGCCCATGTCGCCCAGCCGGTTGGAGAGGTTGTTGAGGGCTGTGGCGAGGTCGGGCAGGTAGGCGTTCGGGTTGGCCTTGGCCAGGGTGCGGTAGTGGCCGATGGCTTCCTGGATGACGGTCAGGCCCTCCTCCCACTGGCCCATGTCGCCCAGCCGGTTGGAGAGGTTGTTGAGGGCTGTGGCGAGGTCGGGCAGGTGGGCGTTCGGGTTGGCCTCGGTCAAGGCACGGCGGATCGTGACGGCTTCCCGGATGACGGCCAGGCCCTCCTCCCGCCGGCCCACCTCGCCCAGCGAGATGGAGAGGTTGTTGAGGGCCCTGGCGAGGTCGGGCAGGTATGCCTCCGGGTTGGCCTCGGCCAGGGCGTGGTAGTGGCCGGTGGCTTCCTGGATGGCGGCCAGAGCCTCTGCCCGCCGGCCCATGTCGCCCAGCCGCATGGAGAGGTTGTTGAGGGCTGTGGCGAGGTCGGGCACGTAGGCGTCCGGGTTGGCCTCGGCCAAGGCACGACGGATCGTGACGGCCTCCTGACTGGCTGCCAGAGCCTCTGCCTGCCGGCCCACCTCGCCCAGCCGGTTGGAGAGGTTGTTGAGGGCTGTGGCGAGGTCGGGCAGGTGGGCGTTCGGGTTGGCCTCGGCCAGGGCGTGGTAGTGGCCGGTGGCTTCCTGGATGGCGGTCAGGCCCTCCTCCCACTGGCCCACCTCGCCCAGCCGGTTGGAGAGGTTGTTGAGGGCCCTGGCGAGGTCGGGCAGGTGGGCGTTCGGGTTGGCCTCGGCCAGGGTGCGGTAGTGGTCGGTGGCTTCCTGGATGGCGGCCAGAGCCTCTGCCCGCCGGCCCATGTCGCCCAGCCGGTTGGAGAGGTTGTTGAGGGCCCTGGCGAGGTCGGGCAGGTGGGCGTCCGGGTTGGCTTCGGCCAGGGCGTGGTAGTGGTCGGTGGCTTCCTGGATGACGGTCAGGCCCTCCTCCCGCCGGCCCATGTCGCCCAACCGGATGGAGAGGTTGTTGAGGGACATGGCGAGGTCGGGCAGGTAGCCGTCCGGGTTGGCCTCCGCCAAGGCACGGTAGCGGCCGGTGATGGTGAGAACGAGGCGGGTTGCGGTGGTGGCGAGGCGACGGCTGGCGTGGGGGAACCGGTCGTAGATCGTGGTGAGGGTGTCGAGGGGGGTGTCGGGGCGGGTGGTGACGGCATCAAGGGCATCGATGAGCGGCTGTGGGTGGTCCGTGCGGGTGGCGGTGGCGACGATGTGCTGCGCGAGCTGGTCGTGGCGGCGGACGCACAGGTCGGTGAGCTGCGTGTCGAGTCGGAGGGCGGGATGGGCGGCGGCGCGGGAGTAGACGGTGAGGAGTTGTCCGGTCTGGGTGTCGTCGGCGCCGTCGAGGAGGTGGTCGGCCAGGCGGGGGTCGGTTTCGAGGGTGCGGCCGGTGTGGCGTTCGGCGAGGCGGTCGGGTTGCAGCGCGCCCCAGGGCGGGCTGCTGGTCGAGCTGCCGCCGGTGGTGGGTGGATAGAGGGCGGCGAGCCAGGCGGTGACTTGGTCACGGCGGTCGCGGGACTGGTCGGCGAGCACGGGCAGGCGCCGCCACAGAAGGTCGGCGTGTTCGCGGTCGGCGGCGCCGGCGAGGTGGGCGGCGGCGAGCGCGGTCTCCAGGGTGCTCCTGCTGAGGGCGGGGGTGAGGCCGCGGGCGGTGGCGCTGCTGCGCCAGTAGCGGGCTTCGTGGCCGAGCAGCCGGTCCTCGACGTCCTGCACGTCCTCGTCCCCGGTGCGGTCTGCGGGTTCGGTCCGTGCGGTGTCGAGGAGGTCGGCGAGGGCGGTCATGTGGAGGGTGAGCGCGTTGCCGTAGGTGTCGTCCCGGGCCAACTGCAGTGGCGGCACCAAGGCTGCGGCGGCCGCAGTCCAGTCATGTCCGGCCATGTCCGGAACGGTCGGCAGTGCGGTGGCGAGGGCGTGGGCGGCGTCGCGGTAGTGGCCGGTCCGCCGGTCCGGGTCGTCCTCCAGGGGCGTGAGGCGGCGCGTGCGGGCGGTGGCGAGGAGTTCCTCGGCCTGCCGGCTTTCCACCTGGGCCTGCTGCCACCAGTCCCCTGCGGTGCGGGCCAGGAGCAGGAGCTTGAACGGGCTGGTGCCGGGGTGTTCCGCGGCGGCTTCGACGAGGGCGCCGAGCTGTTCGGGGCGGGTCTCGGCGTAGTCGAGGACGACCAGCAGGGGCCTGGTCGCCCGCCGCAGTTCCAGCAACTGGTCCCTGCGGGCGCCGGCCCGCGGCCACAGCACCGTCCAGCCCTGGACTGTGAGTTGCCGGTTGAGGTGGTGGGCGAGGCGGGTTTTGCCTTGGCCGCCGGGGCCGTGCAGCAGCCATGACCCGAACCCGTCCTGTCGGCACCAGGCCTGCAGTTGGGCGAGCAGGTCGTCGCGGCCGTGGAAGGGGACGGTCTGTCGTCCGGCCTCCAGAAGGGCGGCCGGTGTCACCGGGGGGCGTCGGGCCGGGAACTGGGCGGGGTCGGTGATGTCCTGGAACTCGACCGCCTCCAGCCCGGTGGCCACGCCGCCGCCATGGGTGGTGAGGGCGGTGCGGAAGGCGGGGTCGTGGTGGAGGACGTAGGCGGGGACGACGTTGAGCCGGCCGTGGTCCGAGTTCGCCCGGTCGGCGGTGACGACACCGGTCAGGTAGCGGTCGCAGAACACCGCCGCCCCCGACAGACCGCCCCACGGCGACGTCCCGTCACCCGGCCAGCCGGCGCCGGAGGTACGGAGGTCCATGACGTACTGGTTGCCGACGAAGCCGCTGCCCGGGTTTATCTCCCCGTGCAGTTGCACGGCCTCGATGGCGCGGCCGGGGCGCTGGGCCTCGTCGGGGACGCCCCACGTCTCGCACGCGGTACCGGGGCGGGTCGTGTCCGGCCGCCCCCACCGGACGGGAACGGTGGGGGGCTGCCACTGCGGGGAGTCGTCCACGAGCACGAGCGCCGCGTCGTCACGCCCACCCGGAGTGCCGGCCCACACCACGGTCCCGGCAGCGGTGCCGCTGCCGGCCGGGTGGAAGACCGTCACCCCGGTGCCCAACGGCCCGGTGACGTGTGCGGCCGTCAGGACCAGCCGGCCGCCGACCGCGTACCCCGACCCGTGGCCGTTCGGTCCGTTCACCCCGGCAAGCCGTACCCGCTCCACCCACGCCCCCTACAAGCAGCCCCGCCCGCCGCCCATGGCTGCGACCGGACGACGGGGCGCCGGCCAAGATCCCGGTTCTCAGTCGTTGATGCGCCCGGTGGTGTCGCCGGGCCCGGCCGGGCGCTCCTGCGCGGAGCTGACCAGGAGGTCGCCTCCGTTCGGGCGCTTGGGGGTGAGGGTGAAGGAGACCCGGTGGGTACGGCCGCGGGAAAGCCCGGCCTCGGTCTCCGCCCCTACCGCGAACAGCTTGAAGCCGGCCTTCGCCTTGGCGTCCGCGCGCAGCTCGACCTCGAACTCCATCTCCACCGGTCCCACCGCGAACACCACTCCGGGATCGTCCCCGGCCCGGGCCGCCGCCTTCAGCAGCTCGTCGCGTACCGCAGCCACCGCGTCCGCCAGAGGAACATCCACCAGACCCACCCCACAGTCCTGACATACCGTCACCCGACACCGTAGAACCCGCACCCCCGTCCCCGCAGCCGAAAGCCGCCTTCTGTCGCGGCCGCCCCGGACCAACAGGACGGGGGCGGGCCGCTCCGGCTACGCGCAGGTGTCGAGCATGTCGGCCAGGGTCTGCTGCTCGGCCTGGGGGACGTTGAGGTGGTGGAGGCGTCGACCTTGACATGCCCACCTTCAAACCGGATCGCTGGACGCGCCACCGACACCCGAAGGCCGCCACCATCGTCCGCTCCATGGGCGACGCGTCAGAAGGGCACGTCCACGCCGGCTTCGCGGAGATAGGACAGAGCGCGGGACAGGCACTCGTGAGCGGTGGCTCCGTCGGCCCGCATCGGTTGCCTCAACGGACCGCCGCCGGCGGTGAACGTCCATGCGGGCTTCTGGTCCCGCAACCGCTCGGCGTCCACCCTGATCGCGGCGCCCACACCCTGCTCGCCCAGCCACTCCAGGATGAGCAACACCGCATCCTCGATGCCGCTGTCCTGGTCGATCTTCGGCCACCGGCCCCGGCTCACTGTCACAGGCGCGACTCTAGCCGCAACCGGACGAAGGCAGCCGTGTCGATCGGCCGCAGTCTAGGCAAGCCAACGGGCGCTGTGGCGGTGGCGCCCGGGCTCGGTCTCGATGTCCGGTACCAGTCCCGTTCGAAGCAGGCCCAGCTGATGTCGCGTCATTTGGCGAGCGCGTCGCTCCTCAACGTAGAGTCGCTGATCACTCCCCGGGTTCGACCCACTGGGACCGCCAGGCCGGCGGGTCGAACGGGTCGGCGAAGTACTGCGTCTCCCGCACCACGCGTCCTGCCGAGAACTCCATGATGCTCACGGTCTGTGTGGGTTTGCCGTCGTAGGTGAGCACGAATTCGGTGACCCAGAGGTCGCCGGATCCGAGGATCCTGCGCACGGTGAAGGTTCGGGCCGCGGGATGTTGGATGCGCAGTGCCTGGATGTTGCTCCTGCCGCGGATGACCTCGCCGGACTGGGGGTATTCGACGATGACGTCGTCGGCGTAGATGTCGTGTTCCGCGTCCGCGTCACCGCTGTTCGATGCGGCCCAGTGCCGGTCCAGCAGGGCCCGGGCAACCGTCGCTTCCACCGTCATGGCCCTTTCGCTCGGAACACCGCGCGTCCGACGTCCTGCGACGCGGGCGCGCGCCTGGGCGGGATCGCTCCAGGACTGGTCACTTGAGGATCTCCAGCATCCGGTTCCCGAGGACCGCGGCCGAGGCCGGGTTCTGTCCGGTCACCAGGTTGCGGTCCTCGACCATGTAGGGCTCCCAGACCGGACCGCGGCTGAAGTTGACGCCGACCTTCGCCTTCACGTCGGTCTCCAGCAGCCACGGCACCTTGGAGGCCAGTCCGACGCCGTCCTCCTCCTCGTCGGTGAAGCAGGTGATGTGGTAGCCCTTGAACGGCGACTCGCCGTGGATCCTGGTGGCCAGCAGTGCGGCGGGGCCGTGGCAGACGATGAACAGCGGGTTGCCCGAGGCCAGTTGCCGGGTCAGCAGCCGTCCCGCATCGGCGTCCCACGCCAGGTCCGCCATCGGGCCGTGGCCGCCCGGCAGGTAGACCGCGTCGTAGTCCTCCAGGCGCACGTCCGACAGCTGCAGCGGTCGACGCAGCACCTCTGCGGAACGGATGACGGCCTCCAGCTCCAGGGCGCTGTCGTTTCCGCCGACCATCTCGGGGCGCAGGCTCATCATGTCGACGGTCGGTGTCACACCGTTGGGCGTCGCGACGACGACCTCGTGACCGGCGTCCGTGAGGATCTTGTACGGGTTCGCGAACTCCTCGGCCCAGTAGCCGGTCGCGTGCCGCGTGCCGTCCTTCAGCACCCAGTAGGCGGCTCCGCTGACGATGAAAAGCACCTTTGCCATGGCAGAGATCCCCTCTCGGACACATGCCAGGAGTGGGTTCGGCGGGATGCCCCACGGCGGGATGTTCCACGGCGGGATGCCCCACGGCGGGATGGCCCACGCAACCGACCCGCCCCGCCGGTTCTGTCCCCTCGCCCCACGCAACCACGCTAGGCAGCTGCGCCGACCGCGCGCAACCCGGTGCTCCATAGGCGGAAGTGCCCCCGGTCACGGAGCACATCCGATCACATGTCCAGGACCACGTCGGCCGGGGGCGTCGAGCAGCAGATGAGCGCGCTCCCCGCGGCGGGGGGCTCCAGGGGCTGCGGGGCGTACTCGACGTGGCCGGAGAGGAGCGCGGTCTCGCAGGTGTGGCAGATTCCGGTGCGGCAGGACCAGCGCACGGGCACGTCGCACGCCTCGGCGAGTTCGAGCAGCGTCCCGTAGTCAGGGTGCCAGGGGACGACCAGCCCGCTGCGGGCGAAGGCTACGGACGGTCCCGGGCGGCCGCCGGGAGGAGCGGCCGGCTGGTGCGGTGCCCGGACGGGTCCGGTCACCACGCCGGGGGTGAGGCCGGACGTGGCCCCGAAGACCTCGGTGTGGACCCGGGAGGACGGCAGGCCGCAGGCCTGAAGGGCGTCCGTCATGTCCCGCATGAACGCGCTCGGCCCGCAGATGTAGGCGTCGGCGTCCGGAGGCGGCTCCAGGCCGTGGATCCGCTCGGGACTGAACCGCCCGCTGACCGTGTAGTCGACACCCGGGCGGTCGGCGCCGGACGGACGGCTGTAGGAGACGAACGACCGGCCTGCGGGCAGCTGGGAGAGCAGTGCGCGCACCTCGCCGGCGAACGGGTGGTTCTCGCCGTTCCGGGCCGCGTGCAGCCACCACACCGCGCGCTGCGAGTGCTCCGAGGCCAGGGCGTGCAGCATGGCCAGGACGGGGGTGGCGCCGACGCCGGCGGACAGCAGCAGGACCGGAGTGTTCGCGTCGGCGAGCAGGAACGTGCCGCGCGGAGCGGCGACATCGAGGGCGTCACCCACCGTCACGTGCTCACGCAGGTAGGTACTGGCGACGCCGTTCGGCTCCTGCTTGACACTGATGCGATACGTTTTGGCGCCCGGTCGGCCGGAGAGCGAGTAGTTGCGGATGACCGGGGAGGCCTGTGGGTCCGGCCGCAGGCGGACCGTGAGGAACTGCCCCGGCAGAGCGGCGGGGAGCGGTTCGCCGTCGACCGCCGCCAGAGTGAGCGAGAAGATGTCCGAGCTCTCCGGCTCGATGCGGGCGACTTCGAGCCGACGGAACCCGGGCCAGGCCGGCGGCGGACTGCTGGTGGTCAGCCCGCGGTTCCCACCCGCGGTGCCGGAGCCGCGGTCCGCGTCGTCGAGCAGGGCCTGCAGCGACGTCTTCCAGCCGGGGCTCAACGCGCTGATGCGCAGGGCCCGTTCGAGCTGCGGCCGGGCGTGGCCGGGCAGGTAGAGCAGCGCGTCGATCTCCGCGACGGTCATCTCCTCGGGGCCCGAGGCGATCTTCACGATCTCGTCGCCCGCCCGCACCGGCCCTTCGGTCAGCACCCGCATGTAGAAGCCCGGGCGGCGATGGGACACCAGCAGGGCGGCCATCTGCGGCTCGCCGAGCCGCAACCCCACGCGGTAGCACGTCACGCGGGGTTGGGTGACCTCGAAGACCGCACCGCCGATCCCGTAGCGGTCACCGATGCACACCTCGTCGTCGGCGAGTCCGTCCACGGTGAGGTTCTCGCCGAACTGGCCGTACGTGAAGTCGTCCCGCTTCAGGTGCTCCTGCCAATGGCGGTAGGAACTCAACTGGTAGACCAGCACGGCACGTTGCTCGCCGCCGTGCCCGGCGAGGTCGCCCTGCCCGTCGCCGTCCAGGTTGAGCCGGCGCGCCATCACGGGCCCGGCGACGGGGTACTTCCAGATGCCGGTGCGGGTGGTCCTGCCCTGCCAGGGGACGTCCTTGGGCATGCCGACGTTCACGGCGATCAGAACGGCCATGACCTGTGCTCCTCCCGCGCTCGACAGGCCGGTGCCTGCCTCCAGCGTCGTACGGCCGGCCGTCGGCCGCACCTGAAGAGCTCTGCGCGGCGCCGGGGCGCGGCGCCGAGTAGAGTGAAAACGGTGGGCGCCGTCGCCGGACGCGTACCGCAGGCGCGGGTAGGCCGCCGCCGTCGAGGCGATCATGAACCTCGACGATCATGCACCTCGAACAGGCCTCGTTCGTCACCGGCGAGATCCTGTGCGTCGACGGCGGCCAGAGCGCCGGCTTCTGGAAGAACCGGAATCGGGAGCGAACGACCTATGCGCACGCGCAAGCAGCTGACCCCGCTCGGCGCTGTCGGTGCGGGCCTGGCGGCGGGAGTGGTCGGCACCGTCTGCATGGACGCCGTGAGGTTCCTGCGCCAGCGCCGGGCCGGCGGCGAACACAACGCCCTGCACTGGGAGTTCGCCCCGGTCCGCACCTGGCAGGAGGCGCCGGATCCCGGGCAGGTCGGAAAGCGCCTGGTCGAGGCCTTCACCCGGCGCGAGCTGCCGGACAGCGCGGCGTTCCCCGTCAGCACGTTCATGCACTGGTCGTATGGCGTGGGCAACGCGGCCTTCTACGGCGCCGTCAGCGCCTCGCTGCGCAAACCCCGCGTCGTGTACGGGCTCCCGTACGGTGCGCTCGTGTGGCTCAGCGGATACGTGGTGCTTCCGGTCGCGGGACTCTACAAACCCATCTGGAAATACGACGCCAGGACGCTGGGCGATGACCTGACCGCCCACCTCGCCTACGGGCTCGGCACCAGCAGCGCCTTCTGGTTGCTGAGCAGGGTTCCCGTGTTCTCACGACGGCTGTAGTTCGCGATCCGGCCGGTGCCGGTGCCGGTGCCAGTGCCAGTGCCAGTGCCGGTCGGCGAGGTGGGGTGGGGCCGGGTTCGGGCGTGACGACGACCGTCGCGATCATGGCGAGGCGTGACCCAGGATCAGAGAGCGGCGGTCCCCCGATCGGCGTACGAGGACGTCGGGCATGTCGACCCGGTGACGCGCCAACTCGCCGGCCGCGTGCTCGTCGGGTCTGTCCGAAAGCCATGCCCCGGGCGGGGGCTCCCCTTCCTGGCCGACCATGAGGCTCCCGGTGCCGTCGGCGGTGCGCTGGCGGAGGTGTGGGGCGAGGCCGGGACGGATGCCAGGACCAGACGGTGGCCTGCTCGGATGCCGGCTCCTCGCCGGCTCGCGCGGATCGTTGCGACACCCGGGGTTCTCATGGGCTCGCTACCTCGAAGCGACCGGGTATGGGCGTCTAATTGTGGTTTGTCATGATTTTTCATCAGGTGTCCTGTGTCGCTTGTGCCTTGTCGCACGGGGGCGCGGGGCGCTTTGCTGTGAGGAGAGGTGAACCTGCGGATGAGCACTCGTACTCGTGGACAGGGCGATCTGCCGTGGTACCGGGTCAGCCGTCAGTGGCCCGTGGCCGTGTCCAACAGGGCCCCGGCTGGTGCCGTCGTCGTGTCCGATCCGGTTGGCGCGGGTGGGCGGCGCGGGGAGCGCGGTGCGGGGGTGGTGTCGGTGGGGAGCGCGCTGCTGTCCGGTATGGCACTGCTGGCGGCCACGGCTCCACCGGTGGCGGCCGCGCCGGTGGGGGCCGTGCCGGTGCGGGCGCAGCTGGCTGATCCGTCGCAGACCTTCACCTTCACCGGCGCATCGCAGACCCTGACAGTTCCGGCGGCGGCGGTGGTGACGATCACCGCGGACGGCGCCGGCGGCGCCGACAACACCGGCACCGCCTGTTCCGTCACGGGGGCCGGTGGGGCGGGGGCACGGGTGGTGACCACCTTGCCGCAGACCGCCACGGCGACGACCTTCACCATCAACGTCGGCGGCACCGGCGGCAAGGGCTGCAACGGCACGGGGACGCCGGGTGCCGGCGGGTTCAACGGCGGTGCCCCAGGGGGAGGTTTTCCGCTCACCGGCTTTCACTTCGAGGGCCCGGGTGGGGGCGGGGCCTCCAGCGTCAGCACGGGCGGCTCCCTGCTGGTGGTCGCCGGGGGCGGCGGCGCGGCCGGCGGCACCGGAGCGGGCTCCAGCGGAGGGAACGGAGGCAACGGCGGGACGACGCCGGACGCCACCGGCGGCACCGCGGGAAGCGCCACCGGCCCCGGGGCCTCGCCGGGGCAGGGCGGGGGCGGTGGCCGCACCAGTACGAGCACCGGGGGTGCCGGCGGGGCCGCCGGCACCGTTCCGTCCTGTCTGGTCGTGAACGGCGGGCCGGGGAGCGGGTTCTCGGGTGCCACGGTCGGTACCGGTGGCGCTGGGGGCAGCTTCGACGGCGGCTGCGCCGCCAGTACCATCGCTGCTGGTGGCGGCGGCGGGGGCGGGTACTTCGCCGGCGGGGGCGGCGGCAGCGGCGCCGTCAACAGGACGGGCACCTCGGCAGGTGGGGGAGGGGGCGGTGGGGGCAGCAGCTTCGCCACCCCCACGGGTAGCGGCACGAGCTATGCGCTCTCGACGATCGGGACGGCGAACCACAGTGGCCAGGTGATCATCTCCTACACGGTCCCGTCCCTGACCATCACCAAGACCCACGCCAGGCACTTCATCCAGGGGCGGGACGGCACCTACACCATCGCCGTCGGCAACGCCGCCGGGGCCGCTCCGACCGACGGCACCACGGTCACCGTGCACGACACCCTCCCCCCGGGGCTCAAGGCCGACAGCATCAGCGGCACGGGCTGGACCTGTGACCGGAGCACGCTCACCTGCACCCGCAGTGACGCCCTCCCCGCCGGGAGCAGCTACCCGCCCATCACGCTGCAGGTCGACGTCTCCTGCCGGGCCGACGACGAGGTCACGAACACCGCGACCGTCACCGGGGGCGGCGACACCACCACCCACACCGCCACCGACCCGACCAGGATCAAGCGCCACGAGCACGACGAACACGACGAGTACGACATGCGCTGCGACCACCACGAGCACTGGTAGACCAGCCCGGGGTCCGACGGGAGGAAGCACCGGCCGCCAGCACGGTGGCCGGTGCTTCTCGCTGTCCGGCGAGGGGCCCGAAGGTGCTTGTACTGCCCGCTCCTGGAGGGCCCTGGGCGGGGCCGCCGGTCCGGTGCGGATGCGCGTTGGGCCATTGGTGTGCAGGGTGGATGGGTACGGTCCGGGCCGCCCGGCGGCGGCAGTCCGTCCAGCCGGGGATGCGCTCGGTGGGCGGGTGACCGCCCGGCCGCCGGTGGACTTCCCGGGAGCGCCGTCGATGACCGAAGGAGACACCATGCCCACCTGGAAGGTCCTCCGCCGGGCTCTGGCCCCGACCGCCCTCGCCGCCGTGTTGGCCGCGCCGTTCACGATGCCGTCGCCGGCGCTCGCCACGGGGGCCTTGGCCCCTCAGGTGGTGACCGCTGTCGCGCCGGTCTCGTTTGTCGGCCTGCCCGACCGGCCGCTGCCGTCCGACCACGCGGCGCACCCGATCACGGTCTCCTACCGCAACGACTCGTCGGCGGACCGGACCGTCGCCCCGCAGATCCTCGTCGAGTCCCCGGACGACGGGCCCTTCCTCGCGCCGACGGACATCAAGCTCGAGGTCCTGAGCGGCGGCCACTGGAAGACCGTGCGGCTGGCCAGCGAGACCGGCACGCTGTACACCGACCTCACCCGGGCGAAGCTGGTCCTCCACAGCCATCACACCCTCACCCAGCGCTACCGGCTCACCGTCGTCAACGCCGGCCCGGGCACGGTTCAGCCCAGGATCGCGCTGTACTCCTGACCTTCGGGGCTTCGCCGGCCGCATGAGCCGCGTGAGCCGCATGAGCCGCGTGGGCCGCATGGACCGCATCGAGATGCCCGACGACTCGCACACGGCCACGAACGACGCCGGGCTGTCTTCGGCACGGGGGATTCCGCCAGGACGGGCGTCTCGGGGGCCGGCCGGGATCCCGTGACGGCTTCGCGCCCTGCCCGCCTGCCGCCCTGCCCGCCTGCCGCCGTGCCCGCCTGCCGCCGTGCCGACCAGGCGGCCGACAGCCGCGGTGACGCCCTGTGGTGCCGTTCCCGCGCCGGCCGGGTGTGGTGGCCGTCTCAATGGCGGCCGATCGGTGGTGACTCGGCGTGGTGGCGGCGGGCCGGTCGGTGATGGCGCCGGGGCTGGGGTCGTGAGTGCGCTCACATGGGAATGCGGTGTACGACGACGGATAGTGGTGTCCGTTTTGCACTATTTTGCAACTATTTGGCGTGTTATTGGGGGGTGTTTGCGCAGGCGGGGCGGGGTCGGCACGCTCCGGGCGGCTCGCCTCTCGAACCAGTGCCGGTCTGTCCGCTACGACGGCGGGTCGTAGCGAGGGGGTCTTGGCGAGGGCCGATCCGGTCTGGCAACTTGGCATTCATCGCCAGCCACACCGGCTCCTGTCCCACCGGTGAACGGCTTATCGCCGAGTCACATCCCGCGACCGTTCGGCCCCTGTCCGGCCACGGTCGAGGCGGGGAGTGACACCGGCCCAACTGATTGAGGTCTTCTGTATATGCCCGCTTTCAAGTTCCGCATGCGTACCACTGCCGTGATTCTTGCCGGTGCCGCCGGTGTGACCGCCCTGGGTGCCGCCGTGGTCCCCGCTGTCGCCTCGGCCGCGGACGCCTCCCCGCAGGCCATCGCCGCGCAGATCGTGCCGGCGGACCAGCTCGCCTCGTTCAGCCAGATCATCTCCCACGAGTCGGGCTGGAACGTCACGGCGACCAACCCGAGCTCGGGCTCCTACGGTCTGGGCCAGGCGCTGCCGGCCTCCAAGATGGCCTCGGCCGGTGCGGACTGGAAGACCAACCCGTCCACCCAGATCAAGTGGTCGCTGGACTACATGAACACCCGCTACGGCAGCCCGAACGCGGCCTGGACCTTCTGGCAGGCCAACCACTGGTACTAAGCCGACCATTCGGCTTCCCCTCACCCCGGGGGTCGGACAGGGGCAACCGGAGTGACCCACGAGGGCCTGTTCCCGCGCATCTGCGCGGGAACAGGCCCTCGTGCCGTTTCCGGGACGCTCGAAACGCCGCGATCGGCAGCAGCGCACCTGCGGCGGCGCCCACGCCCCCGGTGCCGCAAACCGCCCGGCGAGCCCGCCCGGCCCGCAGGGCTGGCACGGACCGCCCGAGCCGAGGGGCGGCGGGAGCCGGTTCGGGTCAGCCGAGCTCGTTCTTGTGGACGACGCCGTCCTTGACGATCAGTCGCAGGTTGCGTTCGGGGTCGGCGAGGACGGACAGGTCGGTGGTCGGGTCGCCGTCGACGACCAGGAGGTCGGCCCATGCTCCCGGCGCGATGACGCCGAGCGGCGCGGCGCGGTAGGGGTCCCGGCGGCCGGACAGGCGGAACAGCTCGGCGTTGCCGGAGGTGGCCGTCCGCAGGGCCTCGACCGGGCTGAGGTAGCTGCCGAGCCGGACGAGCATCTCGTTCTGCCGGTGGGCCTTACCGGGGTCGAGCACCAGGTCGGTGCCGAAGGCCAGCCGAACGCCGTGCTTCACCGCCCAGCCGATGGTGCGGGCGACGCCTTCGCACACTTCGCGGTTCTTGCGGTCGCTGTCCGGAGAGGCGTAGTGGTGGTCGTCGACCTCGAACGGCTGGGTGCTCAGCCACACGCCCTGCTCCGCGAGGTGGCGGATGGTGTCCTCGTCGACGAGGTGTCCGTGCTCGATGCAGCGCACGCCGGCCCGCACCGCGCGGCGGACGCCTTCGGAGGTGTAGACGTGCACGGTCACATAGGTGCCCCAGTCGGAGGCTGCGGCGACGGCGGCCTCCAGCTCGGCCGTGGTGAACTGCAGGACGTCCAGCGGGTCGAACTCGGAGATGACGCCGCCGCCGGCCATCAGCTTGATCTGGGCGGCACCCTTCTTCAGCTGCTCGCGCACCGCGGCGAGCACCCGTTCCGGCCCGTCGGCGACCCGGGTGAACCCGATCTGCTCGGTCCGGGCCGGTGGCCCGCCCAGGGCGGTGGGGGCGTCGTGGACCGTCCCGAAGTCGCCGTGGCCGGCGGTCTGGGAGACGGCCGCCTGGCTCGGGTAGATCCGTGGGCCCGGGAACAGCCCGCGGTCCAGCACGCGCCGCAGAGGTTCGGTGTCTCCGGCCAGGTCCCGCACGGTGGTGAAGCCGCGCATCAGCATGTCGCGGGCCGCGGCCAGGGCCTGGTAGTGGAGGGCGCCGGTCGGTGCGAGCCGTAGCTCCGCCATGGTGCTGCCGATCGCGAACAGGTGGACGTGTGCGTCGGTGAGGCCGGGCAGGAGGGTGCGGCCTCCGCCGTCGAGCACCGTCGCGCCTCCGGCGAGGCCGGGCGGGAGGGGTCGGCCCAGCACCACCTCTTCGATCCTGTCCCGTTGGACCCGGACGTGCCCCGGGACCGACTCCGCTCCGATCCCGTCGAAGACGCGCACGTTCGTCACCAGCAGCCCGGCACCCGAGTCGTCGACATGCATGCCGTCATCTTCGGCTGGTCGCGGGGCCGGGACCAGTGGGACAGGCCGATCCGACGGGGCGGCGCTCTCACCAGTTGATCGACAGTGTCCGGTGGGGTCTGATGGTCGAGGGCGCGGCCCGGGCGCCGCGCCCGACGGGCGGCGGGGGAACCCGGAAATCGCGAATGATCACTAAATAATATTATCTGCCAAGTTGATTGGCACACCTACCATCATTCGTTGCGAATGATGGTTCGGATTGCACTCGAACGAGTGAATCATGTTGAGAATGTTTGGTTTTGGTGAGCCCAACTCGACTACGGTGACGGAAGATCGGGCGGTGGACCCCATCGGCGAGGAGTATCGGTTCGGCGGGAAATCCGCGACGGGAACCGGTCATCCGGCGAGAGGGGTGCTTCCGTCCGTCCTGCTGTGCGCGCTCCGGAGTCCGAAGCGCCCCGGGTCCCCTGTCATCCGTCTGCGTAGAGAGGCTCGAACACCATGCCGCCCGTAGTTCCGCCGTTCCTGATCGGTCTCGTCGTCGCGCCGCTGGCCAAGCGCCTCCTCAAGCCACTGGTACGAGGCGTCGTCAAGACGTCCGTCGGCATCGTCATGGAGGTGAGGAAGGCCGCCCACGAGGCCGGGGAGAACATCCACGACCTCGCGGCCGAGGTGGCCGCCGACGTGGTGGCGGCTCAGGGCACCTCGGGGGACGGCCGCCGCGCTGCCGAGAATGCGGCCCCGGTCGAGAAGAAGACCGAGGTGACGGACGCGGGCGAGGCAGAGGCGAGGACCCCGAAGATCCGTGCGACCGTCGGTGCCGGAAAGGCGAACTGACACACCGGCGCGACCTGGCCCGCCGCCTGGACGCACACCGTGGCCGAGCTCGCGAGCTGGGTCCGCGCGGTGGTCGGCCGCGGGCCTTCCGGCCGCATCGGCCGCCCGTTCAGAATTTCCATTCCGTCACATTGATCCGTCGTGCCCGATGGCGGATCGCCCGTGACCTCCGCAAACAGGTGATCGTACACATGCCATCTCTGCTGGGCGCCGCAGCCGGATTCCGCTCCATGGATCTGGACGCGAGCCCGCGCTCGGTCATTCCGGGCCGCCAGCGCCGGGACGTCGGACCGGTTCTCGGACGGCCCCGGACGGCCGAAGTCCTCGCCGCGGCCCTGCGCCGCGTCCCAGGGGTTTCCGAGGCCCAGGCGAACCCGATCACCGGTGGGGTCCTCGTCCGGCACGAACCGCAGACGCCTGCCGCGGATGCCGGCCGGATCCTGCGCCGGGCGGCAGCTTCGGCGCCTCGGACGAGGCCGTCGTCGAGACTGCCGCGATGTCCGAGGCGCACGCCTCCATCGCGACGCTGCCGGACGGCTCTGACACGGTGATCGGCGAACGCGGTGCCGCGCTCTCGGGGGGCCGGCGGCAGCGGATCGCCCTAGCGCGCGCGATCCTCAAGGACGTGCCGGTCGTGGTCCTCGACGAGGCGACCTCCGCCGTGGACAACGAGACCGAGGCCGTCATCCGGCGCACGCTGCGCGGCTTCGCGGCCGACCGGACGATGGCGGTCATCGCCCACCGGCTCTCCACCGTCCGCCACGCCGACCAGGTCTACGTCATGGACCGGCGCGGCGTGGTGGCCGAACAAGGCACCCACGACGAACTCCTGGCCCGGGCCGGACTCTACGCATCCCTGTGGCAGCTCCAGGCCGGCGAACTCGCCGCCTGACCGCAGCAGCCGCGCCACCCGCCCGCCGACCGCGTGACGCCACCGCGGTCGGCGTGGCCCCGACGCGCCCCGGCGCGCCTGCCCGCCCACACTTCTGGAGGTACCCCCATGTCCCGTCGCGACGGCGACACCCTTGCCCTGACAGCGGCCCAGCGCGAGATCTGGTTCGCCGAGCAGCGCTCCCGGACACCGATCCCCGGCTACCGCGTCGGTGAGTGCCTGGAGATCCACGGGCCGGTCGACCCGGAGCTGTTCGAGACCGCGCTGCGCCGGGTGGTCGACGAGGTCGACGCGCTGCACGTGACCTTCGTCGACGACGGTGACGGCCCGCGCCAGATCCTCCGCGAGACCTGGGAGTGGGCACCGGCACACCTGGACCTCGGCGGGGAGCCCGCACCCCGCGCGGCGGCCATGGAGTGGATGGAGCGGGACCTGATGCGCCCGCTGGACCTCGCGCGCGACCCGCTGTTCGGGCACGCTCTGATCCGGCTGTCGCCGACCGAGTACCTCTGGTACCTGAACTACCACCACGTGGTGCTGGACGCGATCAGCAGCTCCATGGTCCGCCAGCGGGTCGGCGAGGTGTACTCGGCGCTCGCCGAGGACGGTGCCGTGCCGCCATCGCCGTTCGGCTCGCTGCGGAACCTGGTCGACAGCGATGCCGCCTACCGCGCGTCGGCGGACTTCACCGCCGACCGCTCCTACTGGACGGAACGCTTCGCCGACCGGCCGGAACCGACGCGGCTGACCCGCACGGCCCCGGCCGACCCGAACCGCGCGCTCCGGTTGGCCGAGGAGCGGGAACTGCGGCGCCCGGACGCGCTGCGCGCGGCGGCGGGAAGGACCGGCGTCCGCTGGTCCCGCCTGGTGGTCGCGGCGGCGGCGCTCTACGCGCACCGGCTGACCGGAACGCAGGACGTGGTGCTGGCCCTGCCCGTCACGGCCCGTCGGTCCGCCGACCGCGACCTGATGTCGGTGCCGGGCACGCTGTCCAACGTGGTGCCCCTGCGGCTGACGGTACGACCGGACATGCCGTGGCGTGACCTCGTCGCCCAGGCGGCGCGGGAGGTCGAGGCGGCCGTCGCGCACGAGCGGTACCGCAGCGAGGACCTGCTGCGGGACCTCGGGGCGCCCGGCAGCATCGGGACGGCGTTCCCGCTGATCGTCAACATCATGGCGTTCAACTCCCGGCCGACCTTCGCCGGCCACCCCGCCTCCGTGCACCACTTCGTGTCGGGGTCGACCAGCGACCTGGCCGTCTGGGTGTTCGACTACCGGGACGGCAACCCGCCGTTGCTCAGGCTCCACGGCTCGCCGGAGGCGTACGGCGAGGACGACCTCGCCGCCCATCAGCAGCGGCTGATCTCCCTGCTCGACACCGTCGCGGACTGCGACCCGGACGAGGTGCTGGGCCGGATCGGTCTGGTCGGGGCCGAGGAGCAGCGTGAGCTGCTGGCCCTGGGTACTGGGCCGTCGGTCGGGGTTTCGGCCGAGACCCTGCCGGGGCTGTTCCGGGCGCATGTGCGGGCGATGCCGGATGTGGTGGCGTTGGTGTGCGGGGATGTTTCGCTGACCTATGCGGAGTTGGACGGGCGGGCGAATCGGCTGGCGAACGCTCTGGTCGCGCGGGGTGCGGGGCCGGAGCGGCTGGTGGCGGTGGCGTTGCCGCGCTCGGTCGAGCTGGTGGTGGCGATTCTCGCGGTGCTCAAGACCGGGGCGGCCTGTGTGCCGGTCGATCCCGAGTATCCGGCCGCGCGGATCGCGTTGCTGCTGGATGACGCGTGTCCGGCGCTGGTGGTGACCGACACGGTCAGTGGGGGGCGGTTGCCGGGGGAGGGTTCGGTCGGCCGGCTGGTCGTTGACGATCCGGTGACGGCCGGGCTGGTGGCGGGTCTGTCGGGGGCCGATCCGATGGTGGTGGTCGATCCGGGTCATCCGGCGTATGTGATCTACACGTCCGGTTCCACTGGCAGGCCCAAGGGTGTGGCGCCGACCCATGGCGGTCTGCTCAACCTGCTCGCGGACCTGCGGGAGGTCCGCTTCGGGCCGGCGACGGGCGGGCGGCGGCTGCGGGTGGCGTTGACGACGTCGGTGTCGTTCGATGCGTCGTGGAACCAGTTGCTGGCCCTGTTCGCGGGTCATGAGCTGCATGTCCTGGACTACGGGACGTGGACCGACCCCGGCGCGTTCGTCGGTTACGCGGCGCGTCACGGGTTGGACTATGTCGAGGCGACGCCGTCCTATCTGGAGGTCCTGGTCGCGCACGGGCTTCTGGGCGGCGGGGGGTGGCGTCCGGCGCTGGTGGCGGCCGGTGGGGAGGCTGTTCCGGAGGGGTTGTGGGGGGAGTTGCGGGCGGCGGACGGGGTGTCCTGCCTCAATCTGTACGGGCCGTCGGAGTGCACCGTCAATCCGGTGGTGGCCTCGGTGGGGTCGAGTGCGGTCCCGGTGATCGGCCGGCCGGCCGGCAATGTCCGGCTGTATGTGCTGGACGGGGCCCTGCGGCCGTTGCCTGCGGGTGTGTCGGGTGAGTTGTACATCGCGGGGCCTGGTCTGGCGCGTGGGTATCTGAACCGGCCGGGGCTGACCGCGGGGAGGTTTGTGGCGGATCCGTTCGGTCCGGGTGGATCGCGGATGTACCGCACGGGGGACCTGGTGCGGTGGGGCGCGGACGGGAACCTGGAGTTCCTGGGGCGCACGGACGACCAGGTCAAGGTGCGCGGTTTCCGGGTGGAGCTCGGCGAAGTCGAGGCGGTCCTCGCCGAGCACCCGCAGGTCGCCCGGGCCGCGGCCATGGTGCGCACCGAGGACGAGCCCCGACTGGTCGCCTACGCCGTCGCCGAGCCCGGCGCCACGGTCACCGACACCGCCCTGCGCGAACACCTCCGGGAGCGGTTGCCCAAGCACATGGTGCCGTCGGCCCTCGTGCTGCTGGACGCCCTGCCCCTGACTCCCAACGGCAAGCTCGACCGGCGTGCCCTCCCCGCGCCCGACCGGCAGCCCGCCGACCCGGGCCGCGCTCCGCGCACCGCGACCGAGCACCTGCTCGCCGGGCTGTTCGCCGACGTCCTCGGCGTGTCCGGGGTCGGAGCGGACGACGACTTCTTCGACCTCGGCGGGCACTCGCTGCTGGCCACCCGGCTGGTCGCCCGGGCCCGGTCGGTGCTGGGCGTGGAGCTGGGGCTGCGCGACCTGTTCGACGCGCCGACGGTGGAGGGCCTGGCGGCGGCGGTGGACATCGCCGGCCGGGCGCGCCCGGCACTGGGTCGGCACGAGCGTCCCGAGACCGTCCCGCTGTCCTTCGCCCAGCGCCGGCTGTGGTTCCTGCACCGTATGGAGGGCCCGAGCGCCACCTACAACATCCCGCTGGCGCTGCGCCTCGGCGGAACCCTCGACGAGCGGGCCCTGGAGGCGGCCCTGACGGACCTGGTCGAGCGGCACGAGAGCCTGCGCACCATCTTCCCCGTGGCCGACGGCGAGCCGTGCCAGCGGGTGCTGGAGGCCGACGAGGCCCGGCCGCGGTTGCGGGTGACCGAGGGCGGAGAGCGCGACCTGCCGCAGCGGCTGGCGGCGGCGGCCCGGCACGGCTTCGACCTCTCCGACGAGCCACCGCTGCGCGCCGAGCTCTTCCGGCTCGACACCGAGGACCACGTGCTGCTGCTGGTGCTGCACCACATCGCCGGTGACGGCTGGTCGGCGGGCCCGCTCCTGCGGGACCTGAGGACCGCCTACGCGGCCCGTACCGAGGGCGCGAAGCCGGAGTGGTCGCCACTGCCGGTCCAGTACGCCGACTACGCCCTCTGGCAACAGGAACTGCTCGGCGACGGCTCGGACCCGGACAGCCTGCTGAGCGGCCAGATCGCCTACTGGCGTGAGCAGTTGGCGGACCTGCCCGACCAGGTGGAGCTGCCCTTCGACCGGCCCCGCCCGGCGGTGATGTCCTACCGGGGCGCCCACCTGCCGGTGCAGGTCGACGCAGAGCTGCACCAGGGCCTGCGCGAGCTCGCCCGCGACGGCGGCGCCAGCCTGTTCATGGTGCTCCAGGCCGGGCTGGCCGCCCTGCTCGGCAAGCTCGGCGCCGGCACCGACGTCCCGATCGGCACCCCGATCGCCGGGCGCACCGACGAGGCCCTGGACGACCTGGTCGGCTTCTTCGTCAACACCCTCGTGCTGCGCACCGACCTGTCCGGCGACCCGACCTTCACCGAACTGCTGGGCCGGGTGCGCTCCGACGCGCTGGCCGCGTACGCCCACCAGGACCTGCCGTTCGAGCAGCTGGTGGAGGCACTGAACCCGACCAGGTCGCTCGCCCACCACCCGCTGTTCCAGACCATGCTCGCCCTGCAGAACGCCCCGCTCGACGCCTTCGACCTGCCGGGGCTGCGGGTGGCGACCGATCTGGTGCACACCGGAACGGCCAAGTGCGACCTGACCTTCATCCTGGCCGAACAGCCGGGTGCGGAGGGGCTGTCGGGCGTGGTCGAGTACAGCACCGACCTGTTCGACGAGGCCACCGTGGCGGGGATCGTCGACCGGTGGCTGCGGCTGCTGCGCGCCGTCGTCGCCGACCCCGGTCGGCGGATCGGCCGGGTGGACGTGCTGTCCGCCGAGGAGCTCCGCGCGCTGCTGCCGGCCGAGGCCGACCGGAGCGGGGAACAGTCGGCAAGCAGTCTGACCGCGCTGTTCGAGCGGCAGGTGCGGGCCGACCCGGCCGCGGTCGCCCTCACGGACGGCGAAGTCGACCTGACGTACGGCGAGTTGAACGCCCGGGCCAACCGGCTCGCGCACGCGCTGATCGAGCGGGGTGTCGGCCCGGAGCAGCTCGTCGCCCTGGCGCTGCCGCGCTCGGCGGAGCTGGTGGTCGCCGTCCTGGCCGTTCTCAAGGCGGGCGGTGCCTACCTGCCGGTGGACCCGCAGTACCCGGCGGCCCGGATCTCCTACCTGCTCCAGGACACCTGCCCCGCACTGATGCTGACGACGCGTCAGATCGGCGACCTGCCCGGCGCGGAGTCCGTGGACCGGCTCCTGCTGGACACCGCCGACCTGGACGGCCTGCCGGACACGGACCCCGCGGTCGATGTCGACCCGGGTCACCCGGCGTACGTCATCTACACCTCGGGCTCCACCGGCAATCCCAAGGGCGTGGTGGTCCCGCACCGCAACGTGGTGCGGCTGTTCCGGACGACGGAGGAGCTGTTCGGTTTCACCGCCGACGATGTCTGGACCCTCTTCCACTCCTACGCCTTCGACTTCTCGGTCTGGGAGCTGTGGGGTCCGCTGCTGCACGGTGGACGTCTCGTGGTCGTGGACCACGAGACCAGCCGCTCGCCCGGCCGGTTCCTGGAACTCCTCGCCCGGGAGCGGGTGACGGTGCTCAACCAGACGCCGTCCGCCTTCTACCAGCTGATGCAGGCCGACGCCGAGCACCCGCGTGAACTCGCCCTGCGGACCGTCGTGTTCGGCGGCGAGGCACTGGAGCACGCCCGGTTGGCGAGCTGGTACGAACGGCACCCGGAGGATGCGCCCCGGCTGGTCAACATGTACGGCATCACCGAGACCACCGTGCACGTCACCTACGCCGCGCTCGACCGGTCCGGCCCTGCAGCCGGCCAGATCGGCGCGGGCCTCCCGGATCTGCGGACGTACGTGCTCGACGACGGCCTGCGGCCGGTGGCCCCGGGCGTGCCCGGCGAGCTGTACGTGGCGGGCGCCGGGCTGGCGCGCGGTTACCTGAACCGGCCGGGCCTGACCGCCGGGCGGTTCGTCGCCGACCCGTTCGGACCGCCGGGGTCACGGATGTACCGCAGCGGCGACGTGGTGCGCCGGACTGCGGAAGGCAGCCTGAGCTTCGTCGGCCGGGCCGACCAGCAGGTGAAGGTGCGAGGCTTCCGGATCGAGCTCGGCGAGATCGAGGCGGCCCTGGCCCAGCACCCGCGGATCCGCCAGGTCGCGGTGATCGCCCGGCAGGACCGCGCCGACGACACCCGCCTGGTCGCCTACCTGGTCCCGGCCGCCGACGCGGCCCCGCGCCCGGCCGACCTGCGTGAGCACCTGACCGCGCGGCTGCCGGAGCACATGGTGCCCTCGGCGTTCGTCGTGCTGGACGCGCTGCCGCTGACCACCAACGGCAAGCTGGACCACCGGGCCCTGCCCGCCCCCGACCTCGCCCCGGCGGCCGCCGGCCGCGCGCCGCGCACCCCGCGGGAGCAGGTCCTCTGCGAGTTGTTCGCCGAGGTCCTGGGCGTGGCGTCGGCCGGCGTCGAGGACGGCTTCTTCGACCTGGGCGGGCACTCCCTGCTCGCCACCCGCCTGGCCGCCCGGATCCGTGCGACGCTCGGCGTGGAGATGCCGCTGCGCACCCTGTTCGAGGCGCCGACCCCGGCCGGCCTGGCCGCCGCGCTGACGGCGGCCGGACCGGCGCAGGCGGCGCTGGTACGGCGTGAGCGCCCCGAGCTGGTCCCGCTGTCGTTCGCGCAGCGGCGGCTCTGGTTCCTGCACCAGCTGGACGGCACCGGCGCGAACTACCACATCTCCCTGGCCTGGCGGCTGTCCGGGGACCTGGACCGCCGGGCGATGGAGGCAGCCCTCGCGGACGTGGTCGGGCGGCACGAGAGCCTGCGCACCGTCTACCCGGCCGTCGACGGTGTCCCGTACCAGCAGGTGCTGGACGTCGTGGCGGCCCGCCCCCAGCTGCTCGTGCGCCGGACCGCCGAGGCCGGGCTGTCCGCCCTGATGGCGGCGGCGAAGGACCGGCCGTTCGACCTGGCGGGTGATGCGCCGCTGCGGGCCGGCCTGTTCGAGCTGGCGCCGGACGAGCACGTGCTCCAGGTGGTGATGCACCACATCGCGGGTGACGGCTGGTCGCTGGGCCCGCTCGCGCGGGACCTGACCGTCGCCTACGCGGCGCGCTGCCGCCGCGAGGAGCCGCGCTGGGAGAGCCTGCCGGTCCAGTACGCCGACTACACCCTCTGGCAGCACGAGCTGCTCGGCGAGTCCACCGACCCGGACAGCCCGTTCGCCCGCCAGGCGGCCTATTGGACGCGGCAGTTGGCCGGTCTCCCGGAGCGGATCCAGCTGCCGGCCGACCGGCCCCGCCCGGCGGCCGCCTCGAACCGCGGCGGCTTCGTGCACGCCGGACTGGACGCCGAGCTGCACCGCGGTCTGCGCGAGCTCGCCCGCGCGCACGGCACCAGTGTCTTCATGGTCCTCCAGGCCGGCCTGGCGGCGCTGCTGAGCAAGCTCGGCGCGGGCGACGACATCCCGGTCGGCAGCCCGGTCGCCGGCCGGACCGACCAGGCGCTGGACGAGCTGGTCGGCTACTTCGTCAACACCCTGGTCTTCCGCACCGACACCTCGGGCGATCCGACCTTCGCCGAGCTGCTGGGCCGGGTCCGGGACACCTCGCTGGCCGGGTACGCCCACCAGGACCTGCCGTTCGAGCACCTGGTCGAAGCCCTCAACCCGGTGCGCTCGCTGGCGCACCACCCGCTGTTCCAGGTCATGCTGGTGCTGCAGAACGCGCCCCGGGCCGACTTCGCGCCGCCCGGGCTGCACGTCGACGACATGCCGTTGACGACGACCACCGCCAAGCTCGACCTGGTCTTCACCCTGTCCGAGCGCCAGGCGCAGGACGGCACCCCGGAGGGGATCGACGGGCTCGTCGAGTACGCCGGCGACCTCTACGACCCGGCCACCGTCGAGACGATGTTCGGCCGCTGGGAGCGGCTGCTCCGCGCCGCGGTCGCCGACCCGCAGGGGCGGCTCAGCCGCTTCGGCGTGCTCTCCGCGGAGGAGCGCGACGACCTGACGGCACTGGGCACCGGACCGGAGGTGGAGCTCCCGGCCGCGAGCGTACCGGAGCTGTTCCGGGCGCAGGTGCGGGCGACGCCGGACCTGGTGGCGCTGGTGTGCGGGGACGTCTCGCTGACCTATGCGGAGCTGGACGAGCGGGCGAACCGGCTGGCGCACACCCTGGTCGCCCGGGGCGCGGGGCCGGAGCGGCTGGTGGCGGTGGCCCTGCCGAGGTCGGCCGAGCTGGTCGTGGCGATCCTCGCGGTGCTGCGGACCGGGGCGGCCTACGTCCCGGTCGATCCCGAGTACCCGGCCGCCCGGATCGGGCACATGCTGGACGACGCCGACCCGGTCCTGGCGGTGACCGACGCCCGGACCCGGGACCGGCTGCCGGAGGCCGGCCCGGCCGGGTGGCTGGTGCTCGACGACCCGGCGGAGGCCGCCCTGGTGGCCGACTGCCCGGCGACGGACCCGCTGGTCGCCATCGACCCCGGGCACCCGGCCTACGTGATCTACACCTCCGGCTCCACCGGCAGGCCCAAGGGCGTGGTGTCGACCCACGGCGGCCTGCTCAACCTCTTCGTCAGCCAGCGTCCGCTGCTGTTCCCCCGGCGGACGAAGGAGCGGCTGCGTATCGGGCTCACCACCTCGGTGTCGTTCGACGCCTCCTGCGACCAGCTCTCCAGCCTGTACGCGGGCCACGAACTGCACGTCCTGGACGAGGCGACCTGGTCCGACCCGGACGCCTTCGTCGACTACGTCACGCGCGCCGGCCTCGACTACGTCAACGCCACCCCGTCCTACCTGCAGGTGCTCGTCGCACGGGGGCTCCTGGACGACCCGGGGCGCCGTCCCGCGGTGGTCTCGATGGGCGGGGAGGCCGTTCCGGACCAGCTGTGGGAGCGGCTGCGGGCGGTCCAGGGCGTGTCCTGCCTGAACTACTACGGGCCGTCCGAATGCACGGTGGACGCCGTCGTCGCACCGCTGGAATCGAGTCCGCGCCCGGTGATCGGCCGGCCGCTCGGGGGCATCCGGCTGTACGTCCTCGACAGCACGCTGCAGCCGGTGCCCGCGGGCGTGGCGGGCGAGCTGTACCTCGCCGGAGCGGGCCTGGCCCGCGGCTACCTGAACCGGCCGGCGCTCACCGCGGGGCGGTTCGTGGCGGACCCGTTCGGTCCGAGCGGCACGCGGATGTACCGCACCGGCGACCTGGTGCGCTGGGGCGCCGACCGGAACCTGGAGTTCCTCGGCCGGACCGACGACCAGGTCAAGGTGCGCGGCTTCCGGATCGAACTCGGCGAGATCGAGGCGGCGTTGGCGGAACACCCGCAGGTCGCCCAGGTCGCGGTGGCGATCCGGAACGACCGGGCCGGGGACACCCGGCTGGTCGCCTACCCGGTGGCCGTCGCCGGGGCGCAACTCCAGCCGGAGGAACTGCGGGCACACCTGCGCGAGCGACTGCCGGACCACATGGTCCCGGCCGCCTTCGTGCCCCTGGAGAGCCTGCCGCTGACAGCCACCGGCAAGCTGGACCGGCGCGCGCTGCCCGCACCCGTCCACACCGCGGCGCGGACCGGCAGGGCCCCGCGCACCCCGCAGGAGCAGGTCCTCGCGGAACTGTTCGCCGAGGTGCTGGGCGTGGCCGGGGTCGGGGCCGACGACGACTTCTTCGACCTCGGCGGGCACTCCCTGCTCGCCACCCGGCTGGTCGCCCGGGCGCGTGCCGCCCTCGGGGTGGAACTGGAGCTGCGCGCCCTCTTCGAGACGCCGACGGTGGCCGGGCTGGCCGCCGGACTCGGCGGGGCCGGCCGGGCGAGGCTCGCGCTGCGCCGCGCGGAGCGGCCCGAGACGGTCCCGCTGTCCTTCGCCCAGCGACGGCTGTGGTTCCTGCACCAACTGGAGGACGCCGGCTCCGTCTACAACATGCCGCTGGCGTGGCGACTGACCGGAGACCTGGACCAGGACGCCCTGCGGGCGGCGCTCGGCGACGTCGTCGCCCGGCACGAGAGCCTGCGCACGATCTACCCCCAGGTCGACGGCGTCCCCCGCCAGGAGGTGCTGGACGCCCGAACGGCACCACCCCGACTGGCCGTCACCCGCGTGGGTGAGGCGGACCTGACGGAGCTGCTGACGGCAGCGGCGGCGGGCGGATTCGACCTCGCGACCCAACCGCCGCTGCGCGCGGAGCTGTTCGAGCTGGCGCCGGACGAGCACGTGCTGCTCGTGGTGATGCACCACATCGCGGGCGACGGCTGGTCGCTGGGCCCGTTGTCCGCCGACCTGGCCACCGCGTACGCGGCACGCCGCCGGGGCGAGGAGCCGCAGTGGGCGCCGCTGCCCGTGCAGTACGCCGACTACACCCTGTGGCAGAACCAGTTGCTCGGCGACGCGGCCGACCCGGACACTCTGTGCGCCCGCCAGACGGACCACTGGACGCGGACGCTGGCGGGCCTGCCGGAGCAGATCCCCCTCCCCGCCGACCGCCACCGTCCTGCGGTGCCCTCCTACTCCGGTGGCCACCTCGACGTCGAGCTGGACGCCGAACTGCACGCCGGCCTGGTCCGGTTGGGCCGGGAGCACGGCGCCAGCGTGTACATGGTGCTGCAGGCCGCCCTGGCATCGCTGCTGGACAAACTCGGCGCGGGCACGGACATCCCGGTCGGCAGCCTGGTCGCCGGCCGGACCGACCAGGGTCTGGACGAGCTCGTCGGGTTCTTCGTCAACACCCTGGTGCTGCGCACCGACACCTCGGGCGACCCGACCTTCACGGAGCTGCTGGCCAGGGTCCGGGAGGGGGCACTCGGCGCGTACGCGCACCAGGACCTGCCGTTCGAGCACGTCGTCGAAGCCCTCAACCCGTCCCGTTCGCTCGCCCGGCAGCCGTTGTTCCAGGTGCTGCTCGCGCTGCAGAACGTGCCCCGCACCGAGTTCACGCTGAGCGGCCTGGGTGCCGAGATCGTCCTGGTCCGGACGCCCACGGCGATGTTCGACCTCGGCTTCCACCTGCTGGAGCGCGGTGGCACCGGCGGGCCGGCCGAGGGCATCGTCGGGCGGGTCGAGTACAGCACCGACCTGTTCGACCGCGCCACGGTGGAGACGCTGCTCGCCCGGTGGCTGCGGCTGCTGGCGGCGGTGGTCGCCGAGCCGGAGCGGCCGCTGAGCCGGATCGACGTCCTCACCACCGAGGAGCGGCACGAGCTGGTGGTCGCCCGCAACGACACCGCCCGCCCGGTCCCCACGGCCGATCTGCCCGCGCTGTTCGAGGCGCGGGTCCGGGCGACCCCGGAGGCCCCGGCCGTGGTGTTCGAGGACACCGAGCTGACCTACCGCGAGCTGAACCGCCGGGCCAACCGCCTGGCCCACGCGCTGATCGCGCGCGGCGTGGGCCCGGAGCAGGTCGTCGCGCTGCGGCTGCCGCGTTCGGCCGAGCTGGTGGTCGCCGTCCTCGCCGTACTCAAGACGGGGGCGGCCTACCTGCCGGTCGACCCGGACTACCCGGCCGCCCGGATCGCGTACATGCTGGAGGACGCGGGCCCGGCCGTGGTGCTCGACGACCTCGCCGCCGTCACGCCGGACGGTGACCTGCCGGAGCACGACCCGGCCGTGGCCGTGGACGGGCGCCGTCCCGCCTACGTCATCTACACCTCCGGCTCCACCGGCCGGCCCAAGGCCGTGGTGATGCCCGCCGCCGGGCTGCTGAACCTGCTGGAGTGGCACCACGAGGCCGTCGGCGGTGAACCCGGCACGCGGACCGCCCAGTTCACCGCGATCAGCTTCGACGTCTCGGTGCAGGAGGTGCTCTCCGCACTGCTCTACGGCAAGACACTGGTGGTGCCGACCGAGGAGCAGCGCCGAAGTGCCGAGCTGTTCGCCCACTGGCTGGACCGGCACGAGGTGGCCGAGCTGTTCGCGCCGAACCTCGTGGTCGAGGCACTTGCCGAGGCCGCGGAGGAGGCCGGGCTGGAGCTGCCGGCCCTGCGACTGGTGGCCCAGGCCGGCGAGGCGATGCGCCTGAGCGGCGCGGTGCGCCGCTTCCAGGCCCGTCGGCCGGGCCGGGTGCTGCACAACCACTACGGGCCCGCCGAGACCCATGTGATCACCGCCTACTCGCTGCCGGCCGACCCCGCCGACTGCCCGCTGCCGGTGCCGATCGGCCGTCCGATCGCGAACTGTCAGGTGTACGTGCTGGATTCGGCGCTTCGACCGGTCGCCCCCGGCGTCCTGGGTGAGCTGTACCTCGCCGGGGCCGGGCTGGCCCGCGGCTACCTCAACCGGCGGTCCCTGACGGCCGGGCGTTTCGTCGCCTGCCCGTTCGAGGCGGGCGGCCGGATGTACCGCACCGGCGACCTGGTGCGCTGGCGCGCCGACGGCGAGTTGGAGTTCGCCGGCCGGGCGGACCACCAGGTGAAGGTGCGCGGCTTCCGCGTCGAGCCCGGCGAGATCGAGGCCGAGCTGACGGCGCACCCGGGCGTCGCCCAGGTCGCGGTGCTCGCCCGCGAGGACCGGATCGTCGCCTACGTCGTCCCGGTGGCCGGGAGCGGGGCGAGCGCGGCGGCGCTGACGGCTTACCTGCGCGACCGGGTGCCGGAGTACCTGGTGCCGTCGGCGTTCGTGCTGCTGGAGGCGTTGCCGCTGACGCCGAACGGGAAGTTGGACCGGGCGGCGCTGCCGGCGCCCGAGGCCACGGCCAGGGAGACCGGCCGGGCGCCGCGCACCCCGCAGGAGCAGATCCTGTGCGAGCTGTTCTCCGAGGTGCTGGGCCTCGCCCGGGTCGGGGCCGACGAGGACTTCTTCGCGCTGGGCGGGCACTCGCTGCTGGCCACCCGACTGGTCTCGCGGGTCCGGGCGACCCTCGGGGTCGAGCTGGAGCTGCGCAGCCTGTTCCGGACCCCGACACCGGCCGGGCTGGCCGCCGGGCTGCAGGGCGCCGCCACCGCGCGGCAGGCCCTGGCGCCCCGGCCCCGCCGTGAGCCCATGCCGCTGTCGTTCGCCCAACGCCGGCTCTGGTTCCTCCAGCAGTTCGGGGCACCGAGCGCCACCTACCACATGCCGCTGGCCCTGAGGCTGAGCGGCGAGCTCGACCGGGACGCGCTGAGCGCCGCGCTCACCGACGTGCTGACCCGGCACGAGACCCTGCGGACGGTCTTCCCGCACATCGCGGGCGTCCCGCACCAGCGGGTGCTGGACCCCGCGGAGGTGCCCGTCCCGCTGACCGCGCGGGCGGCCGGCGAGGCGGAACTGCCCGCCCTGCTGCGCGAGGCGGCGGTGCGCGCCTTCGACCTGACCTCGGAAGTGCCGCTGCGGGCGGAGCTGTTCGCGGTCGCGCCGGACGAGCACGTGCTGCTGCTGGTGATGCACCACATCGCCGGTGACGGCTGGTCCATGGGCCCGCTGGCCCGTGACCTGGCCACCGCCTACACCGCCCGGCAGGGCGGCGGGGCGCCGGACTGGCCGCCGCTGCCGGTGACGTACGGCGACTACACCCTGTGGCAGCACGACATCCTCGGCGACGAGCACGACGGGGACAGCCTCTTCGCCCGGCAGGTCCGGTACTGGAGCGAGGAGCTGGCCGGGCTGCCCGAGCAACTGCAACTGCCGGTCGACCGGCCCCGCCCGGCCACCATGTCGTACGGCGGCGACCTGCTGGAACTCCGGATCGACGCCGAACTGCACGCCGCCCTCCTGGAGCTGGCACGGCGGTCGGGGGCCAGCCTGTTCATGGTGCTGCAGGCGGCGTTGGCGGCGTTGTACACCCGGCTGGGTGCGGGGACGGACATTCCGATCGGGAGCCCGATCGCGGGCCGGACGGACGAGGCGCTGGACGAGCTGGTCGGGTTCTTCGTGAACACGCTGGTGCTGCGGACGGACACGAGTGGTGATCCGAGCTTCCGCGAACTGCTGGGCCAGGTACGGGAGACGGCGCTGTCGGCGTACGCGCACCAGGACGTGCCGTTCGAGCACCTGGTGGAGGCGCTGAACCCGTCCCGGACGCTGTCGCACCACCCGTTGTTCCAAAGCGGGCTGGTGGTGCAGAACGCGCCCGGTGGGGACTTCCGGCTGCCCGGCCTGCGGGTCTCCGGGATGACCGTGCTCACCGGGACCGCGCGGCTCGACCTGACCTTCGGGTTCGCGGAGGAACACGGGCCCGACGGCGCGCCGGCCGGGCTCAGCGGTGCGGTCGAGTACAGCACCGACCTGTTCGACCGTTCGACGGTCGAGGCCCTGGTCGCCCGGTGGACCAGGCTGCTGGCGGCGGTCGCCGCCGCGCCCGACCAGCCGATCGGCGGGATCGAGCTGCTGTCGGCCGAGGAGCGCCGCGAGCTGCTGCCCGCCGTCGAGGGCGGGGCGGCCGGGGTGAGCCTGCCGGAACTGTTCGCCGCGCAGGTGGCGGCGGTCCCGGACGCGGTCGCGCTGGTGTGCGGTGATGCGGAGTTGACGTACCGGGAGCTGAACGTCCGGGCGAACCGGTTCGCGCATGCGTTGATCGCGCGGGGTGTGGGGCCTGAGCAGCTGGTGGCGGTGGCGCTGCCGCGCTCGGTGGAGTCGGTGGTGGCCGTCCTGGGCGTGCTGAAGGCCGGTGCCGCGTACCTGCCGGTGGACCCGTCGTACCCGAGGGCGCGGATCGACTTCATGCTGGCGGACGCCCGTCCTTCGGTGGTGGTCGACGACCCGGCGATGGTGGGCGACGGAGACCGGCCGGACACGGATCCGGTGGTCGCGCTCGACGTCCGGCAGCCGGCGTACGTGATCTACACGTCGGGTTCGACGGGCCGTCCCAAGGGTGTGGTGGTGAGCCACAGTGGGGTGTCGGGTCTGGTGGCGGCGCAGGTCGAGCGGCTCGGCGTGGCGCCGGGCAGCCGGGTGCTGCAGTTCGCCTCACCCAGCTTCGACGCGTCGTTCTGGGACCTGTGCAGCGCGCTGCTGACCGGTGCCGCCCTCGTGCTGGCCCCCGCCGAGGCCCCGCTGGAGGCTCTGACGGACCGTCGGCTCGGCGTGACCCATGTGACGCTGCCGCCCTCGGCCCTGGCGGCGCTGGACGGCGCCGATGTCACGGCCGGCACGCTGGTGGTGGCGGGTGAGGCGTGCCCGCCGGAGCTGGTGGCGCGCTGGGCGCCGGGGCGGCGGATGGTGAACGCGTACGGGCCGACGGAGACGACGGTGTGCGCGACGATGAGTGACCCGCTGGCGGCGGGCTCCGGCGTGCCGCCGATCGGCCGTGCGGTCGCGGGCTTCCGGGTGTACGTGCTGGACGAGCGACTGCGCCTCGTAGCACCGGGTGTGGCGGGGGAGTTGTACGTCGCGGGGCCGGGTCTGGCGCGCGGGTACCTGAACCGGCCGGGCCTGACGGCGGGTCGGTTCGTGACCTGCCCGTTCGGCGCGGCGGGCGAGAGGATGTACCGGACCGGGGACGTGGTGCGCTGGCGTGCCGACGGCGAGTTGGAGTACGTCGGCCGGGCGGACCAGCAGGTGAAGGTGCGCGGCTTCCGCGTCGAACTCGGCGAGGTCGAGGCCGCCCTGACCGAGCACCCCGGGGTCGCCCAGGCCGCCGTCGTGGCCCGGGAGGACCGGCTCGTCGGCTACGTGGCGGCCCGTCCGGACGCGACCGTCCGTCCGGCGGAGCTGGCGGCACACCTGCGCGACCGGCTGCCGGACTACCTGGTGCCGGCCGTGTTCACGGTGCTGGACGTGCTGCCGCTGACGCCCAACGGCAAGTTGGACCGTGCCGCGCTGCCCGCTCCCGACCTCGGTTCGGCCGAGCTTGGCCGGGCGCCGCGCACGCCGCAGGAGCAGATCCTCTGCGAGCTGTTCGCCGAGGTGCTGGGCCGGGCCCAGGTCGGGGTCGACGACGACTTCTTCGACCTCGGCGGGCACTCCCTGCTCGCCACCCGGCTGACCGCGCGGGTGCGCTCGGTCCTCGGCGTGGAGCTCGGGCTGCGTGAGCTGTTCCAGGCGCCCACGGTGGCGGGTCTGGCGGGGGCGCTGACGGAGTCCGGCAGCGCCCGCCCGACGCTGACCGCGCGGGAGCGGCCGGAGGCCGTGCCGCTGTCCTTCGCCCAACGTCGGCTCTGGTTCATGCACCGCATGGACGGCAGCGCCGCCACCTACCACATCCCGCTGGCGCTGCAACTGACCGGGACGCTCGACCGGGCGGCGCTGGACGAGGCGCTGGCCGATGTGGTGGCCCGGCACGAGAGCCTGCGGACGGTGTTCCCGGAAGTGGGCGGCGTCCCGTGCCAGCGGGTCCTGGACCCGGCCGAGGCCCGGCCCCGAACCGGGCTGACCAAGGTCTCGCAGGCCGAACTGCACCATCGGCTCGCCGAGTTCGCCCGGCGGCCCTTCGACCTGGCGGCGGAGCCGCCGCTGCGGGCGGAGCTGTTCGCGATCGCGCCGGACGAGCACGTGCTGCTGCTGGTCATGCACCACATCGCCGGTGACGGCTGGTCGACCGGCCCGCTCGCCCGCGACCTCGCCGAGGCGTACGCGGCCCGGAGCGAGGGTCGTGCGCCGAATTGGTCGGCCCTGCCGGTGCAGTACGCGGACTACACGTTGTGGCAGCGCGACCTGCTCGGCGACGCCGCCGACCCGCAGAGCCGGTTCGCCGAGCAGCTCGACTACTGGAAGCACCAGCTGTCCGACCTGCCGGAGCTGATTCAGCTGCCCGCCGACCGGCCCCGGCCGGCCGTCGCCGGTTGGCACGGGGACCACGTCGGTCTGGAGCTGGGCCCCGAACTGCACGCGGGGCTAACCGAGTTGGCGCGGAATACCGGCACCAGCCTGTTCATGGTGCTGCAGGCGGCGCTGGCGGCGTTGTACACCCGGCTGGGTGCGGGGACGGACATCCCGATCGGGAGTCCGATCGCGGGCCGGACCGACGAGGCGCTGGACGACCTGGTCGGGTTCTTCGTGAACACGCTGGTGCTGCGGACGGACACGAGCGGGGATCCGAGCTTCGGTGAGCTGCTGGAGCGGGTGCGGGAGACGGCGCTGTCGGCGTACGCGCACCAGGACGTGCCGTTCGAGCACCTGGTGGAGGTGCTGAACCCGTCCCGGTCGCTGTCGCACCACCCGTTGTTCCAGACGATCCTGGCCGTGCAGAACGCGCCGATGGGCCGCTTCTCGCTGCCCGGCCTGGAGGTCGCCACCTACGCGGTGGCCACCGGAACCGCCAAGTTCGACCTCGGGGTGAGCCTCGTCGAGCAGTTCGGTCCGGCCGGGGAACCGGCCGGGATCCTCGGCGCGGCGGAGTACGCCACCGACCTGTTCGACCGCTCGACGGTCGAGGCCCTGGTGCGGCGCTGGACGCTCCTGCTGGAGGCGGTCGCCGCCGATCCGGACCGGTTGATCGGGGGGATCGATCTCCTCGACTCCGACGAGCGGGACCGGTTGCTGGAGCGGGGCAACGCGACCGTCCGCGAGGTGGCCGTCGTGAGTCTGCCGGAGGCGTTCGCGGCGCAGGTGGCGGCGACGCCGGACGCGGTCGCGCTGGTGTCCGGCGATGTCGAGCTGACGTATCGTCAACTGGACGTTCGGGCGAACCGGTTCGCGCACGCGCTGATCGCACGGGGTGTGGGTCCGGAGGAGTTGGTGGCGGTGGCGCTGCCGCGCTCGGTGGAGTCGGTGGTGGCTGTCCTGGGTGTCCTGAAGGCCGGGGCGGCGTACCTGCCGGTGGACCCGTCGTACCCGCAGTCACGGATCGACTTCATGCTGGCGGACGCCCGTCCGACGCTGATGATCGACGACCCGGCCGCGGTGGTCGAGGGCGACTGGCCGCCGACCGATCCGGAGGTGGCCGTCGACGTCCGGCATCCGGCGTATGTGATCTACACGTCGGGTTCGACCGGTCGTCCCAAGGGTGTCGTGGTCGCGCACGGCGGTGTGGCGAGTCTGGTCGCGGCGCAGATCGAGCGGTTCGCGATCGAACCCGCCAGCCGGGTGCTGCAGTTCGCCTCGCCCAGTTTCGACGCGTCGGTGTCGGAGATCTTCACCGCCCTGCTGTGCGGTGCGGCGTTGGTGTTGCCGCCGGCGGCGGAGCCGGTGGCCGCGTTGACCGATCCGGGGCTCGCGGTGACCCACGTGACGGTGCCTCCGTCGGTTCTGGCGGCCCTGCCGGAGGGCGCGGTGAGGGTGTCGACGTTGGTGGTGGCGGGGGAGGCGTGCCCGCCGGAGCTGGTGGCGCGGTGGGCGCCGGGGCGGCGGATGGTGAACGCGTACGGGCCGACGGAGACGACGGTGTGCGCGACGATGAGTGACCCGCTCGCGCCCGGTTCGGGTGTGCCGTCGATCGGTCGGCCGATCGCCAACGCGCGGGTGTATGTGCTGGACGAGCGGCTGCGGCCGGTGCCGCCCGGTGTGCCGGGGGAGTTGTACGTCGCCGGCGCCGGCTTGGCGCGCGGGTACCTGAACCGGCCGGGCTTGACGGCGGGGCGGTTCCTCGCCTGCCCGTTCGGCGCGGCGGGCGAGAGGATGTACCGCACCGGGGACGTGGTGCGCTGGCTGGCATGGGGGTCCCCCCGGCCGGAGGCTGGGGGAGGGCAGTTGGAGTACGTCGGCCGGGCCGACGAGCAGGTGAAGGTGCGCGGCTTCCGGGTCGAGCCGGGTGAGATCGAGACGGTGTTGGCCGAGCACCCCGCCGTCGCCCGGGCCGCCGTCCTCGCCCGGGACGACCGCCTCATCGGCTACGTCGTCCCCCGCCAGGACACCGACCGCGACAGCGGTCTGGAAGCCGACCACGTCGGCGAGTGGCAGGACATCTACGACGCCCTGCCCATCACCCCCGAGGAAGCCGTTTTCGGCCAGAACTTCGTCGGCTGGAACAGCAGTTACGACGCCAGCCCGATCCCCGTCGAGCAGATGCGGGAATGGCGCGACGCGACCGTCGCCCGCATCCTGGCCCTGCGCCCCCGCCGGGTGCTGGAGGTCGGCGTCGGCACCGGGCTGCTCCTCTCGCAGGTCGCACCGCACTGTGAGACGTACTGGGCGACCGACTTCTCCGCCACCGCGATCGACGCACTCACCACCCAGGTCGCCCGGCAGAAGCACCTGGCCGGCCGCGTCGTCCTGCACACCCGCCCCGCGCACGACACCGACGGCCTCCCGGCCGGGCACTTCGACACCATCGTGATCAACTCGGTCGTGCAGTACTTCCCGTCCGCCGACTACCTCACCGACGTGATCGACAAGCTGATGGGACTGCTCGCCCCCGGCGGCGCACTCTTCCTCGGCGACATCCGCAACCTGCGGCTCCTGCGCCCGCTGGCCACCGCCGTCCAGTTGCACCGGGCCGCCGACGGCGCCGATCTGCCCGCCGTGCGGCGCGCGGTGGAGCAGTCCCTGCTGGTGGAGAAGGAGCTTCTGGTCGACCCGGACTTCTTCACCACCCTTCGGGAGCACGGCACGGACATCGGCGCGGTGGCCGTGGAGGTCAAGCGCGGCCGCCACCACAACGAGCTGACCCGCTACCGCTACGACGTCACCCTGCACAAGCCGCCGGTCACCCCGACGGCTCCGGACCGGTCCGTCGAGCTGGCGTGGGGGCAGCAGGTCGCCGGACCGGCCGAGCTGCGCGAGCTGCTGGCCCAGCCGCCCGCCGACGTGCTGCGGATCACGGGGGTGCCGAACCGCCGCGTGGCGCGGGAAGCCGCGCTGGCCCGGGCGGTGCAGAACGGGGACGGCTCGCTCGCCGAGCTGCTGGAACGGCTGCACGCCCCGGAGGACGCCGACCTTCCCGATCCGGAGGACTTCCACTCCCTTGGGGCGGAGTTCGGCCGCTCGGCGGTCGTCACCTGGTCGGCCGCCGTGGCGGACGCCGTGGACGTCGTCTTCACCGACCCGCAGGCGCTCCACCGCTCCCCGGTCGAGGCCTACCGGCCGGCCCGGGCCACGAGCCGGGCGCTGTCCTCGCTGACCAACCGCCCGACCGGCGGCCGGGGCACCGGCGCCCTCCTGGGCGAAATCCGTGACTGGCTGCGAGGTCGCCTGCCCGACTACCTGGTCCCGTCGGCGTTCGTGGCGCTGGAGGCGCTTCCCCTGACGGCCAACGGCAAGCTCGACCGCCGTGCTCTGCCCGCACCCGACCTCGGCCAGGTCGCGGCCGGGCGGGCGCCGCGCACCCCGCAGGAGCAGCTCCTCGCCGAGCTGTTCGCCGAGGTACTGGGCCTGGCCCAGGTCGGCGTCGACGACGATTTCTTCGACCTCGGGGGGCACTCCCTGCTCGCCACCCGGCTGGCCTCCCGGGTCCGGGCCACCCTCGGCGCGGAGCTGGAGGTCCGGACGCTGTTCGAGACCCCGACCGTGGCCGGGCTGGCCGCCCGCCTGGACGGCTCCGGGGCGGCGCGGCCCGCGCTGACCGCCGGTCCGCGCCCCGACCGGGTGCCGCTGTCCTTCGCCCAGCGCCGCCTGTGGTTCCTGCACCGGATGGACGGGCCGAGCGCCACCTACAACATGCCGCTCGCCCTCAGCCTGACCGGCGAATTGGACCGCCCGGCCCTGCACGCCGCGCTGGCGGACGTGGTCGCCCGGCACGAGAGCCTGCGGACGGTCTTCCGCGAGACGGACGGCGTGCCCTACCAGGTCGTGCTGAGCGCTGCGCAGGCGCACCCCGCACTGCCGGTGGTCGAGCTCGACGAGAGCCGGCTGGCGGAGCGCCTGACGGAGACGGCCCGGTGCGGCTTCGACCTGGCCGCCGAGCCGCCGGTCCGGGCGGAGCTGTACGCTCTGGCCCCCGACCGGCACGTCCTGCTGGTCGTGGTGCACCACATCGCCGCCGACGGCTGGTCGATGGGCCCGCTCTCGGGTGACCTCGCCGCGGCCTACGCGGCCCGCTGCCGGGGCGAGGCCCCGCAGTGGTCCCCACTGCCGGTGCAGTACGCCGACTACAGCGCCTGGCAACGCGACCTGCTCGGTGACGCCGCCGACCCGGCCAGCCTGTTCGCCCGGCAACTGGCCTACTGGAAGGAGGAACTGGCCGGCGTCCCGCAGCAACTGCAGCTGCCCGCCGACCGGCCCAGGCCGCCGGTGGCCTCCCAGCGGGGCGACCGGGTCGTGGTCCGACTGGAGGCCGAACTGCACCAGGCCCTGCGGGACTTGGCCGCCGCGCGCGGCGCCAGCATGTTCATGGTGCTCCAGGCCGGACTCGCGGCCCTGCTCACCCGGCTCGGCGCCGGCACCGACATCCCGATCGGCAGCCCCATCGCCGGCCGGACGGACCAGGCGCTGGACGAGCTCGTCGGGTTCTTCGTCAACACGCTGGTGCTGCGCACCGACACCGGCGGGGACCCGGGCTTCGCCGAACTCGTCGGTCGGGTGCGGCAGAAGGCGCTCACCGCGTACGACCACCAGGACGTGCCGTTCGAGTACCTGGTCGAGGTGGTCAACCCGGCCCGGTCGCTGGCGCACCACCCGCTGTTCCAGATCATGCTGGCCCTGCAGAACGCGCCGCTCGGCGAGTTTGCGCTGCCGGGGCTGGAGACCGGCCACCTGGAGGCGCCGACCGGGACCGCACGGGTCGACCTGACCTTCAGCCTGGCCGAGCAGTTCCGCCCGGACGGCGCCGCCGACGGCCTGGTCGGCGCGGTGGAGTACGCGACCGACCTGTTCGACCCGGCCACCGTGGAGCTGCTGTTCGAGCGCTTGGCCCGGCTGCTGCGCGCGGCGGTCGCCGACCCCGACCGGCCGATCAGCCGGATCGACATCATGCCCGTCGAGGAACGCCGCCGACTGCTCGCCTGGTCCAACGGTGGCGCGGCTGAGCTGCCCGGGGCCGCCGTGCCGGAGTTGTTCGCCCGCCAGGTGCGGGCCACCCCGGAGGCCGTCGCGGTCGTGGCCGGTGGTATCGAGCTGACCTACCGGGAACTCGACCTGCGGGCCAACCGCCTGGCCCGGGCCCTGGTCCGCCAGGGCGTGCGGCCGGAGACGCCGGTCGCGGTCATGCTGGACCGCTCGGCGGAGCTGGTCGTGGCGATCCTGGCGATCATCAAGGCCGGCGGCGCCTACGTGCCGCTGGACTCGCGCTTCCCCTCCTCCCGGATCGACCTGATCCTGCGCGAGAGCGGGGCGGCCCTGGTGCTCACCCAGGAGGTGATCACCGCGCTGGTGCAGTCCGAGGCCGCCGATCCCTCCGGCTTCGAAGTCCGCTGTGAACCCGGGCAGTTGGCGTACATCATGTACACCTCCGGCTCGACCGGTCGGCCGAAGGGCGTGGCCGTCACCCACCGTGACGTGGTGGGTCACGCGCTGACCCCCGAGTTCCGCGGCGGCGGACACGAGCGGGTGCTGATGCACTCCCCGACGGCCTTCGACCTCTCCACCTACGAGCTGTGGGTGCCGCTGCTCAACGGCGGCCGGGTCGTGGTCGCACCGCCGGAGCAGCTCGACCTCGACCTGCTGCAACACACGATCGCCTCGTACGGGGTGACCGGACTGTGGCTCACGGCCGGGCTGTTCCGCCTGGTCGCCGAGGAGCGCCCGGGCCTGCTCGCCGGGGTGCGCGAGGTGTGGACCGGCGGCGACGTGGTCTCCCCGGCCGCCGTCGCCAGGGTGCTGGCGGCCTGCCCCGGCATCGAGGTGGTCAACGGCTACGGGCCCACCGAGGCCACCACCCTGGCCACCTGCCACCCGGTGGGCGTCCTGCCCGAACACGCCGCGACCGTGCCGATCGGCCGGCCCATGGCGAACATGCGCGCCTACGTGCTCGACGACCGGCTGCGCCCGGCGTCGACCGGCATGGTCGGCGAGCTGTACCTCGCGGGGACGGGCGTGGCCCGCGGCTACCTCGGGCGGGCCGGCCTGACGGCGGAACGCTTCACCGCCGACCCGTACGGGCCGCCCGGGAGCCGGATGTACCGCACCGGCGACCTCGCGTCGTGGCGGACCGACGGCACACTGGACTTCGCCGGACGCGCCGACCACCAGGTCAAGCTGCGCGGCCTGCGGATCGAGCCCGGAGAGATCGAGGCGGTCCTGGCGGGCTGCCCGGGCGTCGCCCAGGCGGCGGTGGTGGCCCGGGAGGACCGGCCGGGCGACAAGCGGCTGGTCGCCTACCTGGTGCCCGCCCCCGAGAGCGCGCCCGAGGCGGGCGAGCTGGCCGGCCGGCTGCGCCGCGACCTGCCGGACTACATGGTGCCGGCGGCGTTCGTCACCGTGGACGCGCTGCCGCTGACCGCCAACGGCAAGCTGGACCGGGCCGCCCTGCCCGCTCCCGAGTACGGGGCCTCGGCCGCCGGGCGCGGACCCCGGACGCCGCAGGAGCAGCTGCTGTGCGGCCTCTTCGCCGAGGTCCTGGGCCGGGAGCAGGTGAGCATCGACGACAACTTCTTCGACCTCGGCGGGCACTCGCTGCTGGCCGCCCGGCTGGCCTCCCGGGTCCGCGAGACGCTCGGCCTGGAGCTGGGCCTGCGGATGCTGTTCGAGGCGCCGACCGTCGCCGGTCTCACCGAGCGGCTGCTCATGGACGATCCCGACGACGCGCTGGACGTGGTGTTGCCGCTGCGTTCGACCGGGACCGGCGCGCCGCTGTTCTGCATCCACCCCGGCGGCGGCATCAGCTGGTCGTACAGCGGACTGCTGAACCACCTCGGCCCGCAGCACCCGGTCTACGCCATCCAGGCGCGCGGCCTCGGCCGGCCCGAGACCCTGCCGACGTCCTACGAGGAGATGGCGGCCGACTACGCCGACCAGATCCAGAAGATCCAGCCGGAGGGCCCGTACCTGCTGCTCGGCTGGTCCGCCGGCGGGCTGATCGCCCACGCGCTCGCCTGCGAGCTGCAGTCGCGCGGAGAACGGACCGCACTGCTGGCGATCCTCGACGCCTACCCGGTGAAGGACGTGCAGTTCGCGGAGGTGCCGGTGCCCACCGTGCGCGACGTGCTCGTCGGGGTGCTCGACGTCGACCCGGACGAGCTGGGCGACCAGGAGATCACCTACGCCGAGGTCGCCGAGGTCCTGACCCGGCGGGGCAGCGCGCTGGCCGGCCTGAACGAGCGACAGATCGAGGTGATCGTCGACATCATGATCAACAACGCCAGGCTGGCGGTCGACTTCGTCCCCGGCGGCTTCGACGGAGACCTGCTGCTCTTCAACTCCACGATCGACCGGGCCGAGGACAACGCGGGGCCCGAAATCTGGCGCCCCTACGTCGCCGGCCGGATCGAATCGCACGAGATCACCACCCGCCACGACCGGATGACCCAAGCCGGCTCGCTGGCGCAGATCGGACCGATCCTGGCCGCCAGGATCGCCGAGGCCACCGGTGACACCGATCGCGCCGATGGCGCCGGCAACGCCGATGGCACCACCACCCTTTCCCACCAGGAGGACTGACCCATGACCAACCCCTTCGACGACCAGGACGCCACCTTCCTCGTGCTCGTCAACGACGAGAACCAGCACTCGCTCTGGCCGCAGTTCGCGGACGTCCCGGCCGGCTGGACCGTCGTCCACGGCCCCGACACCAACGCCGCCTGCCTGGAGTACGTCGAGAAGTCCTGGACCGACATGCGGCCCAGGAGCCTCGCCGACGCCATGGAAGCCCAGCGGTAGCGCGGCCCGCAGTGAACCTGACCGACACCACGGACGAGGCCCGCCCCACGGCGGGCCCCGCCCCGGCCCACGACCTCGCCGCTGGCCTGCTCACCCCCGAGGCCCGGCGGGACCCGTACCCGTTCTACGCCCGCATGCGGCGCGAGAGCCCGGTCCACCGCAGCGCCCAGGGCATCTGGTACCTCACCCGGTACGCCGACGTCGAGACGGCGCTCGGCGACCTGCGGCTGTCCAACGACCGGGACCGGATGACCCGCGCCTACGGCGGCCTGGGCGGCGACCTGAAGGCCCTCAGCCGGCTCGCCGACCGGCTCGGCCGGGTGATGACCAACACCGACCCGCCGGACCACGCCCGGCTGCGCAAGCTGGCCAACCGGGCGTTCACCGCCCGGCGCGTCGAAGCCCTGCGCGACGGCGTCCAGCGGATCGTCGACCGGCTCATCGACGAGGCGGTCGCGGCCGGGCCGACCATGGACCTGATCGAAGCGGTCGCCTCCCCACTGCCGATGTCCGCCGTCTGCGAGCTCTTCGGCATCCCGGACGGGGACCGGCCCCAGGTCAAGAGCTGGTTCCACCGCTTCGGGCGGCTGGGCGAGGACATCGACAAGTCCGAGGAGGCGATCGGGCAGTACGAGGAGTACCTGTCTGGGCTCATCCGGCAGCGCCGGCGTGAACCGGGCGACGACCTGATCAGCGCCCTGGTCGCCACCCAGGCGCAGGACGACCGGCTCACCGACTCCGAACTGCTCTCCACCTGCTTCGTCCTGATCACCGCAGGCGACGAGACCACCACCCACCTGATCGGCAACGGCGTCCTGGCCCTGCTGCGCCACCCCGACCAACTGGCCCGGCTGCGCGCGGACCCGGGGCTGATCCGCGGCGCCGTCGAGGAACTGGCCCGCTACGACACGGTGACCCAGGCGATCGTCCGGGTCGTCGCGCAGGACCTGGAGATCGGCGGCCAACTGCTGCGCGAGGGCGAGCTGGTGTACCTGTTCCTCGGCGCGACCAACCGCGACCCCGAGCGCTTCGAGGACCCCGACCGGCTCGACCTGACCCGCCCCGGCAACCGGCACCTGAGCTTCGGCCACGGCCCGCACTTCTGTCTCGGCGGCCCGCTCGCCAAGCTCCAGGCGGAGGTGGCCGTCGGCACGCTGGTCCGCCGGCTGCCCGAACTGCGGCTGGCCGACGGCGCAGCGCTCGACTGGCGGCCCAACCCGCTGCAACGCCGGCTGAACGCCCTCCCGCTCACCTACTGATGAACGAAGACGAAGGAGCACCGACCATGGCCCGAGAATTCGAGGTCCGCCGGGAACAGGACCTGCCGGCCACACCCGAACAGGTCTGGGCCGCCGTCGCCACCGGCGCCGGCAACCTGGGCTGGCTGTACCCGATGGAGGTCGAGCCGCGCGTCGGCGGAAAGGCCACCCGGGGCGACTCCACCGTCGTCGCCTGGGAACCGCCGCACCACTTCGCCGTCCGGGCGACCCAGGACGGCGGCTTCTCCAACACGCTCAGCTACCGCATCGAGCCCGCCGACGGCGGAACGAGCCACCTGCGGATGGGGATCCACTGGGTGCACACGGGCATCGTCGACGAGGCCTGGAGGTGGGACGCCAAGTCGGACGTGGCCGAGAAGCACGTCGACTTCTACCAGCACGGCCTCGCCGAGTACCTGCGCCACTTCGCCGGCCGCCCCGCCGTCTACGTCAGGGCCCAGCGCCCCGAACCCACCGCCGACCCGGCCGACTTCGCCGCGCTGCGCCGCCGCCTCGGCCTCGCCGACGACGCGGCCGTCGGCGACCGGGTGCCGCTCCACCTCCCGGGGACGGACGGCCCTCCGGAGGAGGTGGTCGTGGACTGGCTCAGCACCGACTTCCTCGGTCTGCGCGGCCCGGACGCGCTCTACCGGTTCTTCAACGGCAGCACCTGGAACGTGCCGATCTGGCTCGGCCACCACCTGTTCGCCGAGGACACCGACGAACAGCGGGCCACCGCGGCGTGGACCGCCTGGCTCAACGACACCCGAGCCTAGGTCCCCGATGGAAACCTCAAGGCAAACACTGCTCTACGCCGCCGAACTCGTCGAGGAGAACGGCACCTACACGCTCGTCGTCGAGGACGTGAGGCGGGGCGGCGTCCAGACCACCCCGGTCCCCAAGGCCATGGTCGACAAGCTCCCGACCTTCCTCTCCGCGCTCGCCGCCAAGCTCGACCCGGCACCGCCGACCCGCCGCTGGTAGACCTCCTGGCCCCTCACGAGGCCGGTGCCGGCCGGAAGCCACCGCTCCCGACCGGCACCGGCCTCGCCGCCCCGGGCCGGAGTTGACGGCACACGCACCTCGGGGACGTCGGTTACGGGATGCTCATGAGGCCGTCGAACCGCGGTGACACAACGGTCAAACGGCGCGAAAAACGGCCTCCTAGCGTCTTCCTCATGACCTACGAACACCGAACGCCCCGTAACCACCACGGCACCCCCTCCGTTGGCCGCGGCCTGCGCCGGGGCGGCGTCCTCTGCGCGGCCGTCCTCGCCGCCGTCCTCGCCCTGACCTCCTGCGGAAGCTCCCCGGCCGAGGACGGGGGTGGCCCGGGGCCGGCGAAGGCCGAGGCCGAAGGGCTGAAGAAGCCCTCAAGGATCCTGTGGATGGGGGACTCCATCGCCGTCGGGCAGGCCCAGCCGCTGGCCGCCGCGCTCAAGTCCACCGGTATCGAGCTCACCTCCATCGCCGCCGACGGCGGCGGCGCGGCGGTCGGGCCGGTTGCGATGTCCAGCGGCGACATCGCCTCCCGGCTCGCGTCGGTTCGCCCCGACCTGGTGGCCTACCAGATCACCACCTATGATTGGGGCAGCCCGCAGGTGCAGCAGCAGGCGTACGAGAAGCTGATCGGCACGGTCAAGGCCGCGGGTGCCCGTCTGGTGATCGTCACCACTCCTCCGTTCGACACGGGCGATGACTTCTACGCCCCGCACAAGGCCGACATCGAGTCCGCTCCGGGGGCGGCCAAGGCGGCCGTCGCCGCGCACCCCGGCGATGCCTTCTTCCTCGACGCCTCCGCCCTGTGGGGCACCGACTTCAAGGCCCCGCAGGCACAGCGTTCGAACGACAGGACGCACTCCTGCCAGCAGGGCACGGCGAAGTTCGCGCAGTGGTTCACCACCGAGGTGGGCAAGCTGGCCGGGTTCTCGCCCGCCGATCCCAAGAGCTGGGCCAACGGCGACTGGACCAGGTCGGACGTGTTCGCCCAGCTGAACTGCGCCTGAGCCGGTGTCCGGGATGAAGACCGCCTCGACGGCGGGCCGGCGGCGGAACGCGCGCGTGCCCCGCCGCCGGCCGGGCCCGGGGCTCATCGCGCGCTCCGGGTCCCGCCGCTCCCATGTCCCGGCCCTGGACGGCCTGCGCGGGCTGGCCGTCCTCGGGGTCCTCCTGTTCCACCTCGGGGACTTCCCCGGCGGGTTCCTCGGGGTCGACCTGTTCTTCGTGCTCTCCGGCTTCCTCATCACGGGGCTGTTGCTGAGGGAGGCCGGGGAGAACGGCGGCCGGATCGACCTGGCGGCCTTCTGGGGCCGCCGGGCCAGGCGGCTGATGCCCGCCCTCGCCCTGGCCCTGGGCTCGGCGATGGTGCTGGCCTCCGTGCTGGGCACGGCGGCCATGGCCCGCTTCGCGCACCAGGACGCCCCCTGGGTGGTGGCCAACCTCGCGAACTGGCATTTCATCGACGCGCAGGTCGGCTACTTCCAGGCGAACCCGACCCGGGTGTTCACCCACCTGTGGAGCATCGCGGTGGAGGAGCAGTTCTACCTGCTGTGGCCACCGCTGGTGCTGCTTCTGCTGCGGCTGCGCCGGGCCGCGGGTGTCGGCGCGGCGGCCGGTGCGGTGGCCGGCGTGGCGCTGGTCGGTGCGCTGGTGTCCGCGGCGCTGATGGCGCTGCTCGTCGACCCGATGGACGCCACCCGTGTCTACGAGGGCACCGACACCCGCGTGTTCGCCCTGCTGCTCGGCGCGCTCGCGGCCACTCCGGCGGTGCGGCTGCGGGTGGCGCGGTTGCCGGGGCCCGCCGCGGGCCGGCTGGCGCTGGTCCCGGCGGGCCTGCTGGCCGCCGGGTGGGCGCTGGCCTCGGGGACGGGGCAGCTCGTCCTGTTCCGCGGCGGGTTGCTGCTGCACTCGGCGGCGGCGGCCGCGCTGATCGCCCTGCTCGCGCACGCCCCGGCGTCCCCGCTGGGCAGGGTGCTGAGCTGGCGCCCGCTGACGGTACTGGGCGGGCTCTCGTACGGCCTGTACCTGTGGCACTGGCCGCTGATCCTGCTCCTGGACCACGCTGGCCCCCGCCTGGACGGCTGGGTTCGGACCCTGTGGCTGGGCGGGCTGGCGGTGGCGGTCGCGGCATGCTCGAAGGCGCTGCTGGAGGACCCTGTCCGCTACCGGGCCCGCTGGGCCCACGGCCGCCCCGGGGTCCTGGCAGCCGTGGGCACGCTGGCCGCGCTCGCCGCGCTGTGGCTGGTGCTGTCGCTGATCGCGCCGACGGCGTCGGGTGTCGTCGTGGACGTCACCCAACTGTCCCTTCCCTGAGGCGCGGTGGCCGGATCCGCGCTGTGCCTGCGTCCGTTTGGGCCGGGCCCCGGGACCTGTCCCGGACCATGGCGGGCGGGCAGGCGGGCCGTCGGACTCAGCCGGTGTGGTGGAGGTCGCACTGCGCGAAGACCGGTCCGGGGGCGTCGCTGCTGACCACGGCGATCCGGGGGGCGGTCGCGGTGGTCGCGGGGGCGTCCTCGGCGGTGCAGACCAGCTGCTGGATGGCGTAGGGGCTCAGTGCGGAGGTCGGCCAGGACAGGCGCAGCGTGACGGTGCCGTCCTCGCCGGCGGCGGCGGTGACCTTGCCGGAGGCGGGCAGGGCGGTGCCGAGACCGGTGTGCTGCTCCGTCTGGGTGGGGCCTGTCATGAGGGTGTCCAGGGTCTGCTGGAGGCCTTCGCGTTCGGTGCCCGGTCTGATCGTCAGACGGATTCCCTGGGGGCTGAGGAAGTACAGCCGGGTGCCGGGCTCGATCCCGGTGGCGGGTTTGCCCGACTTCACCGCGCCGGCCGTGTCGGGGATCGCGCAGCCGCAGGCCGTGAGGAGCAGCGCCGCTGCGGCGATCGCGCGGAGGCGGATGGTCATGGGGCGTCCTTCGTCAGGGGTCCGCGGGGCAGGACGAGGGTGAACACCGCGCCGCTGCCGGGGGCGTTGGCGGCCTCGATGAAGCCGCCGTGCAGGCGGGCGTTCTCCTGGGCGATGGCCAGGCCGAGCCCGCTGCCCTCGGAGCGGGTGCGGGCCCTGTCGGCCTTGTAGAAGCGGTCGAACAGGTGCGGGAGTTCGGCGGGCGGGATGCCCGGGCCCCGGTCGGTGACGGTCAGCACCAGGTCGGATTCCGGCCTCGGGCCACGGGTGGTGAGGCTGAGGCGTACGGGCGGCCGGCCGTGGCGCAGGGCGTTGCCGGCCAGGTTGGCGACGATGACGTCGAAGCGGCGCGCGTCCAGGCGGACGGGCAGGGCGGCGGGCAGGTCCAGCTCGACCCGGTCGCTCCAGCCGCGCAGGTCGAGGGTGGCGCGTACGGCTTCTGCGGCGTCCACGTCCTCGGTGCGCAGCGGGGCGGCGCCGGCGTCCATGCGGGAGATCTCGATGAGGTCGTTGACCAGGCGGGTGAGGCGTCCGGTCTCGTTGCTGATCATGCGCAGGGCGGTCGCGGTGTCGGCGGGCAGGTGTTCGGCGTCCTCGTCGAGGATGTCGGTGACGGCGGCCATGGCGGCCAGCGGGGTGCGCAGTTCGTGGGAGACGTCGGCGGCGAACCGGCGGCCCTGGCTCTCGACCGCCCGCAGCTCCTCGATGGTGCCCTGGAGGGTGCGGGCGGTGTGGTTGAACGTCTTGGACAGCTGGGCGAGTTCGTCGTGACCGGAGACGGCGAGGCGGGTGTCGAGCCGTCCTTGGGCGAGGGCCTGGGCGGCGTCGCCCAGGGCGCGGACGGGGCGCAGGACCTGGCGGGTGGCGAGCAGGGCGAGGCCGGCGGCCAGGACGGCGGCGAACGCGCCGGCGCCGGTGGCGGCGGCCAGCAGTGTGCTGGTGGCCTCCTGTTCGCGGTCCAGGGGCAGGAGGGCGTAGACGGTCAGCCCGGACAGGTCGCCGGCTCTTGCGGCGGTGCTGGCGGTGGCGGCGGGGCCGGCGGTGGTGTGGGCGGTGTGGGTGACGGGGACGCCGACCGCGAGCCAGGAGTGCCCGTCGGCGGTGAACCGCTGGAAGGCGCCGTGGCCCGAGCCGACGGTGTCCTGGAGGGCGGCCGGGACGGTGACGGCGGCGGTCCACTCGGAGTGGGCGGCGCCGTAGCGGGCCAGGACGTGCCAGTCGCGGAAGCCGCCGGTGCCCGAGAGCCGCAGGGCCAGGCGGTCGAGTTCGGCCTGGGTCGGGGGGAAGGGCAGGGCGGGGGCCAGGACGTCGACGCGGCGGCGCAGCTCGTCCAGGGCGGTGTCCTGGGTCAGGTCGAGGGTGGAGCCGGTGGCGGCCTGGTAGGTGAGTGCGGAGGTGGCCAGGGCGCTGACGGCGGCGGTGGCGACGAACGCGGCGAGCATCCGCGGGCGCAGCCCCAGGACGGCCCGGCGCCACCGGAGGAGGTGGGAGGCGTCGGCGCGGTCCGGCCGGTCGTCGGCACGGGCGGTGCCGTCCGCGGCGTCGCGCGTGCGGGTTTCGGCGGAGGGGTGCTCCGGTGGGTGCGGCGGGGTGGTCACAGGGGTCCGAACCGGTAGCCGAATCCGCGCACGGTCTGGAGGTAGCGGGGCGTGGACGGGTTGTCCTCCAGCTTTGCGCGCAGCCGGTTCACCCCGGCGTCGACCAGGCGGATGTCCTCCTGGCGGCCCAGGCCCCAGACGGAGTCCAGCAGCTGTTCCCGGCTGAAGACCCGGCCCGGCGCGGCGGACAGCTCCAGCAGCAGGCGCAGCTCGCCGGGTGCCAGGGGCAGCGGGGTGCCGCGTTTGGCGACGGTCAGTGCGGCCCGGTCCAGCACCAGGTCGCCGTGCACCTCCCGCACCGGCTCGGCGACCCCGGGCGCGGGGGACACGTGGGTGGTGCGGCGCAGGACGGCCTTGATCCGGGCGTCGAGGACCCTGGACTGCGCGGGTTTGACCACGTAGTCGTCGGCCCCGTACTCCAGGCCGAGGACGGTGTCGATGTCGTCCCCCCGCGCGGTCAGCATGATCACTGGGAGACTCCCGTGTGCGCGCAGCCGTCGGCACACCTCGAAGCCGTCGATCCCGGGCAGCATCAGATCCAGCACCACGATCTCCGGAGGCTCTCGGAACGCCTGTTCCAGGCCCTCCTCGCCGGTGGCGGCCATCCGTACCTCGTGGCCCTGGCGGCGCAGGCCCAGGGCCAGCGCCTCGCGCACCGACGCGTCGTCCTCGATCAGCAGTACCTGTGACATATCCACCAGTATCGGGCCCTCCGATCTGCGCAGGGGGCCGTGGGGGCAGGGATCGGCGAGGTTGTTGCAGAACGCTCATACGCGGCTCACAGGCCCGGAAACCGCGCGACGGACGGTGGTTCCCGTCGCGGTGGCCGACTGTGCCGAACGGAAGGCACTGCACGGGAGGGCCTCGCGCCCCGGCCCCCGGGCGGTCGGGTCAGGCCGTGGGGAACTCGACCCGGACCCGCAGTCCGCCCGTGTCGCCGGGGACGGCGGTGACGGCGGCGTGGTGGGCGCGCGCGATGGAGGTGACGATGGACAGGCCCAGGCCCGCGCCCTCACCCGGGCTGTGCCGGCGCTCCCGGAGGCGGCGGAAGGGCTCGAAGAGGTAGGGGACGGTCTCCGGAGGCACCTGGGGGCCGGTGTTGGCGACCTCCAGGACACCGTCGTGCACGCCGACCTCGACCCGGCCGCCGTCGTGGTTGTAGCGCAGGGCGTTGCCGACCAGGTTGCGCACCAGGTGTGCCAGCAGCACCGGGTCACCCTCGACGGACACGGGGGCGGTGTCGGCCCGGACGGTGACGCGGTTCTCCCGGGCCTCCTGCGAGGCGGCGTACTCGGCGGCCACGGTGCTGGCCAGTTGGTCCAGTGCGACCGGTTCGCGGCGGTCCAGCCTCTGGTCGGAGACGGACAGCAACAGCAGGCCCTCGATGAGCCGTTCGCTGCTCTCGGAGACCTCGATCAGTTTGCGGCGGACCCGGGCGACGGCGGCCGGGTCCTCGGTGGCCAGCCCGATTTCGGCCGCGGCCCGCTGCACCGCGAGCGGGGTCCGCAGTTCGTGCGCGGCGTTGGCCGCGAACCGCTGCTGCGCGCCCACCAGTTGTTCCATGCGGTCGAGCATGGCGTCGAAGGTGTCGGCGAGCTGTTTGAGCTCGCCCGGGGGTGCGTCGAGGGCGATCCGTTCGTGCAGGTTCTCGCCCGAGAGCCGCCGCGCCGTGTTGGTGATCACCGACACCGGGCGCAGCACCCGCCCCGACATCCACCAGGCGAGCGCCGCCGAGATGACGGCGAAGGCGGCCAGAGCGATCAGGGAGACGGTCAGCAGCTGGTTCTGGGCTGCCTGCTCGGCGGCCTGGGTGACGACCTTGACGGCCTGGAAGTGGGACTGTCCGCCGTCGGCGGCGGTGGTTCCGGGGAGAGCGTTCGCGGGTGCGGCGGTTCCCACCGTGAGGGTTTGCGCCGCGGAGGGGCCCGGGGTCCCCAGCGTGGCCAGTCGCGGTTCGACGGCGACGGCCGTGCTGATCGAGGTGTACAGGTTCTCCCGGACCAGGAAGTTGACCAGGAAGATGAGCATGGCCCCGGCGAGGACGAGCAGCCCGCCGTAGAGCATGGTCAGCCGGCCCCGTTCCCCGCCCGGCAGCCGCGGGCGTGGTCTGCCGGGCAGGGGAAGGCGGTTCAGGGCGGCCGGGGCGATGCGCCTCATGCCGGGGCGCCGATGCGGTAGCCGTGGCCGGGCACGGTGTCGATGACCGAGGGCTCGCCGAGCTTGGCGCGGAGTTTGCTGAGGACGACCCGGACCGCGTTGGTGCGGTATCCCATGTTCTGCTCCCACACCTGCTCGATCAGGTCCTCGCCGCAGACGACGGCGCCCTCGGCCTGCATCAGTACCTCCAGGACGCCGAACTCCTTGCGGGACAGGGCGAGGTAGCGGCCTTCCCGGAAGGCCTGGCGGCGGGCGGTGTCGAGGGTGATGCCGGCGCGTTCGATGACCGGCGGGAGGGCGGGGTGGGTGCGGCGGCCGAGCGCCAGGACCCGGGCCAGCAGTTCCTCGTAGGCGAACGGCTTGGTGAGGTAGTCGTCCGCGCCCAGGTCCAGGCCGTCGACGCGGTCGCGAACGGTACCGGAGGCGGTGAGCATCAGCACCCGGGTCAGCAGTCGCTGCTCGACGACGCTCTGGCACACCTCGTCGCCGTGCGCCCCGGGCAGGTCGCGGTCGAGCACGAGCACGGCGTAGTCGGTGAGCCTCAGCCGCTCCAGCGCGTCGGCGCCGTTGTACACGACGTCGACGGCCAGGGCGTCGCGCCGCAATCCCTCGGCGATCATGTCCGCCAGGAATTCCTCGTCCTCCACGATCAGTACACGCATGACACCAGGTGTACCTGAAAGCCACCTTTCGTTGCCGTAAAGGTCTCGGCTGACAGCGGCGAAATGCGGGTGCGTGCCAGCCTCTGCGTGGTCGAAGTGGCCGGAGCGGTCGGCCACTCGTCATCGGACACGGAGGAATTCCATGCGGAACCACATGCGGAACCACAGGTACGGCGCGGCGGCCGCGCTGGTGGCGGGGATCGCGCTGTTCGCCACGGCCTGTGGCGGAGGCGTCACGGGCTCCGGCGGGGGCGGCGGCTCGGACTCGTCGGGCCAGGGCGCGGCGGCGGACCAGGCCTACGAGCACCGCAAGTGCCTGCGCGAACACGGCGCGCAGGTGAAGGAGCCCGAGCCGGGCCAGGACCCGCGGGCCATGGTCCTGGAGGGCGGCCAGGACAAGATGGGGGAGGCCCTCAAGGCCTGCGGGGGAGCCGGTGGCGGGGGTGGCGCGAAGATGTCGCAGGCCGACAAGGACAGGGCCCTCGAATTCGCCCGGTGCATGCGCGGTAACGGTGTGGACATGCCGGACCCGAAGTTCGACGGCGACTCGGCGATGTCGGGATCGGCGATGAAGGTCCCGGAGGGCGCCGAGAAGGACAAGTTCGACCAGGCGAACAAGACGTGCAGTGGTCAGAATGCGCAGTGAGCGCGGGCGCAGCCGCCGGACGTACCTGATCGCCGTGCTGGCCACCTCGGTCACGCTCGCGGGCGGGGTCACGGCCCTCTCGCAGACCGGGGGCGCCGGCAACGCCGGCGTGGCCCGCGCGGACGGGCTGCCGCCGGGCACGGGCTCGGTGGAGCGCCAGGACCTGAGCAGCCGGACCCGGGTGGACGGGACCCTCGGCTACGCCGAGGAGCGCCGGATCAACGCCGGTGTGCCGGGCACCCTCACCTGGGTCCCGGAGGCCGGCGCGGTGGTGAAACGCGACGGGGTCCTCTACGAGGTCGACGGCCGGAAGGTCCGGCTCATGATCGGCGAGCGCCCGATGTACCGGACGCTGAAGACCGGAGACGAGGGGCCGGACGTCAGGCAGCTGAAGGAGAACCTCCGCGACTTGGGCTACGGCAAGGGGCTGGCCGTGGACGAGAAGTTCACCGCCGGTACGGCGGAGGCGGTCAAGCGCTGGCAGAAGGCCCACGGCCTGGCCCAGAGCGGCGAGATCGGCCCCGAGCAGATCGCCTTCTCGCCCGCCGCGGTGCGGATCAAGAAGAACGACGCGGCCGTCGGCGACCAGGCCGCTCCCGGCAAGCCGGTCCTCACCGCCACCGGCTCCGAACGGCAGGTGCAGATCAAGATCGAGGTCTCCCGGGCCGACCTCGCCAAGCCCGGTACCCGGGTCGAGGTCGACCTGCCCGGCGGCGGCAGGGCCAAGGGCAAGGTCGCCTCCGTCGACCGCACCATCGGTGAGGACGGCAAGGAGCAGGGCTCCCAGGACAAGCCCGCCAAGGTCACCGCCCGGGTGGTCTTCGACGACCCGGGGCAGGCGGAGGGCTTCGACCAGGCGCCCGTCACCGTCGAGCTCGAGGGCGAGGTCCGCAAGGACGTGCTGACCGTACCGGTCAACGCGCTGCTCGCGCTGTCCGGCGGCGGCTTCGGCATCCAGATCGTGGAGGACGGGAAGGTGCGCGAAATCCCGGTCGAGCTCGGCATGTTCGGACAGGGCCGGGTCGAGGTCAGCGGGAGCGGCCTGGCCGAGGGAATGAAGGTCGGGGTGCCCAAGTCATGAGCACTGTGGTCGAGCTGAACCAGGTCGCCAAGGAGTACCCGGGCGGGGTCACGGCGCTGCACGGGGTGGACCTGCGCATCGAACGCGGCGAACTGCTCGCCATCGTCGGCCCCTCGGGGTCGGGCAAGTCGACCCTGCTGCACATCGTCGGCACCCTGGACCGGCCCAGCGCCGGATCCGTCACCCTGGCGGGCCACGACGTCGCCGCCCTGTCGGACCGCAGGCTCTCCGCGCTGCGCGCCCGGCACATCGGCTTCGTCTTCCAGTCCTTCCACCTGGTGGCCGGGGTCAGCGCCCGGGACAACGTCGCCGAGGGCCTGCTCTACTCGGGCCTGCCGCGCGCCCAGCGCCGAAGGCGCGCGGCCCTGGCCCTGGAACGGGTCGGGCTCGCGGACCGGATGCACCACCGGCCGCACGAGCTGTCGGGCGGCCAGCGCCAGCGGGTGGCCATCGCCCGGGCGGTGGTCGGCGAGCCGGACCTGCTGCTGGCCGACGAGCCGACCGGCGCGCTGGACTCCGCGTCGAGCGAGGCGGTGATGGAGCTGCTGTACGACCTCAACGCCGAGGGCGCCACCATCGCGGTGATCACCCACGACGGCGAGATCGCCGACAGCCTGCCGCGCCAGGTCCGCATCCGCGACGGCCGCGTCGTGGCGGATCTGCGCCCCGGCGCCGCCGCCCCGGCCGATCGGGGTGGCGAGCGATGAGCCGTACCCGGCTGGCCCCGGCCCGGCTCGGCCCCCGCGACGTCCTCCACGTCGGCTCGGCCGGCCTGCGCACCCGGCCGCTGCGGGTGGTGCTGTCCGCGCTGGGCATCGCCATCGGCATCGCCACCATGATCGCGGTGGTCGGCATCTCCTCCTCCAGCAAGGCTCAACTCCTGCGCCAGCTGGACCAGTTGGGCACCAATCTGCTGGTGGCCTCCCCTGGCCAGGGACTGTTCGGCGAGAAGGTGAAGCTGCCCAAGGAGTCGATCGGCATGGTGAGCCGCGTCCCCGGGGTCGAGCAGGTCGGCGCGACCGGGGACCTGGTGCAGTCCGTCAGGCGCAGTGAGAAGATCCCCGAGGGCGAGACCGGCGGCCTCACCGTGAAGGCCGCCACCGAAGGACTGCTGGACGTCGTGCGCGGCGCGGTCGGCTCGGGCACCTGGCTCAACGAGGCCAACGGGCGCTACCCCTCGACGGTGCTCGGGCATGTCGCGGCCCAGCGCCTGGGCATCACCGCCCCGGGCCAGCAGGTCCACATCGGCGGCCGGTACTTCACCGTCATCGGCATCCTCGACCCGCTGCCGCTGGCCCCCGAGATCGAACGGGCCGCCCTGGTCGGCTGGGAGGGCGCTGGCGCGCTGCTGGGCTTCGACGGCCACCCGACCCAGATCTACGAACGGTCGACGGACCAGACGGTCGGCGCCGTCCGCGCACTGATCCCCCGCACCGTCGACCCGCAGAACCCGCACAACGTGCAGGTCACCGACCCCTCCTCGGCGCTCCAGGCCAAGGCCGCCACCGAGGGGGCGTTCACCGACCTGCTGCTCGGACTGGGCGGGGTGGCGCTCCTGGTCGGCGGCGTCGGAGTCGCCAACACGATGATCATCTCAGTGCTGGAGAGACGCCACGAGATCGGACTGCGCCGCTCCTTGGGAGCCACCAGGGGCCAGATCCGCCTCCAGTTCGTGACGGAGTCCCTCCTGCTCTCCGGACTGGGCGGGCTGGCCGGCGTGGCCCTGGGCGCGGCCGCCACCTACGCCTTCGCCGCCTCGGGCGGCCTGCCCTGGGTGGTCCCCTTGTGGGCCGTCACCGGGGGCTTCGCCGCCACCCTGCTCATCGGCACGGTCGCGGGCCTCTACCCGGCCGTCCGGGCCTCCCGGCTCTCCCCGACGCTGGCCCTCCACGCCGGCTAGTCCTGTCCGGTCGATCTCGGCGGATCAGCCCGCGGCGCCCCCGGTCGAAGGCTGGGGGCGCGTCGCGTGCCCGGCACGATCGGCCGGACCTGGCCGGCCGGCGGATCAGGAGCCCGGGCAGAACTCCGCCTTCAGCTCGTCGGTGAACAGGTCGATCGGCCCGCTGCCGCCGTTCAGCCAGTCCCCGTTGACGTTGGTGGAGAGCAGGTGGCGGCCGTCCCGGCTGCCGTAGGTGTAGGTCCACGAGCCGTTGATGGCGCCGCCCATGCCCCAGACGGTGGTGCAGGGCAGGTTGACGGAGCTGACGCCCAGGCCGTAGGCGGTGTCCTTGATCCACTTGTCCGCCGGCGTCGGGATCATCGTGAACATCTCCTGCTGCTGGGCCGGCGGCAGCAGTCGTCCGCCCAGCAGGGCGGCGAAGAAGGTGTTGAGGTCGCGGGTGGTGGAGATCATGTCGCCGGACGCCCAGCCCCAGGACGGGCTCAGCTCGGTCACGTCGTGGTCCGGAGTGTTCGGGTCGGTGTACCCGAGGTGGGAGTACGCCCGCCCGTGCGGTCCGTGGATGGTGACGTCGTCGGAGGCGGGCTCGTAGGTGCTGGTGAGGCCGAGCGGGGCGGTGATGCGCTGCCGGATCTGCTGGGCCAGGGTGCTGCCGGAGGCCCGTTCGACGATCATCCCGGCGAGGACGTAGTTGGTGTCGGAGTACGTCCAGCCGGTGCCGGGGGCGAAGTCGGGTCGGTGGGCGCGGGCGATGCCGACGAGCCGCTCGGGGGTGAAGTCGTCGAAGCGGTGCTGCAGGAAGGGCTCGTGCCAGAACTCCTTCCCGATCTCGTCGTCCATGGCGAAGTTGGGGACCCCGCTGGTGTGGTTGAGCAACTGCCGGACGGTGATCCGGTCGGGCTGGTAGCCGGGGGCGTCGAGGACACCGGGCAGCCAGTGCTCCACGCTGTCGTCCAGGCTCAGCCGGCCCTCGGCGGCGAGCTGGAGCACGACGGTGGAGACGAAGGTCTTGGTGGTGCTGCCGATCCGGAACCGGTCCTGCTCCTGGCGGGGCCGCCCGGTGGTGATGTCGGCGACGCCCGCGTCGCCGAACCAGCGGTGGCGCCCGTCCCGCACCTCGGCGACCGCGCCGGGGAGACCACCGGTCGTCACGCCCCGGTCGAGCACGGACTGCACGCCCGGGTGGCGGTCCCGCTGCCCGGCCTGCCCCGCCTGCCCGGTGGCCTGGTCGGCGAACACCGGTGCGGCGGTGGTGACGGTGGCGGCGAGCACGGCCCCGGTGAGCAGGGCGGTGACGGCGGCGCGGGCGGTGGTCCTCATGGCGTGTTCCCCTTCGGCGGTGTTTCCCGTTGACGGAGAGAACGCTCCCGCGAATTCACGACACCGTCAACATCAACTCCATGGCCGGTTACGCATCATCGCAGCTCAGTTGGCGGATTTCCTTGCAATGTGACTGCCGGTGAATGCAACACCTGGGCGCTCCCATTGCAACAATGCGGGCATCGGGTGGATACTTTCCTGACCATCGCGAGGAGCCGCGCAAGGAGCCCGCGCAAGGAACCCGAGAGGACGAGGGGCGAGGACGGATGCCCGGAGGTCGACTGACCCAGCAGGACCGCCGCCGGATCGCCACCGGCCTGGCCGAGGGGCTCGGTTACGGCGCGATCGCCCGCGGCCTCGGCCGGCCGACCTCGACCGTCACCCGCGAGATCGCCCGCAACGGTGGCCCGTCCGGCTACCAGGCCGAGCGCGCCCAGCGTGCGACCGTCCAGCGTTCCCGCCGCAGCCGCTCCGCACCCGCCCCGCGCCCGAGCATCCCGGCCTCCGGCGGCGTCGACCGGGACCCGGCCGCCGTCGGCGAGTTCGCCGACCGGCTGGCCGAGTTGCTGGTTCACCTCGGCATGCCCCGGATGGTGGCCCGGGTGCTCGGCTGCCTCTACGTCACCGACGAGGGCAGCCTGACCTCCGGCGACCTGGTGCAGCGGCTGGGGGTCAGTCCGGCCGCCGTCTCCAAGGCGATCGGCTACCTGGAGGGGCAGGCGCTGGTCCGCCGGGAGCGCGACGACCGGCGGCGCCGCGAGCGGTACGTCGTCGACGGCGACATCTGGTACCGCGCGCTGCTGGCCAGTGCCGAACGCAACGCGGTGCTCGCCGGGATCACCCGCCACGGCGCCGGGTTGCTCGGACCCGCCACCCCCGCGGGCGCCCGGATGGACGACGCGTCCGCGCTGCTGGAACGGATCGGCCAGGACATCGTGCGGTCCGTCCGGCAGTGGCACGAGGAGCGCGGCCCGGTCCCGTCCTGACCGCCCGACGGCAGACCTTCGACACGATCGGCGGCGCGCAGAGCCCGTTCAGCCTTCTGACCGGCAAGTACCGGCGAGGCCCGCTTTCGACCGTCGATATCGAGTCAATCGAGGTGATCCCTGAGATGGATCCGTCCATCGGAAACTAAGGTTCGTTGACAGTGCATCAGTCGGACCAGGCTGCCTATAGGAGATCCAATGCGCCGACAGCTCTCTGGCCACGTCGACAACTCCCGTTCGCGGCATGCCACGCGTACCTGGTCAAGGGCGGCGCTGGCGGCGGTCGCGCTGGTCGGTGGCCTCGGCCTCCAGGCGCGGCCGGCCGCCGCCGCCGACGACGAGTGGATCTGTGGGCAACTGGTCAAGGGGGCGATCCTCGAGAAGTACCGGAGCATGGGCGGGCAGGACTCGCCGCTGGGCTGCCCCACCAGCGGGGAGGGCATCACCCCTGACGGGCGTGGACGGTTCACGGTCTTCCACGGCGGGTCGATCTACTGGACGCCGACGACCGGTGCGCACCCCGTGTGGGGCCTGATCCGTGACAAGTGGGCCGCCTCCGGCTGGGAGAGGGGGAAGCTCGGCTACCCCCTCACCGACGAGCTCACCAACCCCGACAACCGGGGGAAGCGGCAGCAGTTCGAGGGCGGCACCTACTACTGGCATCCCACCGTGTCCAACGGCGTGCATGCCGTGGTCGGCCGGATCGGCCAGCTGTGGAGCGAGTACGGCTGGGAGGACGGCTCGTTCGGCTATCCGGCTGGCGACGAGACCCAGGTCCTGAACTCGGTCGAGATCCGCCAGCAGTTCAGCAAGGGCTACACGCTGTCGTGGAACCCGGGCGACGGCAAGGTGTGCGCCAGCGAATGCACCTCGTACACGAACATGGTCCGCTCCACCCCCTGGGTCGAGTACACGAAGGTGTACAAGTTCGAGAACAGCGACAAGAAGCTGGTCGAGATCAGGCCGACGGCCGCCGGCTACAAGGAGCCCAGGGCCAACAGCGACGACCCCAACGTCGCCGCGGCCAACTTCAAGAAGCTGTGGGACGAGGTGTGGAGCCTCGCCCCCTATCCCAAGGGGCTGGAGGCCCAGGACAAGGCGAACTCGATCGGCAAGCAGATGTGGTGCCACGCGCTGTGGTCCTTCGACATTCCGATCAAGGGGCGCCTGGGCGGCGACACCTGGGACCTCGAGTCCTGGCGTCCGGACATTCCCTGGTCGCGTATCACCAGCGCCACCGAGGTGTGGAAGCACAAGTGCAACTGGGACTCCTGATCCGACTGAATCCGACTGATCGCCGTGCCACCGACTCGACGGCGATGACGAGCCACTGAAGACGGTCTCCGGCCCGGCCGCCTCAGGGACTCGGCCACCTCAGGGGGTGGAGGCGACGAGGTCGAGGGCGATCCGGGCAGCGCCGTTCGCTGCCCGGGCCGGTGGTGTGACCGGCCGGCTCCGCGTCCCGGCCGGGTCCTTCAGGGCCTCGGCCAGAGCGCCGGCGATGGCGTGCTCCTCGGCAGCGGCCACGACCATGGTCGGGCAGGCCGCGGCCTTCAGGTGGACGCGCTGGTCGTCGAAGTCGCGGACACCGGGCACGGCCACGGCCGGTACGCGGGAGCGGACCAGTTCCTGCACGGTGTTGTACCCGGCGTGGGTGATCGCGGCGTCGGCATGCCAGTACACGTCGTAGGCGGGTCCCAGGTACGGGCGGACCCGCACCGGTCCGGGCATGCCGGGCGGCACGAGGACGGCTCCGTCGAAGTGCGGGCCGGTGAGTACCAGGACGTCGACGTCGGCGGGGGCATGTCGGCTGCGCGCGAACTCGCGGATGCCGTGCAGCGCGGCCGTGAGGAATCCGGGCGCGTCGTCGTGCCCACCGCCACCGGCCACCACCGCGATCCGCAGGGCCCGGGTGTCCTCGGGCCAGGGCGAGCGGTCGTCGAGCAGCGGCCGGACGACGTGGGGCACGCCCAGCACGCGCACCCCGTGGACGGTCTCCTCCCGTCCCGGCTCGCCCAGCAGGTAGATGGTGCCGATGGCGGGCGTGTGGCGGGAGACCCAGTCCGGTGGGTCGGGGCGGTTGCGCTGGAAGCGGTGCACCAGGAACTGGGGGCAGCCCAGTCGGGCGGCTTGGTCGTACAGTTCCCGCTGCACCGTCACGTCGTGCAGGACCACGTCGTCGGGTCGCAGCACCCGGGTGACCATGGCCCGGGCGAGACCGTGGTCCACCGCGGGGCCGGTTCCGTGCAGTGCCTCGCCGACCAGGCTGTCGGCGTCGGTGGGCAGGACGGTCTGGGTGAATCCGTAGTCGTCGATCAGCCGTTGGGCCCGTTCGGTCAGCAGCAGGGAGTCCCAGCCCAGGCCGCGCAGTTCGCTGTGCACGGCGATCTGGCGGGAGACGTGGCCCAGCCCTCGGCCCCAGGTGAAGGAGACCACGCGGCCGTTCACGGCGGTCAGCCGCCGATCATGGACATGCTGCGGTCGGGCCGGACGAAGTCGGGGTGGTTGATCTTGTGTCCGGGCCACTTGCGCCACATCGCCTCGCGGACCAGCCGTTCCAGTTCGGTGTCGTCGGCGCCCGTGCGGAGCGCGGTGCGCAGGTCGGTCTCCTCCAGGGCGAACAGGCAGACGCGGAAGGCTCCCTCCGCGGTGGTCCGCATGCGGTTGCAGCTGTCGCAGAAGGGCTTCGTCACCGAGGGGATGAAGCCCAGGACCCCGGGCGCTCCGTCGGCGAAGCGGAAGGAGGTGGCCGGCTGCGGCGCGTCCTGGGTGACGGGGACCAGGTCGTAGGCGGCGGAGACCGCCGTCAGCGTCTCCGCGGCCGGGACCACCTTCTCCCGCTCCCAGGTCCGCTCGGCGTCCAGCGGCATGTACTCGATGAAGCGCACGTCGTAGCCGCCTTCGCGTGCCAGACGGGCGAAGTCGACGGCCTCGTCGTCGTTGGTGCCGCGGATCACCACACAGTTGATCTTGATCGGGTCGAATCCCGCCTCGCGGGCCGCCTCCAGACCCGCGGTCACCTTGTCGAAGGCGTCCCGACGGGTCATCTCGGCGTAGCGGTGCCTCATCAGGGAGTCGCAGGACACCGTGATGCGGCGGAGCCCCGCTTCCCGCAGGGGCCGGGCCAGGCGGTCCAGCAGCAGTCCGTTGGTGGTGATGGAGACGTCCACCCCCTCCAGCGCGCACACGCGGGCCACGATCTCGGGCAGTTCCCGGCGGACGGTCGGCTCCCCGCCGGTGATCTTGAAGTCGCGCACCCCGAGGGAGTGGAAGAGCCGGGCGAGCCGGTCGATCTCGTCGACGGTCAGGAGCTCCTCCTTCTCCAGCCAGGGCAGCCCTTCGGCCGGCATGCAGTAGGTGCAGCGCAGGTTGCACTTGTCGATCACGGAGATGCGCAGGTCTCCGCCGATCCGGCCGAACGTGTCGATGAGCGGGCCGCCGGTCGGGGCGGGTCCCGGATTGCGCCAGTCAACCTTGGGCTTGGTCATGTCGGTCGCTCCTTCGCTTGGCGGAGCCGGTGCGCACCGGGAGCAGTTCCTCGAAGCGCGCCAGCACCTGGTCGGGGTTCATGTCGGAGGTGTCGAGGTGGTGGACGGGGATCCGCGGGGCGAGCTCCTCGGCCACGTCCTCGAAGCACTGGGCCACCAGGGACACGTAGGAGCTGGTGAACGAGCGCTCCAGGACGCGGTTGCGGCGGCGGAGCCGGCGCATCAGCACGTCGGTACGGGCGGTCAGGTGCACCACCGCGTCGGGTGGTGGCAGCGCGGAGGTGATCAGGTGGTGGTAGCGGTAGTACGTCTCGTACTGCTGGGCGCTCAGGGCGCCGCTCAGCCGGAGCGCCTTGGCGTAGGCCAGCGAGCTGTGCACGTCCTGGTCCATGACGCCCGTCTCGCCGGTGCGGAGGTTCTGCAGCACCCGCAGGAGCAGGGTCTCCATCTGGCAGAAGAACCCCGAGGCGTCGTCGCCGCGCAGGTAGCGGGTCAGGTAGTTGTCCGGCCCGCGGTCCCGGCCCCGGCTCACCGGGACGACGTCCCGTACGTGCTCGGTCTCCGGGGCGCGGGCGGTGTGCCGCTTCAGCAGGGTGCTCTTGCCGACGGCGGGCGGGCCGATGACCACCACGCGGGCCGCTCCGTCCTTGCGCCACAGCGCGGGGACCGGATCGATCAGCCGTCGTGCCTCGTCCTCGATCTCGGCGGTGGTCCGGCCCTCCCCGTCCGTGGCGGCGGGCAGGTGGGCTCGCCGCAGCTCGCCGAGGCAGTACGCGGAATGCGGATCGAGTTCGACACCCTCCCCGGTGACGGTCTCCGGTTGGCTCCAGCGGAGCCCCGGTCCGGGTGTGGTGCGCCGGGCGGTGCCCGCGCACCGGTGGGCGAACACCCGCACGTCGTAGGGCGCTTCCCCGCGGGGGCCGGGCGGGAGGTGGAGTTCGGTGAGGTAGTGCAGCCGGGCCGCGGTCACGCGTTGTCGGCAGGCGTGGCGGGCCACGTCCGCCGCGACCTTCCGAGCCGTGGTTCCCGGTGGCACGACGGCCCAGGGCAGGCCGGCCCGCTCGTCGGTCGACCGCGGTTCGGTGAGCAGCACCCGGTCCTGCTCGTCGAGGATGACGCATGCGGCGCGGAGGTGCTCCGGGCGGTGCCGGGGCGGTGGTTCGGTGAGCATCGCGGTCCTCGCGGTCGATCGGGGAAGCCGGGTAAGGCGGGTAAGGCGGGGAAGCCGGGGATCGGGCGGGGTCAGGCGGCGCAGGCCGGCGGCAGCCTGGCCTTCACGTACGCCCGGCGGGCCAGTTCCGCCAGGGCGAGCAGCGCCACCCGCTCCGCGAAGGCGACCGGATCCACGGCCCGTCCCGCCTTCCGCGCGGTTTCCCGGGGCGGCAGCAGCCAGGAGAAGCGCACGTCACCGCCGAGCAGCGCCCGCAGGAGGGCGTCGTGCGGCGTCAGCGGGCTGGGAAACGCCGCCCGCACCCGGAACTCGGGCTGACCCACCGTCGTGTCGTCGGTGTTCCGCTGCTCCGGCCCGCCGTCCGCCTCGACCAGGCCGTGGAGCTGGCACCCGGGCGACTCCTGGAGGACCAGGGCCCGTGGGCCGTCGGACGCCTCCTCCAGCGGGGGCACGCCGAGCCACCAGCAGCGCTCGGCTCCCCTGGTCACGGCCGGGTCGGGAGCGACCGGGTCGAGCAGCTCGCCGTCCCAGCCCCGGCGGGCCAGGTCGGCACGGAGCCGGTCGGCCGGTACGGGGAACAGCGAGGCCGCACGCCATCGGGGCACCCGCACCCCCGGGGGAAGCACCGCCGGTACCCGCCACCGGCGGACGGGGGAACGCTCGATGTTCGCCAGCAGCTGCCGGTAGGAGGAGTCCGGGAACCGCACCCCGCCGCCGAGGTGGGGTTGGGCGTCCAGCAGGCTCGTCAGCACGAGCAGCCCCACGCCGTCGTCCGGCCCGGACGCGGGCACGGGCCATTCGCCGCGCCCGAGCACACCGAGGTAGTGCGTGCGGCCCGCGTCGGTGAACGTCCCGGACACGAGGGACGGGTCCTCGCCCCGGGCCAGGCAGTGGGCGATGCGCGGCCAGAAGGGAGCCGGCTGCGGTCCGGAGCGCGGCTGCGACCGGAGGAGCGGGGGAGCGGTACGGGCCCGCGGCGCGGAGGGCGGACGCACCGGACGGCCCTGGAGCCAGGCGTCGAGCTCGCGGTCCAGTTCCACCAGCGCCGAACCGAGCCGGGCGCGCAGCAGGAGGGCGAACAGCCCGATGCCCGACAGCATCACCGGCCCGGTGGCGGGGATCGGGTCGTGACGGCTGGTGACGACGGCCGGGCCGGGGTCCGGATCGGCCGCTGGCCCCGGCCGTACCTCGCGCAGCCGCCCTCCGTACTGCGCCGCGGAGTAGCCCAGGCGCCCGTCGAGCAGGTCGTCCAGGTCGCTGGCGGAGAGGGCCGTCTCGACGTCCGGCACGCTCTCCGGCGGGTGGGCGCACAGCGTGCCGTCGGCGCCCAGCCGTACGGTCCGCTCCGCCAGGGGTTCCGCGTCGGCGCCCACCGCGACGAAGCGGTACGCGGTGGCGCGCAGCCGGCCCCGGGCGGCCGCGGCGAGGTCGGGGAGGCCGGGCACCTCGACCCGGCCGGACCTCTCCTCCGCTCCCGCGGACGCGGGGAGCAGCCGGTCCAGTGCCGCGGCAGCTCGGTCGTGGGCGCCCGGCGCGCCCTGGCCGTCCTCGGCCGCGGGGGCGGGGCCCGCGGCCAGCCGGCCGATCCAGCTTCCCGGGCGGTAGCTGCGGTCGCGCGGCTCGTCGGTGGCCCGCACCCAGTCCACGGCGGACTCCTCCCACCGCACGGTCCCTCCCGCCACGGTGAGCCGGTCTCCCGGGCCGGGGCGCAGCACCCGGCGGTCCGGGTCGTCCACGCGCAGTGCCTGGTCGACGAGGCGGGGCGGTACGGGGAACTTGTGTCCGTTGAGCCAGGCCGCGTCGCCCAGTCCGTACTGGCCTTCCGGCAGCGGGACCACGTGTGCGGGACGGACCTGTGCCATCAGCGCCGTCAGCGGGTCGGACCAGTCCGGGCCCGCTCCGGGCGGGACGCCCTCCACGCTGCGGGTCTCCTCGATCGGTTGGCAGGGAGCCAGCAGGACGTCCGGGGGTGGTCCGTCGGTGAGCAGCCGCCGCACCCACGCGGGCGTGACCAGGCTGTCGACCATGTGCCAGACGAAGGCGTCCCGGGTGCGGACCGAGAGTCCGTGTTCGGGGACGGCCATGGTCGAGGGCGTCCAGGTCAGTTCGACGCCGTGGCGCGGGCTGAACGCCGTCCAGTCGCGCACCACGACGGTGTCGCGGAAGCCGAGTCGGCGAAGGGCGTGCGCGATCCTCGGGTCGTCGGGGTGCAGGACCGGCAGCGTCCGGTCGAGCCGGGCCAGGGAGGCGGGGTCGAAGTGGTCGCGGTGGGAGTGGGAGATCCACACCGCGTCGGGCCGGGGCAGCGCGCGCGGCAGGACGCGTCGGGCCGGGGCGAAGCCGAGGAGGCCGCCGCGGTAGCTGTCGTGCAGGTGGGGGTCGCAGAGCAGGGTGAAGGCGTCCGCCCGGATCAGGACCGTCGCGTGTCCGCCGAGTTCTAGCGCGACTGGCATGCCGCGCTCCTCAGGGAGGTGGCGAGGGCGCGGAACGCCCGCCCCCGGCAGTACAGTCGGGCCTTCTCGTCGGCGGTCATCTGGCCGAGCGTGCGTCCGTCGCCCTCGTCGGGCACGAACACGGTGTCGTAGCCGAATCCGCGGTCGCCGAGCGGGCTTTCGGTGATCCAGCCCCGGGCGACCCCTTCGCTGACCACCCGCCGTCCGTCCGGGTAGCAGAGCAGCGCCACGGTGCGCACCCGGGCCCCCCGGCCCGGGGCGGTGACGCCCGCCATCTCGGCGAGCACCTTGGCCACGTTCGCGGTGTCGTCCGCGCCCTCGCCGGCGTAGCGGGCCGAGAACAGGCCGGGAGCGCGTCCGAGGGCGTCCACCTCCATCACGGTGTCGTCGGCCACCGCGGGCAGGCGGGTCGCGAGGGCCACTGCGGAGGCCTTGAGGTAAGCGTTCTCCTCGACCGTCGTCCCGTCCTCGACGACGTCGGGGAGCCACATGGGTCTGGGCAGCAACTCCAGGACCCCGTCTAGCAGTTCGACGATCTCGGCGGCCTTGCGGGGATTGGCGGTCGCCAGTACGGCGTGCATCATGCGCGGGTCCCGTCCGCTTGCCGGGGGTGTGTCCGGCTGCCCCTGCGCCCCGGCAGCACTTCGGGCTCCGACCTGCTGTGGCCCATGGCCAGGTAGCCGCCGTCGACCGGTAGATCGGCGCCGGTGACGAACGACGCGCCGGGTCCGCAGAGGAACAGCACGACGGCCGCGACCTCCTCCGGCTGCCCCACGCGCCGCAGGATGTGGTGGTCGCCGAGCACGGGGCCCCAGCGGGCCCGGTCGCCGCCGGTCATCCGGTCGGTCTCCGGAGTCCAGATCAGGCCCGGTGAAACGCTGTTGACCCGGATGCCGTCGTCGGCGAGGTCGAGCGCCTGGCAGCGGGTCAGCGCGAGCAGCGCTCCCTTGCCCGCGCTGTAGGTCCATTGGTGGGGCTGGGCGATGTGTCCCGAGACCGAGGCGACGTTGACCACCGAGGCTCCTCGCGCCGCGCGCAGCAGGGGTGCCAGGGCCGACGTCATCATGGCGCTGCCCTTGACGTTCACTCCCAGGCTCCGGTCCCAGTCGGTCGGCCCGGCGCTCTCGCCGAGGGCCAGGAAGCTCGCCGCGCAGTTGACGAGGGAGCGGACCGGCAGGCCTGTTGCTCCGGCCGTCCGCGCGGCCTCCAGGCAGTCCGGGTGCCGTGAGATGTCGCCCACCACCACGGAGGCCGCCGGGCCGAGTTCGGCGGCGACGCGGCGCAGCCCGTCGGGATCGCGGTCGACCAGGACGGCGTGGGCTCCCGCGGCGACGAAGGCGTGGGCCACGGCGCGACCGATGCCCGATGCGCTTCCGGTGATCACGCAGGCCGTGTCGGCGAGGCTCCGATGAGGTGGGGACAGGGTCCTCGCGGGGTCGGGGTCGGGCGCCATGTCCCGCCTCCTCGGTTCGGAGCGACGGCGATCAGTCTTCGGACGAACCACCTACCTGTGACTTATGGTGCACGTGGTGATACGCACCGCAACCCAGCATGTTCCCTGCTCCGATCCCCCGACCCGTCGCCAGCCGGAGGAGCGCCCTTGCACCCGCCTGAAACGACCGGATTCCCGGTGCCTCCCGAGGACCGCCGGCTGTCGCCGCACACCGGCTGGACGCGAGCCCATTGGGAGGCCGTCGCCGACCGCCTGCTGGACGCCCTGCTGCCCTTCACCCGCGAGCAGGGGGCCGCGGTGCGGCCACCCGGCGCGCCGAGCTGGTCCGGCCCGGACGTCGACGGGCTCGAGGGCTTCGCCCGCGCCTTCCTCCTCCTCGCCGTCCGACTCGCCGGCGCCGAGGGCGCGGACCCGGCCAACCGCACCGAGCGCTGGGCGCTGGGGCTGGCCGCGGGCACCCGCCGGGGCGGCCCCGAGGCCTGGCCGCAGATCACCGACTGCTCCCAGCAGATCGTGGAGGCGGCGTCCATCGCCGTCGGGCTGCACCTGTCCCGGCCCTGGCTCTGGGACCGGCTGGCCCCGGCGACGCAGGGCCGACTCGTCGACTGGCTCTCCCCGGTGGTCGGTTGCCGCACCCGCGACAACAACCACGTGCTCTTCCAGGTCGTCGTGGAGGAGTTCCTCGCGTCCCTGGGCGCCCTCGACGACCGCACCGGGATCGAGGCGGGGCTGGACCGCGTCGACGAGTGGTACCGGGGCGACGGCTGGTACCAGGACGGCCCGACCCGGCGCAGCGACTACCGCGACGACCGCGACGGCGCGGTCCGCCAGGGGGACCGGACGTACGAGGCCGGAGAACGCTTCGACTACTACAACGCCTGGGGCTTCCACCACTACACACTGCTCTGGAGCCGGATGGCCGGCTCCCGGGGCGTCGCACGCGCCACCGTCTACCGGCAACGCCTGCACGCGTTCCTCACCCAGTACGTCCACCTCTTCGGCGCCGACGGGGCGCCCGTGCACCACGGGCGCTCGCTCTCCTACCGGTTCGCCTGCCTCGCCCCGGTGTGGCTCGGAGCCCTGGAGGACGCGACGCCGCTGCCACCCGGGCTCACCCGCCGACTCGCGAGCACGACGCTGCGCCACTTCGTGCGCAACGGGGCGCCCGACGAGCGGGGGCTGCTGCCGCTGGGCTGGTACGGGGCGTTCCGGCCCTCGGCCCAGGCCTACAGCGGCCCCGGCTCGCCGTACGCCGCGAGCAAGGGATTCCTGGGCCTGCTGCTCCCTGCGGACCACCCCGTCTGGACGGCCCCCGAGGACGACCTGCCGGTCGAGCGGGCCGGCCACGCGACGGCGCTCCCGGTGCCCGGCTTCCTCGTCCAGGCCACCCGCGAGGACGGCCTGGTCCGGCTGCTCAACCACGGGAGCCACTACCTGACCCCACCGCCCGGTACGCGCCGCGACGATCCGCACTACGCGAAGCTCGCCTACTCCACGCGAACCGGCCCCGAGGTCGGCGCAGCCGCGGGGGAGCAGCGCCTCGACAACCACATCGCCCTCGTCTCGCCGAGCGGGCAGGTCTCCCGGCGCGAGCGCATCCACCGCGTCGCCGTCACCGACGGCTACGCCGCGTCCTGGCACCGGCCCCGGATGGACGACGACGAGCTTCCGGACGCCTGCCGCATCGACAGCGTGTCCATCGTGATCGGCGCCCGGGAGGTGCGGATCCACCGGGTGGCCGCCCCCGCCGGCTACACGGTCCGGGAAGGCGGCTACGCGCTCGCCGATCAGGACGCGCTCCGCGCCGACACCAGTGGCACCCGCGCCACCGTGCGACGCGGCGACGGGCTCGTCAGCGCCATCGCCGGACTGCACGGATGGACCGGAGCGCACGTCCGACACGGGTACGGCTCGAACGCCTTCGGACCGCGTTCGGCCGTACCGTACTGCTCGGCCGTCACCGCCACTACCGCCGTCCCCGGCGTCTCTATGGGCCCGACGGCGGCACCGCTGCGGGAATCGATCCACGTGTCCGTCGTCCTGCTCACCGCGAACGGCGCGGATCCCGCCCACGAGGTGCTCCCCCCGGGGCTCTCGGTGAGCGTCGACGGCCTCACCGTGCGCCTGGACCTCCAGGGCCGCGCGTCCTGGCTGGTCAGGCCCGGCACACCGCAACCGGTCGTCGGAGGTCCGCGTGTCGCCCGCCCCGCATGAGATCTTCACCTCGGGAGCGCCGCACTACGCCCGCTACCAGCCCCGCTACCCGCGGGGACTCTACGACCACCTCACCGAGAAGTTCGAGCTGAACGGGACCCAGACGGCCCTCGACCTCGGATGCGGACCCGGCACCCTGGCCCTCCCGCTGTCCCGGCTGGTCGCCCGCGTCATCGCCGTGGACCCGGAACCGGGCATGCTCGAAGCAGGCGCGACGATCGCCGAACGGCAGAACGTCGACAACATCCAGTGGAAGCGAGGAGACTCCTCGGACCTGCGCGCGCTGGGCATTCCTGCGCTGGACCTCTGCGTCATGGGCAGATCGTTCCACTGGATGTCCCGCGAGCAGGTGCTCACCGACCTCGACGGCCTCGTCAACCCCCAGGGCGGAGTGGTCCTCGTCGCCACGACCCCATCCGAAACGGAGTGGTCCCGTGCCGTGGACGGGGTACGGGAGCGCTACCGCACGCACCCCGGCGGCGGAGACGACGGCTCCCGCCCGGAACCGCAAGAGCCCAACCGTGAGATCCTCCGACGCTCCCCCTTCCCCCGCGTCACGGCCGAGTACTGGACGTACCGCATCGACCGCACCCTCGACGAGGTCATCGGCCTCCAGTTCTCGCACTCCTCCTTCACCCCCGCCCGGCTCGGCGCCCGCAAGGACGCCTTCGAACGGGACCTACGGACGGCGCTGGCCGACCTCGGCCCGAACGGCCGCTTCGAACAGACCGTCCGCACCGAGGCACTGACCGCGACGCGGCGGCACCGAGCCCCCCGCCCCGGCTAGTTGACGTGCGGAAACGGCCCCTCCGGGACCGGCACGCCGAGGAAGGGGGCGAGCCGTTCGTACCCCTCGCCCCCGACGACGTCCAGGACGAGCAGATCGTCCTCCCGACCCGCGAAGTACCCGGTCACTCCGGCGACATGCCGCCGGTGCACCCCGCGGAAGCGCTCCGCGTGGAACGCGTGGCAGCCGTACACCGCGGACCTCAGGAAGCGCTGCAGTTCGAGGTGGACCTCGCTCCGGACGGCCTCCTCCGGCAGGGGCCGGCCCCAGTGCGCCCGGCAGGACCGCAGCCAGCCCTCCTCCTCACGGACGGTCAGCACGAACTTGCTGCCCGGCCAGGCGAGGTCGAGATCCTGGTAGTACGGCACGACGGTGATGTCGGTGATGCCGTCGTGCGATTCGAGCAGCGGGAACCGCGCACTGCCGGCCAGTAGCGTCCGGTAGGTGGCCCGGTCGACCGGGTAGTGGACGACGTCGAACCCCAGGACGCCCAGGGCCGCGGTCAGGGAGCGCGTGCCCGTGCGCGTCAGACCGACGCCGAAGATCTTCGGCGGGCGCGGGAGGCCGTAGCCGCGCCCGGAGGGGACCGGCGGAGTTGAGGAATCGCTCACACAGGTACCCAACGACGCGGCATCCTCCGAGGTGCGGGGCACGGCGCCGCCCGCAATCGTGTCGTCGGGGCGTCGGCCTCGTTCTAGCGGGTGTGAACGATCCGTCCCGCCCCGCAGCCTCCTGCGCCGGCTTCCCGGGAGCCACCGTCTGGCTGACCGGCCTGCCCAGCGCCGGCAAGTCGACCATCGCGCAGGCCCTCGCCACCCAGCTGCGTGCCGAGGCCCGCCGGACCGAGGTGCTGGACGGGGACGAGATGCGCGGCCTGATCTCCGCCGACCTCGGATTCTCACGGGTCGACCGGGACACCAACGTCCAGCGGGTGGGCCTGGTGGCCGAGCTGCTCGCCCGCAACGGCGTCCTCACGCTGGTGCCCGTCATCGCCCCGTACGAGGACGCCCGCGACGCGGTGCGCAGGCGACACGAGAAGTCGGGGACCGCGTACCTGGAAGTCCACGTCGCGGCGCCCGTCGAGGTCTGCGCCCGGCGCGACGTCAAGGGCCTCTACGCGCGGCAGCGCGAGGGCCTTCTCACCGGCCTGACCGGTGTGGACGCGCCCTACGAGGAACCGAGCCGGCCGGACCTGAGGCTGGACACGGACCGGCAGAGCACCGCCGAGTCGGTCGTAGCCCTGCGCGCGCTCCTGACCGACCGGGGACTGTGCACACCGTGACGGCCACCGGGACTCCGGCCGACGGCCCGGGCGCGTCCACGCCGGCACCCTCCCAGCTCGACCTGCTGGAGTCGGACGCCGTACACATCATCCGAGAAGCGGTGGGCGAATCCGAGCGGCCCGTGCTGCTCTTCTCGGGCGGCAAGGACTCCAGCGTCCTGCTGCACCTCGCCCGCAAGGCCTTCAGCCCGGCGCCGCTGCCCTTCCCACTGCTCCACGTCGACACCGGCCACAACTTCCCGGAGGCCCTCGCCCACCGGGACCAGCTCGTCGCCGCCCACGGGCTGCGCCTGCACGTCGTCTCCGTCCAGGAGTTCATCGACGACGGGCGGCTGCGCGAGCGGCCCGACGGCACCCGCAACGTGCTGCAGACCGTTCCCCTGACGGCCGCGATCGACCAGCACGGCTTCGACGCGGTGCTCGGCGGCGCCCGCCGCGACGAGGACAGAGCCCGCGCCAAGGAACGGGTGTTCTCCATCCGCGACGGGTCCGGCGGCTGGGACCCCAGGCGCCAGCGCCCCGAACTCTGGCAGCTCTACAACGCCCGGTGCGGCCCCGGCGAACACGTCCGGGTCTTCCCGCTGTCCGACTGGACCGAGCTCGACGTCTGGCAGTACATCGCACGCGAGAACATCGACCTCCCCGCGCTCTACTACGCCCACCACCGGAAGGTGTTCGCCCGCCAGGGCATGTGGCTCACCCCCGGCGCCTGGGGCGGCCCGGAGGAGGGCGAGCAACTGGAGACCCGACGGGTGCGCTACCGCACGGTCGGCGACATGTCCTGCACCGGAGCCCTCGACTCGGACGCGACAACCCCCGCTCAAGTCATCGCCGAACTCGCGACCTGCCGCTCGACCGAGCGCGGCGCCACCCGCGCGGACGACCGGCTCTCCGAAGCGGCCATGGAGGACCGCAAACGAGAAGGCTACTTCTGACCATGCACAGCCCCAGCCATCCACTGCGACTGGCCACCGCAGGCTCCGTGGACGACGGCAAGTCCACCCTGATCGGACGGCTGCTCCACGACACCGGATCGGTGCCGGCCGACGAACTCGCCGCCATCGAACGCGCCTCGCTCCGCCGCGGCCTGCCCGAGCCCGACCTCGCCCTGCTCACCGACGGACTGCGGGCCGAACGCGAACAGGGCATCACCATCGACGTCGCCTACCGCTACTTCACCACCCGCCGGCGGTTCGTCCTCGCGGATACCCCCGGCCACGTGCAGTACACCCGCAACATGGTGACCGGAGCGTCCACCGCCGAAGTGGTGGTCATCCTCGTCGACGCCCGGAAGGCACTCGCCGAGCAGGCCCGCCGACACGCCGCGATCTCGGCGCTGCTCCGAGTACCGCGCATCCTCCTGGCCGTCAACAAGATGGACCTCGTGGACTGGTCCGAGTCCCGATTCGCCGCCGTCGTCGCAGAGTTCACCGACCACGCCGCGTCGCTCGGCGTCTGCGGGACGGCCGCCATCCCGCTGTCGGCCCTCACCGGGGACAACGTGGTGACCCCGTCGGCCAGGATGGACTGGTACCGGGGCCCCACACTCCTGTCCTGCCTGGAAACCGTCCAGACAGGTCCGGAACCGGGCCACGGACCGGCCCGCCTCCCGGTCCAATACGTCATCCGCACGGGCACGGCGGCCGACCGCCGGCACGCCTACGCCGGCCAGCTCCTCTCCGGCACCCTGCGGGTCGGTGACGCCGTCACCGTCCTGCCGGCGGGCCACCGGACCTCGATCTCGGCCATCGACCTCCTGGGAACCCCCGTCGACACCGCCACGGCGCCGCAGTCCGTCGCGATCAGCCTCGCGGACCAACTCCACGTCTCCCGAGGCGACCTCATCGCACCCACCGCCGCAGCACTCCCGACCCCCACCCGGAACATCCGGGCAACCGTCTGCCAACTGCACGACCGACCGCTGCGCACCGGCGACCGGATCCTCGTCAAGCACACCACCCGAACCGTCCGAGCGACGGTCGGCCCGATCAGTGCCCGCAGGGACGCGCTCAGCGGCGCCGTCCACGGCGAGTCAGGCAGGCTGGCCGTCAACGACATCGGAACCGTGCTGCTGCGAACCGCCGAAGCACTCGCACCCGACCCCTACGCCGAGTCCCGCCGAACCGGAGCCCTGCTGCTGATCGATCCAACCGACGGCGCCACCCTGGCCGCCGGCCTGGTCGAATGACAGCCGAGGCAGGCGGACCGATGCCACGGCAAGAAGGGCACCGTCCACCAGGCTCACCGGGACGGAACGGAAGATCAACCAGGGTCACTGGGACCGGTTTTGAACGCGGTAGTCCTGTGGACGACACGTCACGTCGACGATCGCTTGCCGAGGAGCGTCAACGCGGTGATCAAGGCGAGGGCGGCGAAGACGCCGGCTGCCCCGAACGCGGCATGCTGTCCGGTGGTGAGTGCGAGCGGTGTCGGACCACCGATCGCGGACGTGCGGGCGGCGGCGACGCTGGTGCAGACGGCAGCGCCGACGGCGGTACCGACGGCGAAGGAGGTGTCGGCGAGGCCGGCGGCCAGGCCTGAGTCCTTCTCGGTGACGCCGGTCAGCGCGGCGATCTGTGCGCATACCGTGACGGCGCCCATTCCCGCCCCGAACAGGAACAGGGCCGCCGGCAGAAGCCTCATCGGGCCACCGGCCGGTATGCGGGTGAGCAGCAGGCAGCCACAACCGAGCAGGACGGCCCCGGCGGCAGCCACCCGCCCCAGGCTGAGCCTGCGCACGATCCGTTGGCTGAGTAGTGCGCCTGCGGCCGCGGTGACGGTCATCATCGCGGCCGCCAGCCCGAACTGCGCCGCCGGCCAGCCGAGCACCTGCTGCGCGAAGGAGGTGAGGGTGACGAGCATGCCGTCGACGGTCATGCCGGCGATGAGCAGGAGGAGGTTGCCGCCGATCAGCATGCGCGAGCGCAGCGACCGGAAGGGAACGAGCGGGGCCGCCGATCGCTTCTCCATCAGGACGAACATCCAGACCAGCACGGCCACGGCGGCCAGTAGCCCGATGCTCTGTCCATTCGCCCACCCGGATGTCGGCACCCGGGTGATCACGTAGACGAGCAGAACGAGTGCCGGGGCGATGGTCAGCGCACCGGGGACATCGAAGGAACGGGGGCGTGTTCGGTCCCGGCTTTCGCGCAGCGTGGCGGGGGCGAGCACCAGCACGAGGGCCCCGACCGGGACGTTGACCCAGAACACCCACTGCCAGCCGAGGACATCGGTGATGATGCCGCCCAGGAGCAGACCGGCGGTGGCGCCGAACCCGCCGAGGCCGCCCCAGACACCGAGCGCCTTGTTCCGCTCGATCCCTTCGGGGAAGGTGTTCACGACCATCGACAACGCGGCCGGAGCGATGATCGCGGCCGAGACGCCCTGCACCGCGCGGGCGGCCACCAGGGTCTGGATGGACGGAGCGAGCCCGCACGCCAGCGAGGCCACGACCCGCAGCGCCATCCCGGCGATGAACACGCGCCGACGGCCCAGCAGATCCGCGGCGCGGCCGCACAACAGCAGCAGCCCGCTGAAGGCCAGCGCGTAGGCCGTCACGGTCCATTGGACGGCAGGGCCGTGCAGTCGGAGGTGGCCTTCGATCGCGGGCAGAGCGGCGAGCAGGCTGGTGCCGTCCAGGATCGTCATGAAGAACGCCGTGCCCAGCAGCGCCAGCACCTGCCAACGGTGAGCCTGCGAAAGGTTGCTGGTGGTCGTCACGGTTGCTGGATGCTTCGCAGCAGTTCGGCGGCGAGCGCGTCGAGCCACTTGCCGGTGCCCTGCTCCCGCCAGCTCGGTTCTTCGCGGCCGTCGAGGAAGGTGCTCTGCTCGGTGAGCAGCAGCCGGGTGCCACCGCCCTCGGGGAGGAACTCCACCGTCGTCAGCGACACCGTCGCGAGGTCCTGCCCCTCGGACAGGGTGGAGGTGTAGACGATCCGCTCGTCCTGGACGATGTCGCGGTACCAGGACTCGAAGGTCAGCACCGGCCCGCCGCCGGAGCGGCCGCGGTTGACCTCCCGCCCACCGACGCGGAAGTCGAGCTCGTGCTCGGCGTCGGGGCCGGCGAACCAGCGGGCCTTTGCTTCGGGGGCGGCCCACGCGGCGAACACCGTCGCCGGTGAGGCCGCGTAGAGGCGTTCGAGGGTGAACGTGGCATGCGTGACCAGGTGATCGGTCATTGTGTGCTCCCTTGATCCGGGCTGTCGCGGTGTTCGGTCAGGTAGTCGCCGAGGCGATCGAGGCGGTGTTCCCAGGCGGTGCGCTGCGCGGTGATCCAGTCCTCGGCCATTCGCAGCACAGTCGGCTCGATGTGGCAGGTGCGTACCCTGCCGGTCTTCTCGGACCGGACCAGTCCGCACGTCTCCAGTACCTGGAGGTGCTGCATCACCGCCGGCAGCGACATGTCCAGCGGCCGGGCCAGCTCACTGACCGAGGCGGGCCCGCGGATCAGCCGCTCGACGATGTCCCGGCGGGTCGCGTCCGCCAGCGCTTGGAACACCCGGTCCAACGAACCAGATTGGTTAGGCATGTGCCTAACTGTTCGATGCCGACGGCGAATAGTCAAGCATTTGGTTAACTTTCGCTCCGGTCCTCTGCGGCGCGCCGTCACGGTCACCGACCCGGCGGTCGCGGCCGCCCTCGCCTGCCACGCACGGGCCGTCCTCGGCCGCCGCGAATCCGGGGGCCGGCCCGCCTCAATTCAGTAGCTAGAACTACGTAGTTCATACTTGACAGTCCAGACTACCAACTTTAGCGTGGACGGCATGGAACAGAACGCCGCGAGCGCCACCGATTCGGCCGTCCGGGCGGCCCGCGACCTGCGGGTCCTCCTCAACCGTCTGCGCCGACGCCTCAAGGAGAGCGAGGACTCGCACGGGCTCACCCCGTCGCAGACCTCGGTCTTCAGCCGGCTCGCGGACGGACCGGCGACGGTCGGTGATCTGGCCGCCGCCGAGCGGGTCCGTTCACAGTCGATGACCAACACGATCGCCGCGCTCGCCGAACGCGGCCTGATCGAGCGCCGGCCGGATCCTTCGGACGGCCGCCGCCAGGTCATCTCGCTGAGCCCGCAAGGGCTGGAGCAGCTGAAGGGCAGCCGGCACACCCGGGAGGAGTGGCTGGCCGGCGCGCTCCAGGAGCGCTACACCGCCGCCGAGCGCCGGTCCATCATCGAGGCGCTCACCCTGCTGGAACGACTGGTCGAGTGACACCTCGCCCCCTGACGTCCGTTCAGCGCGTCCCGGAGCGAACCGATTCCGGCCGGTGGCCTGGCCGATAGCCCGGCCCGGCCCCGGGCCCGGCTGCGGCCGACGAGAACGAATCAAGGAGGACGAACGACCATGAGCCGTGCCGCGAAACTCAAGGAACTCATCCTGTCCCGCGAACTGCTGGTGATGCCAGGGGCCTTCGACCCGGTCAGCGCCAAACTCGCCGAGCAGGCCGGCTTCACCGCCCTCCAGTGCACGGGCGCGGGCATCTGCGGAGTCCACCTCGGGCGCCCGGACTACTCCATGGTCTCCATGGACGACATGGCCGCCTGCACCGCACGCATCGTGGACGCCGTCTCCGTCCCGGTCATGGGCGACGGCGACACCGGCTTCGGCAACGCGGTCAACACCCACTACACGGTCCGGGCGTTCGAGCGCGCCGGTGCCGCGGGCGTCAACCTGGAGGACCAGGTGGTGCCCAAGCGGTGCGGGCACCTGGACGGCAAACAGCTCGTCGATCTCGACGAGGCCACCGCCAAGATCCGGGCAGCCGCCGACGCCCGCCACGACCCCGACTTCGTCATCAACGCCCGCACCGACGCACTGGCCCCGGAGGGCATGGCGGGAGTGATCCGGCGCGGCAACGCCTACCTGGCGGCCGGCGCCACCATGGTCTTCGTCGAGGGCGTCACCAGCCGCGAGGAGATCCGCGCGGCGGTCCGCGGCATCCGCGGGCCCGTGGCCGTCAACGTGATCGAGGGCGGCAAGTCCCCACAGCGCCTCACCTTCACCGAGCTGCAGGAGCTGGGCGTCGCCCGGGTCAGCCTGCCCGCCGTGCTCCTGCTGGCCGCCATGGGCGGCATGCGCACCGCACTGCGGCGGATCCGCGAGGACGACGGCACCGCCGACCTCGGCGACCTGCTCGTCCCCTTCCGCGAGGCCCACGACCTGATGGGCATGCGCGAGGTGGAGGAACTGGAGGAGCGCTACCTGCGCCCCCTGGCCGGCACGGCGCCCACCACCGCCCGACGATGACCCCTGCCTCGCCCACCCGCACCTCCCGCCACCGAAGGAGGACCGCACCATGACCACCGAAACCCACACCCACACCGCCACCCACACCGCCACCGACGACACCGACACCGCCACTGACCGCCGCCGGTCCGTCATCGCCAAGATCTGGGACCAGCACGTCGTCGTCGAACTCGACGACGACACCTGCCTGCTGCACATCGACCGGATCCTCCTGCACGACCGCAGCGGCGGGCTCGCCCTGCGCGCCGTACGCGACGAGGGGCGGCAACTGTTCGACCGCTCCCTGGTCTTCGGCACCATGGACCACGTCGTCGACACCCGCCCCGGCCGCACCGACGCCACCCCCGTGCCCGGCGGCGCGATGTACATCGACGCCTTCCGCGCGGAAGCCCGCCACCAGGGGGTGACCCTGTTCGACATCGGCGACCCGCGCCAAGGCATCTCCCACGTCGTCTTCCCCGAACAGGGCATCGCCCTACCCGGCACCACCATGATCTGCGCCGACAGCCACACCCCCACCCTCGGCGGTATCGGCGCCCTCGCCTGGGGCGTAGGCGTCACCGAGTGCGAACACGCCCTGGCCACCCAGACCCTCGCGGTCCGCCGCCCCGCAGCGATGCTCGCCCGATTCGAGGGGACACCGGGCGAACACGTCACCGCCAAGGACCTCGTCCTGGCCCTGATCGCGAGCATCGGCGCGGGCGGCGCGGCGGGCCACGCCGTCGAGTTCGCCGGCCCCGCGATCAGCGCCCTCTCCATCGAGGCTCGCATGACGCTGTGCAACATGGCCGTGGAGGCAGGCGCCCGCACCGGCATCGTCGCACCCGACGACAAGCTCCTCGCCTACCTCAGGGGCCGCCCCCACGCACCCGCCGGACCGGCCTGGGACCAGGCCGCCCGCGCCTGGCTCGACCTGCGCAGCGACCCCGCGGCCCGCTACGACCGGACCACCACCCTCCAGGTCGACGGCCTCGGCCCCCAGGTCACCTGGGGCACCAGCCCGCAGCACGCCACCGGAATCGACAAGACCGTCCCCCACCCCGACGAACTGGCCGACCCCCAGGCCGCCCGCCGCGCCCTGGACTACATGGACCTGCGACCCGGCACCGCGCTCACCTCCGTCGCCATCGACGCGGCCTACCTCGGCTCGTGCACCAACGCGCGGCTCGACGACCTGCGCGCCGCCGCCGCCGTCCTGCGCGGCCACCGGGTCGCCGAAGGGGTCACCGCCATCTGCGTGCCCGGCTCCACCGCGGTGCGCCGCGCCGCCGAAGCCGAAGGCCTGGACCGGGTGTTCACCGACGCGGGCTTCCAGTGGCGCGAATCCGGCTGCGGCCTGTGCTTCCACGCCGGCGGCGACCGCTTCCCCGACGGCGCCCGCGTCATCAGCTCCACCAACCGCAACTTCGAGAACCGCCAGGGCCCCGGCGTGCGCACCCACCTCGCCGGCCCCGCGACCGTCGCCGCCTCCGCGCTCGCCGGCCGCCTCGCCGACCCCCGGGAGCGGTGACCACCGTGCAGCCCTTCCACACGCTGACCGGCATCGCGGCACCCCTGCTGCGCGCCGACATCGACACCGACGCCATCGCACCCTCCCGGTTCCGCCCCGCGACGCTGTCCAAGTACGGCTACGAGGCAGCCCTGTTCGCCGGCCTGCGCTTCGACGAGGACGGCGCACCGCGCCCCGGCTTCGTCCTCGACCAGACCCCCTACCGCGACGCCGTCATCCTGGTCACCGGCCCGAACTTCGGCTGCGGCAGCTCGCGCGAGACCGCGGTCTGGGCCCTGCGGGACTTCGGCATCCGCGCCGTCATCGCCCCCTCCTTCGGCTCGATCTTCGAGACCAACTGCCTGCGCAACGGCCTGCTCCCACTGTCCCTGCCGCCCGCCAAGCACCGGCAACTCGTCGAGGCGGCCTTCGCCCCCGCGGCGAGCGCGCGCCTGCGCATCGACCTGGACACCTGCCGACTCACCACCGCAACCGGCCCCCAGCCCACCTTCACCACCGGTTTCACCATCGACGAACGCTCCCGCCAACAGCTCCTCAACGGCCTGGACCCCATCGGCGAGACCCTCCTCCTGCGCGAGACGATCACCCGCTTCCGCACCCGGGACCGCCGCCACCGCCCTTGGAACTACCCGGCCCCTCCGCCCCGCCCGCAGGCGGGCCGGTGCCCGGCCGACTGATCCCAAGGGCCCGGCAGCGGCGGGGCAGTACGGCGGCCGGTCGTGACGCCTGCGGGCGGGTTCTCCTGATCGCCGCCAGCCGACGCCCCCACACGGCGGCGATCCCCCGACCGACTACCCTTTACCGACCCAGGCCTGACGGTCCAGGAACTCGATCAGTCGCGTTTCCGAACGAAGAAGCCGTTCCCGTTGCTCCTGGGGAAGAGAAGCGAGTGCGTCGGCCAGCACTTGCTTCCGTGGAACGTGCACCACGTTGCCGGAGTAGATCCTGCAACCAGAACACCAGGCGAATCCGACACAGCGCTCGAACATGGAGGACTCGGGCGGATGGAAGCGGTACTGGTACGCGCGGACCGGCGCTCCGCAGGCTGCGCAGATCCGGCGTTCGTCGTCGAAAGCGGCCCACCCGGTGATGACCTTGCGCCAGTGCTGCCGCCCGGCGGGTGCTCTTCAAGTCGTCATGCCGAGCATTCTCTCTCGCCGTGAGCCGCCCAGCACAGGTCTCAGGCGAGCTCGGACCGGCGACGGACCGTAACGGCCTCACGAGCCACTTCACGAAATCGGCGCCTGAGCCCCTGATCTGACCCCGCTTTTCCGAGGTGAGATCCAGACCTCGTCGCAACGCAAGCCCCAAAGGTGTCGCAACGACCGCTGGAACCCAAGACCTGCTCGGCGCGGTGGACGCTCTCGTGCGCGCCCCCTGGGCGCTCCTGCACGCCGTCTACCGCGTGGCGTGGAGGTGCGCGAGGATGGGCGGCCGACCGTGTCCGGCACACGACCGAAGGGGAAGTGACGATGGGTGAGCACGAGAAGCCGCCGCCGGATCCTCAGAAGGGCACACCGCCTCCCAACAACGCCGACGGCGAGGTCCCCCCGGCTCCGCCGTCCGACGGCAAGCACCGTAAGTAAGAACGGTGGCTGACGAGGACTTGGCCGGGCGCCGGGCGCGCCTGGACGCGGAGATGGAGCGGTGCGGGGCGTGGCCGGCCGCTTCGCCGTGGCTGCGTGGCGCCTTCACCGCGCTGCCGCGCGACGCGTTCGCGCCGGACCGGCTGTGGCGGTGGGACAACCGGGCCTACGTGCCGCTCGACCGCTCGGCGGATCCGGGCGGCTGGGCGGCCGAGTTGTACTCCGGGATCTACTCCGCGGCGGTCACCCAGCTCGACGGCGGCCGGCCGTCCTCGTCGCTGTCCGCGCCCTCGGTGGTGGCGGACATGCTGGACAGCCTCAGGGTGGAGCCGGGGCACCGGGTGTGGGACGTCGGCACCGGCCAGGGCTGGACGGCGGCGCTGGCCGCCTGGCGGGCCGGGCCGGGCCTGGTCGTGACCACCGAGGTGGACGGGCACCTGGCCGGGTTCGCGCGTGCCCGGCTCGCGGCCGCCGGACTCGACGCCGAGGTCACCCTGGGCAACGGCACCCGCAGCGGCCCGCCCGGCGGCGGCCCCGTCGACCGTCTCCACGCGACCTACGCCGTGGAGATCGTCCCCTGGTCCTGGGTGGCGGCGGTACGGCCGGGCGGACGGATCGTCTATCCCTGGGGGCGGCTGGGCCACGTCGCCCTGACCGTCGCCGACGACGGACGGTCCGCCACAGGATGGGTCCAGGGCCTGGCCCAGTTCATGGGCGACCGGGACGGCCCGGCGCAGCCGAGCACCGGCAGCGCCGCCTTCGCGCAGGTGCGTGGCAATACCGAGCCCGAGACCCGCCAGGCGCTGGACCGTGACTCGCAACTGCTCGACGACTGGGACCTGCGGTTCGCCCTGCGGGTGGCCGTCCCGGACGCTGTGGTGCTCACCGCCCGGGACGACGACGGCCTCAACGCCTGGATCCACGACGGCACCCGGTCGTGGGCCACGGTGACCGCGCGCGGCGACGGTGAGGCACCGCTGCTCCTCCAAGGCGGACCGCGCCGCATCGGGGACGAGGTGGTCGCCGCCTGGACCCGGTGGGAGGAACTCGGCCGACCGGACCGCTATGACTACGGGATCACCGTCACCCCTGAGGAACAGTGGGCGTGGCAGGGCGGCCCGGACGGCCCCCGCTGGCCCATCGCGTAGGCAGCCCCGGCCGGACACTGACCGGGGAAGCGCGGTGGGGACGCCGTCGCAGCGCCCCGAGGGCCTACTCGGTGACGGCGCGTTCGGCGCCCCCGGGCGGCGGCATCCGTTCCCCTGACAGGGCTGCGGCGGCCGTCCTCAACCACGGTTGAGGAAGACCCTCAGGCTCCGTGCTCCCGGACCGCCGCGATACCCGCCCGTACCTCTTCGAGTAGCGCTTCCAGGCCCTGCGCCCGCTGCCATTCCTCGGCCGAGTGATGCCACGTGTGCTGCGTCGCCGGGGCTTCGGGCGGACCGGCGACGACCTCGACGGTCCGCCTCCCCTTCCGGTCGGGGCCCGTGACCCGCAGGTCCATGTTCCGGATGTGGAAGCGCTTCGGAGCGCTGCCGAAGACCTCCAGGATCCGGCCGTCGAACGTGTAGAACTCTCTGCCTGCCCTGGCGGTGCTCTCCTCGGTCATGGCGCGACGCTACAGGCGGGGACGCGCGGCTGCCAGGCCTCCGTCCGCAGGCAAGTCCGCCACCGCTCCCGCTGCCGGACGGGCCCGGCGGCGGAGGTAGAGGACCGGGGCCGGGTGCGAGACCCGTGGACAGTCCAAAGGAATTGGGCCTCTCCTGCCCCGGCCATGGTTCGGCGCGTGCCGAAGTCTCCCGCACCTAGCGTTGGCCACATGACGATCTCCAACCCATCCGTCCTCTCCCCCCGTGTCACCGCGTACGCCTACGCCCGTGCGGCGCTCGACCAGCCGCTGCTGGTCCCCGAACCTGTCGCCGACGCGGCGGACGCGCCCGCAGGCTCACTGGCCTGGCTGCGCGCCACTGTCGCCCGCTTCACCGCCGACGCCCAGACGCACGCCCGTCGGCGCTCGCACGTGGCGGAGGAGATTGCGCGCCTGGCCCCGCGCGAACTGCGCCAGGCGGCTGCCGGCTCTGCGGTCGGCGCGGACGACCGGCACACTGTCGTACGCATCCTGGCCGAGGAACTGGGTCTGCCGAGTACGGACGCAGTGGCCGACGCAGTCATCACTGCGTCCGCCGGATACTTCGGCAGCGACCTGACGCCTGCCCAGGGGAAGATTGCCGACGAAGCCGTCGCGTCGCTGCTCGCCCGGACCGTCCAGGAGGACGGCATGGAGGACCTGGAGACCGCCGCGCAGCGGATCGGGCTGTTGGTGCAGGCGTGCGATGCGACCGCCCGACTGGTCGAGCACGCCCGCCGGGCCGCGCCGGACGGGCTCCCGCCGGGTGGCGCGGACGCCCTCCTCGCCGAGGTGCTGCGGCAGGACCCGCCGGTGACCGCGCTGCGCCGACGAGCGCTGGCCGACGTCCGCGTAGGCGCGCTGGACCTCCGGGCCGGGGAGGTGGCGCTGATCGATGTCACCGCCGTAAAGCCGGTCGCCCCCGCCGACGGCGACCAGTCCGATCCGGACATCGGCGCACACGCCGATCCGGTCCTTCTCGCCTTCGGCGCGGGGCCGCACCGGTGTCCGGGCCAAGCTCAGGCGGTGGCGCTCGCCGCTGGGCTGCTGGAGCGGGACGACCCGGCCGGGCAGATCACGAAGGCGGTCGCACGGGTGCTGGACCTCGCCGCGACCTGGACCGCCTGGAACGGGCGACCGCTGACACTGGACGGCCGCGTCTACACTCCGCACAAGGCGATCCGCCGGGTCGCTGACCATATGGTGGACCACCTCGCCGAGTTGGAGGCCCGCCTGGCCGGCCAGGAGCCGCAGCCGGACCACTGGCACGCATCGGTGACCACCACGCCCGCAGACCTCGTGCCGTTCACCACGGAGGACCTCGACGAGGCGCGCAGCCGCCTGGTCCGGCTCGGCAGGATCTGGGACGACCGCCTCAGGACGCTGAGCGACGCGCAGTTGGACCGCTCGCCCGGCCCGGGCTGGTCCTTCCGACTACTCGCCGCGCACGTCGCCGGCTCGCTGGACTACTACGCCGGGGCCGTCGGCTCTCTTGGCGCCGCCGCCGACCCCGAGGACCAGTCATGAGCACTGTCGGTGCTTCCCTCGCCATCGCCTTCCGCGAACTGCACCACCGCCCCAGCGCACCGTTGTTGCTGCCGAACGCCTGGGACCACGCTTCCGCAGCCGCGCTGGCCGCGGCCGGCTTCCCCGCCGTCGGCACCACCAGCCTGGGCGTCGCCGCCGCGGCCGGGCTGCCGGACGGGGCCGGCCTGACCCGTGCCGAGACGCTGCGGCTCGCGCGCCGGATCGGTGGCGGGCCCTTCCTGCTCTCCGTCGACATCGAGGGCGGCTTCAGCGACGACCCGGCCGAGGTCGCCGACCTCGCGGTGGAACTCGCCGAGGCGGGCGCGGTCGGTGTCAACCTGGAGGACGGCCGCGCCGACGGCGCTCTCACCCCGCCGCGCCTGCACGCGGCGAAGATCACCACGGTCAAGTCAGCCGTGCCCTCGCTCTTCGTCAACGCCCGCACCGACACCCATTGGCTGGGCGGGGGACGCGACGCGGAGACGGCGTCCCGCTTGGCGGCTTACCAGGACGCGGGCGCAGACGGCGTCTTCGTGCCGGGTCTGACCGATCCGGCGTCCATCGCCGCGGCGGTGGACGCGACCGCGTTGCCGCTCAACGTCCTCGCCACACCGGACGGGCCATCACTCACCCGCCTGGCCGAACTCGGCGTGCGCCGGGTCAGTCTCGGCTCACTGCTGTTCCGACTCGCCCTCGGTGCGGCCGTGAACACCGCCGCCAGCCTGCGCGCGAACGGCGTGCTCCCACCGACGTCATCGGTTCCGGGCTATGCCGCAGTACAGGCCCTGGCCTCGCCCGGGAGCTGAGGACCCGACTGGCACCCAGGCGCATCGCTCTCGCCGCTTGCGCCGCACCAGACACGTGGAGTTACGACGCTCTGTCATCGCTGGGGAGACCTGTGCCGGTGCTGCCGTCATGGCTGGCCGACCCGCTCCGATACCGATTCGCTGCGCTGCTGGGTTGCCGGGCCCAGTGACGGGTCCCGGCCGCTCCAGGCCGGCCGGGCCGAAGTGGCCGGTTCCCGGGGGCCGTTCCGGCCCGGCGGCTCGGGCCGGCAACGCGGCCGCGGGGTGCCGGGGGCCGCGGGGAGGGCCCCGCCGGGGTGACGGCCACGGCCTGCTCTATCGTTCCCGTACGGATCGGGTGGGACGGGTAGGACGGGTGGGCGGCCGTGGGCCGGGGGAGGGGCGTGCGGTGTCGGGGCGTTCGGGCCGGACGGTCACGGTGTTGGGCGGCGGGGTGGCCGGGCTGACGGCGGCCATGGAGCTGGCGGAGCGCGGCTTCGAGGTGACCGTGGTGGAGCCCTCCGGGTGGGGCGGGAAGGCCCGTAGCGCCTCGGTTCCCGGGACGGGTACCGGCGGGCGGCTCGACCTGCCCAGCGAGCACGGGTTCCGGTTCTTCCCCGGCTTCTACCGGAGCCTGCCGGACACGATGCGGCGGATCCCCCTCTCGGGCTCGCCCTCGGGCGTGGAGGGCAACCTGCGGGAGGCACCGCAGATGCTGTCCGCCCGGTCGGGGAGGATCGGGGAGACGGTCTCGGACGTGTCTCTGGCCGCCGGTCCGAGGACGCCCCTGCAGATCCTGCGGGCCCGGGGCATGAAGCTGGGCGCCGGGAGAGAGTTGAACGAGGAACTGCTGTACTTCGCCAACCGGCTGCTCGTCTACATGACCAGCAGCGAGCAGCGGCGGCTGGGGCAGTGGGAGCAGATGTCGTGGTGGGACTTCACCGCCGCCGACGGTGCCTCCGAGGAGTACCGGAAGGTGTGCGTCGTCGGGGCGACCCGTACGGTCGTGGCGGCCAGGGCGGAGGTGTGCAGCGCGCACACCGTCGGGGGGTTCCTGGAGGCCTTCGGCTACGGCTTCCTCGGCCGGGGCGAGGCCCAGGCCGCCGACCGGGTCCTGAACGCCCCGACCAGCACCGCCTGGATCGACCCGTGGGTGCGGCACCTGGAGCGGCTGGGGGTGCGGCTCGAACTCGGTTGGCAGGTGGAGCGCCTGACGGTGCGGGGCCGCGCCGTCGTCGGCGCCGTCCTGCGCGGCCCGGGCGGCCGGCGGCGGGAGGCGGCCGCCGACTGGTACGTGTGTGCGCTCCCGGTCGACCGGATCGGGACGCTGCTGGAGCGCGGCCTGGCCGAGGCGGACCCGGAGCTGAAGAAGACGGCGGACCTGCGCACCGACTGGATGGTCGGCCTGCAGTTCTACCTCACCGAGCCCACCCCGATCACCCGCGGCCACGTCATCTACCAGGACTCCCCGTGGGCCCTGACCTCCATCAGCCAGGCGCAGTTCTGGGACACCGACTTCCGCGCCACCTACGGCGACGGCACGGTGGCCGACTGCCTTTCGGTCGACATCTCCGCCTGGGACACCCCCGGCATCCTCTACGGCAAGCCGGCCCGCGACTGCACCCGGGCCGAGGTCGTCGCCGAGGTCTGGGCCCAGCTCGCCGACGCCCTCGACGACGGCCGCCGCCGGACCCTCCACGACGGCCTGCTCCACTCCTGGCACCTGGACCCTGCCGTCAAGAACCTCGACGGCCCCGGTCCCGCCACCAACGACGAGGCCCTGCTGATCAACACCACCGGCTCCTGGGCGCTGCGCCCGCGGGCTCGGACGGCCGCGGTCAACCTGTTCATGGCCGGGGACTTCGTCCGCTGCCCGGTGAACCTGGCCACCATGGAGGGCGCGAACCAGAGCGGGCGGGCGGCGGCGAACGCGCTGCTGGAGGCCGCCGGGCACGGCGCCGAGCCGGCCGTGGTCCACGCCCTCTACGAGCCGGGGGAACTGCGGCGCCTGAAGGAGGTGGACGCCGCGCTCTACCGCCAGGGCCGTGCGCACATCCTCGACACCCCGGCGCCCTGGTCCTCCCGCGCCGGGGGCGACCGGTTCAGTAGGACCGGGTGACGATCAGTTCGCAGAGCGCGTCGAGGTCGGCGACGGCGCCGGGCACCGCGCCGGGGCCGTCGGCGAGGCTCCGCAGCCGGCGTCGGGCGCCGTCCGCGTGCTCGGCGGCGCGCTCCGCCGTCCAGCGCCGGCCGCCGGCCTCCTCCACCAGCCGGGCCAGCTCCGCCTCCCCGACCCGGCCGGGGCCGGCCGGCTGGGCGTAGCGGCGGGCCAGTTCGTCGCCCGCCGCGGTGTCCGAGGCCATCGCGGCGACCACCGGCACCGAGAGCTTGCGGGCCCGCAGGTCCGCGAAGACCGGTTTGCCCGTGACCGCTTCGTCGCCCCAGATCCCCAGCAGGTCGTCCACCAGCTGGAACGCCATGCCCAGATCGTGTCCGAACGCGGCCAGGGTCTCGACCTGCTCCGGCCCGCCGCCGCCGTGGAGGGCGCCCAGCCGACAGGCACAGGAGATCAGCGACGCCGTCTTGCCCGACACCATCTCCAGGCACTCGGACAGCTCGATACGGGGCTCTGCCTCGAACAGCACGTCCAGGCTCTCACCCACCGCGAGCTGGATGAGCGTGTCCAGCAGAGCCGCCGACGCCTCACCGGCGACGGCTTCGCCGTCGGGGCCTGCGAGCACTTCGAACGCCAGCATCAGCAGCGCGTCGGCCGACCTGGTCGCCGCGCCCGGCCCGAACACCTCCCAGGCGGAGGCCCGGTGGCGGCGGAGCGCGTCGCCGTCCAGGACGTCGTCGTACAGCAGCGACAGGTTGTGCACCATCTCCACCGCCACGGCGGCGGGCACCGCCCGCTCGGGGTCTCCTCCCACCGCCCGGGCGCAGGTCAGTGCCAGGGCCGCTCGGACGTTCTTGCCGCCGTGCCGCCGGTGGGGGGATCCGTCGCGGGTCCATCCGAACTGGTAGGCCGCGACTTGCCCGACCGCGCCGTCCAACTGCCCTACCCAGCGCCGCAGGTGCGCGTCACAGGCGGCAGCCGCGTCCTTGAGGACCGATTCGGCCCGCGCACGATCCGACAACACCCACCCCTGCCTCCCCGGTCCGGCCGCCGCCCCACACCCTTGCGGCACCCGGGCGAGCGTACGCGACCGCGCCTCCCGACGGTCCGGCGGGCCCGTCCCGGATCGCCCGGAGTCCGGTCATCAGCTAAGCCGGTGATCACTCGGTCGGGTGAGATACGGCGGCACTTGTCCGCCCAGGTGACGACCGCGCGTCGGCACCCCTGATGAGATGCCCACTGTCTGATGCGGTGCTAAGTGACAACTGTCAGCGGCAGTCGGACCGCCGGGGGTAGCGGCGGGTCGGCGGGTTCGGCGCGCATGCCCTTGATCAGCAGCGCGGCGAGGCGGCGTGAGGTGGCCATGGTGGTGGCCGGCGTGGTGGTCCGGATGCCGCTGTTGGCCATGAGGACCATGATCAGGTCGTCCAGGACGAAGTCCGGGCGCAGCTTGCCTGCCGCCTTGGCCCGGTGGGCGAGTTCGGCGGTCTTGTCCAGTGCGCGCGCCCGGTCCGCGGCGAAGTCGGTCGCACGGGGGAACGCTGTGACGAAGGCCGCGGTGAAGCCCCGGTCCCGTGCGTGTATGTCACAGATCTGCTCGATCATCCGGCAGAAGCCGTGCCACGGGTCGGGATCGGCCAGCCCCTCGTCGACCGCGCTGGTGCAGGCTGCCATCTGCTCGGTGAAGACGGTGGTGACCAGCGCCTCCTTGGTCGGGAAGTGCCGGTAGAGGGTCGCGGGGCCGACCTCGGCGCGCCGCGCGATCTCGCGCATCGCCACGTCCAGCCCCTGCTCGGCGAACGTCGTGCGGGCCACGGCGAGGATGCGCTCGCGGTTGTCCCGGGCATCGGAGCGCAGGGAGTGAGGCAATCGGTTCGTCACCGCTCTCACTTTAACGAAACGGACGGGGTGTTCCACTAGCGTTCGACGCCATGAGAGCACTGAGTTTCGCCGAGTACGGTCCCGCCAATGTCCTTGAGGTCGCCGACGTACCGGAACCCCACGCGGGACCGGGCCACATCCGGGTGGCTGTACGCGCCTCGGGCCTCACGCCCGCCGACTGCCTTCTGCGCTCGGGCCGGCTGCGCGACATGACACCGCTGCGCCTGCCCCACGTGCTCGGCGTGGATGCCGCGGGAGTGGTCGACGAGGTCGGCGCGGGAGTGACCGGTGTCCGGCCGGGGGACGAGGTCTTCGGCATCGTCGATCTCGCCGAACTGGGCGGCGCGAACGCCGAGTACGCGGTCCTGGCGGCCTGGGCGTTGAAGCCGGACGCGCTGAGTTGGGAGCAGGCCGGCGGCGCGGCCGCGAACGTGGAGACCGCCACGCGCGTCCTGGACCGGCTGGAGGTCGGCGCCGGCACGACCCTGCTGATCGAGGGCGCGGCCGGCGGGGTCGGCACGGTCGCCGTCCAGCTCGCGGTGGCCTGCGGTGCGACCGTCATCGGTACGGCCAGCGCACGCAACCACGAGTTCGTCGCGGGGCTGGGAGCGATACCGGCCACGTACGGCCAGGGGCTGGGGGAGCGGGTCGCCGCCCTCGCACCGAACGGCGTCGACGCCGTCCTGGACTGCGCCGGATCCGGTTCGCTGCCCGATCTGGTGGACCTCACAGCAGGTCCGGAGCGGGTGGTGACCATCGCCGACCTGGGCGCCGCGAAGTACGGGGTGCACCTCTCACGATCGGCTGGCCCCGGAGCCGACCGGCAGGCGGTCGACGGACTCGCCGCGGCCGCCGTCCTTGCCCAGCAGAGCCGCTTCACCGTTCCGGTCGCGGCCGCCTTCACCATTGAGGACGCGGCCCAGGCACACCGACTGAGCGAGACCGGCCATGCCCGGGGAAAGATCGTCCTCACCCTCTGATACCGCATCACGCAAACGTTCGCCCTGCTGACACCCACGTGCCTGCCCTCGCCGCGTTCGGTACGGGCGCCAACGCGAGCGGTTCGGCGATCACCGTCCGGGGACGGTCCGCGCTCGCCGTCACCGACGTGGATGGCGCGGACATCCGGGCGGCGGGCCCCGCTGATCGGGCCGCGCCTGGTGGAGACCTTCATCGTTCATTCGGTCGGTTCTCTGTTCCACTCATGGCGGGGGCGGGCCGACGAACGAGCACCCATCGGAATTTCGCCCTCAGTCATCATGTCCTCCACCCGGTCCTCACGACCGTCAGCGGAAGGCACAGTCTCAAGCAGACTCAGAATGCATGCCCGGAAATCGGTCAAAAGATCGGCAATCCGTATCGAGACCTGTCTTCCACAGTCCCTCTTCTGCATGAAATCACTGACGCACCGCAACCATCGACGAATGCCACTTCACGCGCGGCGGAAATGGCTGGTCAGCAAAGGACCTGCAGACCGAACCGATAGGAGCACATCCGCGCGGAATCCACTGCCGCCGCGCCGGTTGATCCGGAGGATGGCGACCGCCGCCGTCGGCTGCCTCGTGCTGCTGTCGCTGACCGCCCCGGTGTCGAGTGCGCAGGCCCCGGCCGGCAGGAAGCGGGACGTCGTCTACGACCCGGTCCACCTCGTCCAGGACGATTCGGGCAGGGGGGTGACGTTCGAGGTCTACGACAACTGGGACTACGCGCTCCTGACGAACGCACCGGGCAACGGCACCGTTGTGGTCTTCATCCTGGACCATGAGGGCAACTACAGCATCGCGTCGACTTCCGCCTGGTCCGCCCCTAGCCTCGCGCTTTCACGAGCGAGGCTGGCCGAGGCGTGATCAAAGAACGAGGAGTGCCGCTGACCTGGGACGATAGGGCTTGTCCAGGGTCCATGTCGTCATCAAGAAAGCTGCGCCCCTCAGGTGAAGAAGCGCAGCGGGTTGTACCCGCATGTCCGCGTCGAGGGCGGTGGTCGCGAGTCCTTGACCCGTCTGGGCAGCACACCGTGAGGCAGTGGCTGCCGCTATTCGCCCGGCAGGGCGACGAGGGTTGCGTGATCATCACCACACGTGGCCGCCAGGATGCACCTCGCTTATGTTGGTGCTCAGTGGCGTCGCTCCTGCCGCCCGCGGGCGGGAGACCAGTTCCCTGGAGGCCGCGCGCAGGTGACACACACGAGATCGTCCGCCGTGACCCCATGCGCGCGGGATGCTCGATGCGGCCGGGGATGCGACGCCGGTTTTCCGCTACAACGACCTCGAAGGTGTCCACCCAATTCTGAACACGCTAGGAATCCAATGATCGAGCTGGACCACGCAGAGAAATTCCGCACCGACGGATTCGTCTTCTTTCCCGGACTGCTGCCGCGAGACCTCCTGAAGAGAATTCAAGAGGAACTCCCGAAGGTGCTCGACGAGCCCGGTCCGCAGAGGTTCCTCGAAGACGACGGAACCACAGTGCGAGCCGTCTACGGACTGCACCGGAAAGAAGGCGTATGGCAAGAGGTGGCGACCGACTCGGTGGTCTCGCAGACAGCCAAGAGCCTGAGCAACAGTGACCTGTACGTCCTCCAGTGGAAAGTAAACCCGAAGTCCGCTGAGGCCGGCGACCAATGGGAATGGCACCGGGACTTCACCTACTGGCAGGCCGAAGACGGCCTGCCCGCACCGAGGGCGTTCACCGCCGGCATCTTCCTCGACGATATCGACGAGGACAACGGCCCGCTTCGGATCGTCCCCGGCAGTCACACGGGCCCTGCTCTGCACGAAGAGCTGGAGGCCATGGACCACCAAGAGATCACCGACAGGGAAGCCGACGACTGGTCGGCCGCAGTCTCCGCCAACCTGTCATTCGCCATCTCCGACGGCGGGGCCACGGCCCTGTCAGGCGGCCGCGAGGTGTTCACCGCATGTGGGCCTGCGGGGAGTGTGGTCTTCTTTGACAGCAACGTCGTACACGGGTCCCTCCCCAACCGCTCACGGCGACCGCGCACCCTCGCGCTGATCAGCTACAACCCGGTCGACAACGCACCGACGGACTGGCCGACGCCCCGCCCGGCCTACTTCGTCAACCTCGAACCAACTCCGCTGCCCTGACCCAAGCACGGACACAACTGATATCAGGTAGTGGTGGCGGGTGGTCGCCGAAGTATCGGCTCCTGACAGGCCGTTGGCCCTGAGCCGGTCCCCGTACGGCTCGTATGCTTCGCGGTAGACCGAGGGCGCTCCCTTCGCCGTCGCGAAGAGCCGGTCCTCAGCCTTGTCGGCGTCGGCGAGCCGGGTGACAGTCATGACGCCGCGACGCGCCGCGGGGCGCCCGGCACGTGCCGGCGCCTGAGCCGTGACAGCGGCACTCCCGCAGCCGGCACACAGGACAGAGCGGTGCTCTTGCTCCCCCGCGGGAAGGCCGGCATCCCCCTTCCGCTTTCCCGCCTCGGCCACCATGGCGGAGAAGGCCATGAAGGCTGCCCCGCCGCCACAGACTCCGCACGCGGCCATCTGGTCGAAGACCTCGTCGGTGACAGCCGGATCGTCGATCGTGTACCTGCTCGGGGGCGCGGTCCGACCCGACTGCGCACCGGTTCCCGGCGCAGGGAGTGCCGCTGCTGTGACAGGCTGCGGCTCGGTTTTGGCCAGGCCTCTGATGACACGTGGCCGAATCCACGCCGCGGCCCGGCCCCGCCTCGTCAGTGCACCAAGCCTGGCTCGCGCAGGGAACCCGCCCAGAGCGGCCAAAGCGTTGGCACGGGTAGGCTGTTGGCACGGGTAGGGACAAGAGCGGCGGGCGTCTTTCGCCACGAATGCTCGTTGTCGGACAAGTGGGCGCCCCTGCGTGCGTGCGCTTTTGTCTCCGGTGGTGAACTTCCCGCCGCCCTGGGAGGCCTGCGGGGTCGGATCCGTCGCGGCGACCGGGTGGTCCGGGGCATCACACGACGGTCGCATCCGTTCACGGTCCCAACCGCTCGAGCACCGAAGGGCCGCCCTGGCTGAGCGCGGCGCCCATCGCTTCCTGGTGTGACCGTGCCCCGACGCTGGGTCCGGGCGCGCGATGGTGACGTCACATCACGGCAGGTAGCGGGGACCAGTTGGTGCTTGCCTGCCCCCGGGGTACGGCGGGGCCAGGGGTTGGGCTCGGAGGGCGGCGTCGAACGCGGGCTGTCCGTTCAACGCGTGCACACATGGATCACTACCCGGATGTTGCCGCTCGGGTCGGGCCGGGTGCTTGATGAGTACGTCCTCGGCGCACGTCCAGCCCCCAGTGCCCCTACGGCTCCGCGCGGCGGGAACGGCCGAGCCGATGTATCCGTCGTGGCTCAGCCCGCGCCTCCTGGTGTTCAACCACCCGCCCCCAGCCTCGAATCCGTCGACGCCTCCGATGAGGACCCCTTGCCATGACCCTGCCCTTCTCAGCCGCAGTGCCGGCTTCCACCCCGCCGCCGGCCCCCTCGCTGGATCCGGAGCGTCTTAAGAGCGACGTCGAGCAGGTCCTGCACACCTTCCTGGCCTGCAAGGGAGAGTCGACGACGGCGGGCGGGCGCTTGCCGAACGTGGCAGCGCCGCTGCGGGAATTCCTTGATGCCGGGGGCAAGCGCATCCGCCCGGTCCTCGCGCTGGTCGGCTGGCACGCCGCCGGCGGCACCGGCGACCCGCACACGGCACGGCACCTGGCCGCGTCCCTGGAGCTCTTCCACGCCTTCTGCCTCATCCACGACGACGTCATGGACCGCTCGACGACCCGCCGCGGCCGACCCACCGTCCACCGCTCCCAGGCCCACCAGTACCGCCGGCAGCACCCGCACTTGGCGCAGCAGGTGCCCGCGGAACGGTTCGGCGAAGGCGCAGCCATCCTGATCGGGGACCTGGCCATGGTCTGGTCCGACGAACTCCTCCACCAGGGCCACCCCACCCCTGAACAACTCGCCCGCATCCTGCCGCTGCTGGACGCGATGCGCACCGAGGTCACCCTCGGCCAGTACCTGGACCTGGCCCATACCGGCTCGGACAGCCCCAGCGTCGCCACCGCCCTGACGGTCATCCGGTACAAGACCGCAAAGTACACGGTCGAGCGGCCACTCCAACTCGGCGCCGCACTCGCCGGTGCCGATCAGACCCTGCTGCACGCCCTTTCCGCGTATGCGATCCCGCTCGGCGAGGCGTTCCAGCTGCGCGACGACCTCCTCGGCGTCTTCGGCGACCCGAAGGTGACCGGCAAGCCCGCGCTCGACGACCTGCGGGAGGGCAAGGCCACGGTCCTGATCGCCCTCGCCCTGCAACACGCCAGCCCTGCCCAGGCCGACCGGCTCCGCCTGCACCTCGGCTGCCCCACCCTGACGCAACACCAGGCCGACGCCGCCCGCCACATCATCACCGCATCCGGTGCCCGCGACATGGTGAACGACATGATCGCCGAACGGTACGACCAGGCACTGGCCGCATTGGACGGCGCACCGGTCGACCCCGCGGCATCCGAGACTCTGCGCCACATCGCCCGCCAAGCCGTCCAACGAACGGCATGAACAGCCGGACCGTTCAAGGGAGGTCGGCCGCCCGAGCGCGAACTGCGCGATCTCCTGGACGCGATCCCGTACGTCGACCGCACCGGCATTCCCTGGCGGTACCTCCCACGCGACTGTCCGCCCCGGGAGACGGTCTGCAACGTGCTCCGCACCCCCGCGATCAGGGGCTTCGTCTGTGCGCTGATCGCCCCAGCGGGTGACGATGCGGCTGCTGGCAGTGCTCCGCTGCCATGCTGGGAACCGGCACTGACCATCGCGTGATCGGAGTCCCTCATGCTGACGACCCGCTTCGTCCCCGGCGCACCCAACTGGATCGACCTCGGTGTCCCCGACGTCGACGCCGCCGCGGCGTTCTACTCCGCGCTGTTCGGCTGGACCTTCCAGTCGGCCGGACCGGACGCCGGGGGCTATGGCTTCTTCCAGCTCGACGGCAGGACGGTCGGCGCCGTCGGCCCCTGCCAGGAGGAAGGCGCGGCCCCGGCCTGGACGCCCTATTTCCTCACCACGGACGCGGAGGCCACCAGCAAGGCGGTGGAGCAGGCCGGCGGTCGGGTCCGGACCGCGCCGATGGACGTCTTCACCGCGGGTCGGCTCGCGCAGTTCACCGATCCGACGGGCGCCGACTTCGCGGTCTGGCAGCCGGGTGACATCAAGGGCCTGGAGGCGGTCATGGAGCCGAACGCCCTGTGCTGGACGGAGCTCTACACCACCGACGCCGCCGCGGCCCAGGACTTCTACCGCAGCGTGTTCGCCTGGACCTACCAGGACATGGCGATGGGTGGGGGGTTGACCTACAGCGTTGCTTCGGCGCCCGGTGCGGGCAGTGGGGATGACACCGCGCACGGCGGCATCCTCCAGCTTCAGCAGATGCATCTGGACGCCGGGTCGGCGTCGGAGTGGCACCCGTACTTCGGTGTCACCGACTGCGACGCGTCGTACCACGCGGCCGTCCAGCTCGGGGCCACGCCGTTGATCGCGCCGATGGACGCGGCAGGCATCGGCCGGTTGGCGATGGTGGTGGACCCGGCCGGAGCGGTCTTCGCCGTGCTCAGGGGCGAGTCGAAGGCGGCCTGACGCCGGAGCGACGGGGCACGTTCGCCATCGTGCGGGCGGGGGCGCGGTTCGTCCTCCGCGATGGTGTCGCGAGCGGTGGGTATGTGGTCGTGGGCTGGGGAGCGTCCCGCTGTCGTGGACGTTGAGTGCGAGGGGCGGCGGTTGCGCCGTCTGGTGTGCTCGGCAGGAGACGGGATCGACTCTGTCGGCGACGGCCGTTGTGCCGATTCGCCGGCAAGAGGCCGCGCCGGGCTGGCCGTCGGGCCGCGAAAGCGGAAGCCGAGAGGCGGCCGACCGCGCACGGCTGACCACGCGCGGTCACCGGCGGGATGGGTCCGGTGAGGAGCCGGCGGCAGTTGGACGGGCGGGTTCGCCAGTACCGGGGCCGGGGGCCGGGCCCGTCCCGCCACCGGGCAGGCCGATTTCGCCTGGCGGCTGACTGTGCGTGCCGACGGTGTTACGCTCCCGAGAGAAGAGAGAGCTGACTCTCACTTGTTGGGTCGGGACGCCGCTCATCCACCCCGGTCCGGACGTGCAGGAGAGGGCGGTTCTGCCAAGCGTTCGCTGCTCTTGTGGCCCTTCGGCCGGTGAGGAGACCCATCATGACCGCCCCCGCACCGCAGTTACCCTTCGAGCGCCCCGACGCCCTGGACCTGGCGCCGCTGTTCGCGCGTCTGCGCGAGGAAGGCCCGATCACGCGGGTGACGACACCCGTCGGCGACCCGGCCTGGCTGGTGACCCGCTACGAGGAGGCCCGGGAGGTTCTGAGCGACACCCGCTTCTCCCGGCTGCGCCCCGATTTCGAGGGCGCGCCCAGGATCTCGGAGTCGGCGCTGCACACGCGCCCGGCCCCCTCGCCCGAGGAGGAGGACCGCGAGCACACGCGGATGCGGCGGATGCTGGCGCCCGCGTTCAGCGCGCCGCGGATGCGCCGGCTGGGCGAGAGGATCGGGGAGCTCGCCGCGTCCTGCCTGGACGCGATGGAGGAGGAGCGCGCGCGGGATCCGGAACGCGCCGTCAACCTGCACGACCACCTGTCGTTCCCGTTGCCGGTGATGGTGATCTGCGAGCTGCTGGGTGTGCCGGTCGCGGACCGGGGCCTGCTGCGCGGCTGGTCGGAGCGGATCGCCGCGCTGTACGGCGAGGCCGACGGCGCCGCGGCCATGGCCGAGTTCGAGGCGTACGTGGCCGGCATCGCCGAGGAGAAGCGGAAGCAGCCGGGGCAGGACGTGATCAGCGACATCCTGGCCGTGCAGGCGCAGGACCCATCGTTCACCGAGGGGGAGATGACCCGCCTGGCGGTGGGGCTGCTGTTCGCCGGCCACGAGACGACGTCGGCCCGGATCGACCTAGGTGTGCTGTTCCTGCTGAGCGACACCGGCCGGCGGGACCGCTTCGCCGCCGACCCCGAGGCGCTGGCCCGCGCCACCGTGGAGGAGGTCCTGCGGATGGCCTCGCCCGGCGGCCTGGGCCTGACCCGCTACGCCCGTGAGAACGTCACCGTCGCGGGGACCGCGATCGCGCGGGGCGAGGCGGTGCTGGTGGCGATCAACGCCGCGAACCGGGACGGGCGGGTGTTCGAGGAGCCGGACACCTTCGACCCGTCGCGTTCTCCCAACGCGCACCTGGCCTTCGGGCACGGCGGCCACTACTGCATCGGCAACGTGCTGGCACGCACCGAGATGCAGGTCGCGCTGACCGCGCTGTTCCGGCGCTTCCCCGGCCTGCGGCTGGCGGTGGACGCGCGGAGCCTGCGCGACCACGACGAGCGGCTGGCGGGCGGCCTCAGCGAGGTCCCGGTCCTGTGGTGAACGAGGAGCAGCCGTACGAGCAGCTGTACGAGAGGCCGGTCGCGCGGGTGGAGGCGGACACCTCGCGGTGCGTGTCGTCGGGGCAGTGCGCGGTGACCGCGCCGCTGGTGTTCGACCAGGACGAGGCCGGGCAGGTCGTCGTGCTCGCCGCCGAGCCCGGCGCGCGGGCGGCGGAACTGGCCCGCCAGGCGGCCGCCATGTGCCCGGCCTCGGCGATCCGGGTGCATCCGGCGCGCTGATCCGGTGCGCTGGCGTCCGGTGGTGCCGGCCGCCCCCGCGAGGGCGGCCGGCACCCGCCTCGGTGTCAGGGGGTGCGGGTGTGCAGTGCGGGGGCGGGGCAGGGCAGCGGGCGGGCCCCGGCGGGGGTGAGGCCGTCGAGGACCAGGGCCAGGTAGCGGCGCCAGCCGTCCTCGCGGGGTTCCATCGTCCACAGCACCGAGACCAGCATGACGACGACGCGGTGCAGGTCGTCGGGGACGAGGTCGGCGCGGATCACGCCTGCGTCCTGGCCGCGCGCGAGGAGGGCGTCGAGGGCGGCGAAGAACTCCTGCCCGGTCGCCGGGGTCAGGACGCCGGCGGAGCGGGCGGCGGCCAGCACGTTGTAGTCGCCGGCCACCGATTCCAGGGCCGCTTCCAGCACGCGGGCCAGTGCGGAGGCGGGGTCGGGGTCGTGGGCGGCGGCCTGGATGACGGGGCGGACGTTCTCGGCGAAGCGTTCGTCCAGTACGGCCCGCAGCAGTGCGGCCTTGTCGGGGAAACGACGGAAGAGCGTGGCGGCTGCGACGCCGGCCCGGCGTGCCACGTCGTCGAGGAGGGCGTCGGGGCCTTGTTCGGTGAAGACCTCCCGGGCAGCCCGGATGATCTTTTCCGCGTTGCGGGCGGCGTCGGCGCGCAGCAGCCGGGGGGAGTCGAGGGCCATTGCCGCAGCCTATCCAAGGGCCGGCGCTGCGGCGTCGGACGGTCCGGGTGCGTGGTGGTGTGCGATCGGGCCGGCGGGGGAGCGCGCCGGGCGCGGGCGGGGTGGGGCCGTCGCGCTCCCTTGGTGGTTCAGGTGTCCAGGTGGGTGGGGGCGAACATGCGTAGCAGGGCGGGGAGGACCAGCACGTTGGGGCCCGGGGTGGTGAGTGCGGCGGCCAGGTCCTGTGCGAGGTCGTCGGGTGTGGTGAGGGAGGCCGGGACGCCGAAGGACTCTGCCAGGCGGACGAAGTCCGGGCGGGCGAGTTCGGTGGCGGTGGCCTCGCCGAAGGTGCCCGTCATGTACTCGCGCAGGATGCCGTAGCCGCCGTCGTCGATGATCAGCCAGGTGACGTTGAGGCCGAGTTGGCGGGCGGTGGCGAGTTCGGCGAGTGAGTACATCGCGCCGCCGTCGCCGGAGACGGCGAGGACCGGGCGGCCGTTGGCGGCGACGGCGGCGCCCAGGGCGGCGGGGTAGCCGTAGCCGAGGCCGCCGGCGCCCTGGGCGGAGTGCATCGCTCCGGGGCGGCGGGCGTCGAACGCGGACCAGGCCCAGTAGCCGAGGATCGTCATGTCGAAGAAGACCGGCGAGTCGTCCGGTAGGGCGCGGCGGACGGAGGCCAGCAGGTCCTGTTCGAGGTCGAGCCCCTGGCTGTCGATCCGTTCCTGGACGCGTTCGAGCAGTTCGGCGGTCACCGCTTCGGCGCGTCCGTCCGCTGTGGCGGCCGGGACCGAGTCGCAGAGGGCGGCCAGGGCGAGGCGGGCGTCGGCGTGGATGCCGAAGGCCGGGTGGTTGGCCTCCAGCTTGCCCGCGTCGGCCTCGATCTGGATGATCCGGCCGCGCGGCGCCATGGTGTGGTAGTTGCTGGACAGTTCGCCCAGACCGGAGCCGACGACGAGCAGGACGTCGGCGTCCTCCAGCAGGTCGGTGGTGTGGCGGTCCTCCAGCCAGGAGCGCAGCGACAGCGGGTGCTCCCAGGGGAAGGCGCCCTTGGCGCCGAAGGTGCAGGCCACCGGGGCCCGCAACAGCTCGGCCAGCCGCAGCAGTTCGTCACCGGCTCCGGCCCGGACCACGCCGCCTCCGGCCAGGATCACCGGGCGTTCGGCCTCGGCCAGCAGCACCGCGGCCTCGGCGATCAGCTCCGGGCGGGGGACCGGCGGCCGGGGTTGGGCGCGCAGCCCGGTGACCGGCGGTACGGTCACCGGCGCGAGCAGGACGTCCTGCGGGATCTCCACCCACACCGGCCCGTACGGCGCGCTCAGCGCCGACTCCCAGGCGGCGGCCAGCGCGGAGGGGATCTGTGCGGGGGTGCGGGCGGTGTGCACGGACTTCACCACGTCGCGGAAGCTGGCCTGCTGGTCGACGAGTTCGTGCAGGTAGCCGCGCCGTCGTCCGCCCAGTCCGGCCGAGGGGATCTGGCTGGAGACGGCGAGTACCGGTACCGAGGCGGCGGCGGCCTCCTGGAGCGCGGCCAGAGAGGTGAGGGCGCCGGGCCCGGTGGACAGGAACAGCGGGGCCACCGTCCCGGCGGTGCGGGCGTAGCCGTCGGCGGCGAAGGCGGCGTTGTTCTCCACCCGCAGTCCCACGTACCGCAGGTCGGAGCGGCGCAGCGCGTCGAACAGGCCGAGGGCGTGCTGGCCGGGCAGGCCGAAGACGTGGCGGGCGCCGAGTGTGGCGAGTGATTCGACCACCAGGTCGCCGCCGTTGCGCAGGTGGGTCATGCGCGCACCTCGCCGGTGGTGTCGTGGGACTCGGTGCGGGCGTCGGTACGGGCGCCGGTACGGGCGCCGGCGCGGGTGTCGGGGTGTGCGTCGGTGCGGTCGTCCGTACCGGTGCGCGGGCCTGGCCGCGTCCGTTCGTTCGCGATCTGGCGGGCCATCAGCGTCGTCAGCTCGTAGGCGGTGTGGGAGGCGGCCACGGCGGTGATCTCGGCGTGGTCGTAGGCGGGTGCGACCTCGACCAGGTCGGCGGAGACCAGGTGGCAGCCGCTGAGGCCGCGCAGGATCTCCAGCAGTTCGCGGGAGGTGAGTCCGCCGGCCTCGGGGGTGCCGGTGCCGGGGGCGTGCGCCGGGTCGAGCACGTCGATGTCGATGGAGATGTACAGGGGGCGGTCGCCGACCCGTTCGCGCAGCTGCTGGGCGACCTCGTCCACGCCGCGTCGCAGGACGTCGGCGGAGGTGACGATGCCGAAGCCGAGCTTCTCGTCGTCGGTGAGGTCCTGCTTGCCGTAGAGCGGCCCGCGGGTGCCGACGTGGGAGAGGGCGGAGGTGTCCAGGATTCCCTCCTCGACGGCCCGGCGGAACGGTGTGCCGTGGGTGTACTCGGCGCCGAAGTAGGTGTCCCAGGTGTCGAGGTGGGCGTCGAAGTGCAGCAGTGCGACCGGTCCGTGGCGACGGGCCACGGCGCGCAGCAGCGGGAGCGCGATGGTGTGGTCGCCGCCGAGGGTCATCAGCCGGGCGCCGGTGTCCAGGAGTTCGCCGGCGGCCGCCTCGACGGTGTCGACGGCCTCGTGGATGTCGAACGGGTTGGCGGCGATGTCCCCGGCGTCGGCGACCTGGGCGAGTGCGAACGGTGAGGCGTCCTGGGCCGGGTTGTAGGGGCGCAGCAGCCGGCTGGCCTCGCGGATCGCGTTGCCGCCGAAGCGGGCGCCGGGGCGGTAGGAGACGCCGGTGTCGAAGGGCACGCCGACGACCGCGACGTCGGCGCGCGGGACCTGGTCGATCCGGGGCAGGCGGGCGAAGGTGGCGGGTCCGGCGTAGCGCGGTACGCGGGAGGAGTCGGTGGGGCCGAGGGGGCTGTGGGGGGCGTGGGGGTCGGGGGCGGTGCTCATGGCAGCTCCTGTCGGGCGGGGCGGGGCGGGGCGGTGCGGTGTCGGTCGGGCGGGGCGGCGTCGGGGTGTCGGCGGGCGGGCGTTGCGCCGGGTCGACGGGGTCAGTTCGCGTGGTCGGGGGCGATCCGGTCGGCGAGGCGCAGGAGGGCGGCCCAGGCCAGCTCGCCGGCCCGGTCGTCCTGGAGGTCGGAGCCGTGCTCCTGACCGGTCAGCTGGCGGGCGGTGAGCTCGGCGGTCTCGCCGGACGGCAGGACGAGCGGGCCGCCGCCGGCCTGGGCGGCGATCTGGATCTCGCAGGCCTTGTCCAGGTAGTACATCCGCAGGAAGGCCTCGCCCGGTGTGCGGCCGACGGTCAGCAGGCCGTGGTTGCGCAGGATCAGCGCCGGGTGCCCGGCGAGGTCGGCGACCAATCGCTCCTGCTCGGCCAGGTTGAGCGCGACGCCCTCGTAGTCGTGGTAGCCGACCCGGTCGTGGAACTCCATCGAGATCTGGTTGAGGGGCAGCAGCCCGTCCCGTTGGGCGGCGACCGCGCAGCCCGCCCGGGTGTGCGTGTGCAGTACGCAGTGGGCGTCCTGGCGGGCGGCGTGGACGGCGCTGTGGATCACGAAGCCGGCCGGGTTGACCGGATGGGGGGTCGGCTCCACCGGGTTCCCGGCCAGGTCGATCTTGACCAGGGAGGAGGCGGTGATCTCCTCGAACAGCAGGCCGTAGGGGTTGATCAGGAAGTGCTGCTCGGGGCCGGGGACGCGGACCGAGATGTGGGTGAAGATCAGGTCGGTCATCCGGAAGTGGGCGACCAGCCGGTACACGGCGGCGAGTTCGCGGCGCAGCCGGGCCTCCTCCGGTGCGGGCTGCGCCGCTGGTGCGGACGGTTCGGGCAGGGTGGGTGTCCCGGACGTGACGGTGGGCGCGGTGGGTGTGGTGGGCTGGCCCATGGGGTGTCCTCTCAGAGTGCGGCGGCCGGCGCGGTGGCGGGAGCGGCGGGAGTGTCCGGGGTGTCGGCCTGTCCGGCGAGGCGGCCGCGCCAGTGCTCCAGCACGGCGGCGTCGGTCGGGCGGGTGGCCAGGCTGACGGCCAGGTAGGCGACCAGGCTCACGGCGAGGCCGAAGTAGACCGGCTCGTTGGCGAGGACGCCCTTGGCGGCCATCAGCGCGATCACGGTGGCGCCGCCCGCGACCATCGCGGCGAGTGCGCCCGGCAGGTTGCCGCGCCGCCAGACCAGCCCGCCCAGGATCGGCACCAGCAGACCGCCGACCAGCAGGTTGTAGGCGACGGTGAGCGCCGAGATCACGTCGTCCAGGACGCAGGCGACGCCGATCGACAGCACGCCGAGGGCCACGATCGCCAGCCGGTTGGACCGCACCTCGTCATGGTCCGTGGCCGCGGTACCGGGCCCTGCCCGGCCGATGAGCGTGCGGACCCGGGCCCAGATGTCGTTGTTGGCCACGGTGGCGGAGGCGATCAACGCGCCGCTCGCGGTCGACATCATCGCCGACAGCGCCGCCGCCAGGACCAGGCCGCGCACCCCGGCCGGCAGCGTGCTCTTCACGATGGTCGCGAACGCGCTGTCGGGGCTGGCCAGTTGGGGGTAGAGCGCCTTGGTGGCCATCCCGATCACCGCGCCGGCGACGGCGTACGCCAGGCAGTAGGCGCCGGCCACCGTGCCGCCGTACGCGGCGACCCGGTCGGTGCGGGCGGTGAACACCCGCTGCCAGATGTCCTGGCCGATCAGCATGCCGAAGGTGTAGATCAGCACGTAGGTGAAGATCGTGTCGCCACCGATCGAGCCGAACGAGAAGTAGCCGGACGGAAGTTCGGCCTTCAGCTGGGCGAGGCCGCCGGCCTTCACGACGGCGACCGGCAGCAGCAGGAACAGCACCCCGATGCTCTTCACCACGAACTGCACCATGTCGGTGAGGGTGATCGACCACATGCCCCCGAGCGCCGAGTAGCCGACCACGATGGTGCCGCCGATCACCACGGCCGCCCAGCGGGGCACGTCGAACAGCACGTCGAAGACGCTGGCGTAGGCGATCGTCGAGGTCACCGCCAGCATCAGGGTGTAGACCCACATGACCACGCCGGAGATCACGCTCGCCGCCCCGCCGTAGCGCAGCGACAGCATCTCGGCCACGGTGTACACCCGCAGCCGGGCGATCCGGGCGGAGAAGAGGATGCTCAGCGCCAGCAGGCCGAGCCCGATCGCGAACACCATCCAGGCGCCCGACAGGCCGTAGGAGTAGCCGAGCCGCACGCCGCCGATGGTGGACGCGCCGCCGAGCACGACGGCGGCCATCGTCCCCGTGTACAGCACCGGGCCCAGACGGCGGCCCGCGACGAGGAAGTCCGCCTTCGAGGAGGCACGCCGCTTGCCCCACCAGCCGACACCGACGATGCCCAACAGATAGCCGATCATCACGACGTAGTCGAGGGTCATGGGGGGTCCTCCGATCCGGCCGGACGCGCTGGGGGAGCGCCCGGGCCAGGGCTGCGGGTGGGGGGAACAGGCAGGGCGTCAGGTGGGACTGGCGGGGCTCACGGGAAAGCCGGCAGGGCTCACGGGAACGGCAGGAGAGGCGGGGGACGGGGGCCGGGGGTGCCCGAAGGAAACGCCGTGTGCTGAACCTAGACCGCCCTGCCCGGCCCGCAGAAGTATCGGTTTCATCCAATATCGTTAGGCCGGATGTGCGAAACCCTGCGACGAAAGGCCGCCGGCGTGCCCGACCCAGCCCCCGCCCCCGCCCCCGGCAGTCCCGCCGTTCCGCTGAGCGTCCTGCTCGCCGACCCCGTCCTCGGACTGCGCCGGATCGCCGGACCGGCCGAGGAGCGGCTGATCGCCACCGTCGGCACCACCGAGGTCGAGGACCCCGGCCCCTACCTGCTCGGCGGCGAACTGCTGCTCACCGCTGGCGTCCGCCTCCCGCAGACCGCCGAGGGCATCGACGCCTACGTGCGCTGCGTCGTCGAAGCGGGCGCGGCCGCGCTCGGCTTCGGCGTCGCGCCGGTCTACGACGAGGTGCCGGCCGACCTGGCCGCCGCCTGCGACCGGCACGGCCTGCCGCTGCTGCGGGTGCCCGACGGCACCCCGTTCGTCGCCGTCGGCCGGGCCGCCTACTCGGCGATGGCCGAAGCCGTCCACCGCGGCCTGCGGCAGATCTCCGACGCCCAGTCCGCCCTCGCCTCCGCGGCCGCCCGCCCCGACGCGCTGCGCGCGGTCGTCCAGCAGCTCGCCGTGCACCTGGGCGGCTGGACGGCACTGCTGGACGGGCGCGGCGTCGAACTGTTCAGCGCCGGAGCGCGCCCGCCCGCACCGGTCCAGGACGAACTGCGCGCCCTCGCGGAACGGACCACCGCGCGCGCCGCGGGCCGCGCCCGGCCGCCGGCCGCCGCCGCCCAGCACCACGCCGGACGGCACCTGACGGTGCGGACCCTGCCCGGCACCGACGGGTCCGGCGGCCCGCTCACACTCGTCACCGCCGCCCAGGAGCCGCCGAGCGCCGTCCACCGCTCCGTGGCCGGGATGGCCGTGGTGCTGCTCTCGCTGCTCACCAGTCCGCGGCACGCGCTCGGTACGGACGCCCGCGGTGCGGGGGCGCTGGTGCGGCTGCTGCTCGGCGCGGCGCCGCAGGAGGCGGCGGCCGGCCTGCTGCCGCCCGGCGGGGCGTGGGTGGTCGTGCACGGCCGGCTGACCGGGCGGGCGGGCGGCGGCGGTGAGGCCGTCCAGCTCGCGGCGCTCGGTACCGCTCTGGGCACGCCGTACCTGGACCTGGACGGGGCCCGGCTGCGGGCGCTGCTGCCCGGTTCGGCGGCTGTGGAGCGGGTCGTGGACACCGAGTCCGCCGTCCGGCTCGGCTGGACGCTCGGGGTCAGCGCGCCCGCTCCCACGGCGGGGCTGGGGATCGCCGATGTCCAGGCGGAGCGGGCCCTGCGTCACGCGCTGGCCACTGGCGCCCCCGCGGTCCGCCACCATGAGGCGGTCGGGCCGAGCGTCCACGCCCTGGTCGTTCCCGAGGACGCCGCGGCCCTCGCCCGTAGTACGTTCGCGCCGCTGGCCGGCGCGGGCACGCCGGGGCCGGCCGTGCTGCGGGAGACGCTGCGGACCTGGCTCGCCCTGCACGGCAGCTGGGACCGTACCGCGGCGGCGCTCCAGCTCCACCGCAACACCGTGCGCCAGCGCATCGCCCGGGTCGCCGAGTTGCTCGCCGTCGACCTCGGCGACGCGGAGGTCCGGATGGAGCTCTGGTTCGCCCTGCGCTGGCTCCCGCCCGACGCGCACTGACCGCGGGCGGCCCGGCGGCTCCGCGGGGAACCGGTGGACCGCCCGAGCCGCGTCGGCCCGGTCCGCCGTGTCATCCGGCCGGCCGGACGCCCCCGTAGGCGGTCGGACACCCGAAGCCGTCCAACCCGGTGGCACGGGGCAGCGGTCGCGGAAGGCTCCCCCCGGAGATGAACGGGTCGCCGCGGTGCGGTGGCACGGTGGGCACGCGGGTGGGCGGTCGAGCGGGGCGTCCGGCCGGTTCCCGCGACCTCAGCCGTCCTGTAGCACGGTGTGCAGTGGACGGGCAGCCGCCTGCGCCGCGGGCCGTGTGAGGTGCAGAGCCGTGTGGAAGTGGCCGTCGGCCTCCTTGCCGTGGGGGTCGTCGCCGGCCGCGGACACCGCCGTGATCGCGTACAGCTGTTCGTCGGCGTCGGTGAAGCGCCTCTGCGGGTAGGTGCGGGAGGCGTCCTTCTCCGTGGTCATGCCCAGCAGGGCCAGGCCGTCGGCGATGTCCCGGTAGGAGCCGGTGCGCAGCACGAAGGCGGCCACCCACGGCTTCTCCCGCCTGCCCTCCAGCAGGAGCCGGAAGGTACGGGCGGACAGGAAGCTCGCTCCGCCGGTCACGGTGATCAGACGGGTGCCGCGGGTGGCCCGGTACAGAGCCGGGCTGGGCGAGGCGGTCTCCAGGTCCTCGGCGTACCCGTCGTCGAGCAGACCGGCCGCGCGACCGTAGGCGACGGCCGGCGCGGCGATGTCGAGGCCGATGACGGGTACGGCGTCCGGCCGGCGGCGCTGCGCGTAGTACGTGCGGTCCCACTCGATCAGCTCGGCGGTCGTCAGACGGGCTGCCTGCGGTGAGGTGTAGTGGTCGTACAACTCCCGCAGCGTCACATGGTGGTTGAGCAGGGCCGCGTTGATGCCGTACGAGCAGCAGATGTCCAGGACCGTGGCCGGGGGCCTGTCGTCCTGGCCGCCTGTCGGGTGCTCGGAAGCCTCGGGGAAGCCGGCGGGAGGCAGGAGGCTGCGGAAGACGCTCTGGGCGTGGTGGGGCGTCTGGTATCCCAGTGCCCCCAACGCGCCGAAGTACGACCGTGGGTCCGGGCGGCTGTAGATGTCGTCGAAGCGGGTCATCCGGGTGGGCGTGTCCGATGTGCGCTGGTTCCGGTCAGTGGTCATCAGGGGCCTCCATGGTCGGATACGGCAGGCATAGCGCATTGCGCCGTGGCGGGGAAGAGCGCCCGGTCGCCATCGGCTCGGCCTTCGGCCCACCAGGAGGCCCGGCCTCAGGACGGTCGGGTGGCCCGGGCGGGGGCCGGACCGTCCTCGTGGCCGACGCGTTCTTCGGTCGTCGCCGTCCGCCCGGGGCGCTCCAGGTCGAACCCGACGCCCCGCCACAGGGCGCGAAAGTCGGACGTGTCGTCGTTGCCCAGGTGGTCGCCGGGGACAGACCAGGACCTCACCGGGGTGTTGTCGGCGGTGACCGCAGGCCAGCCGGGGTCACCGGTGGCCGCGAAGCCGACCCAGGAGCGGAGCATGCGGTGAGACAGGGCACGGTCGTGGTCGTCGGGGGCGCCGCCGATGAGGAAGTCGGCGCCTACGGCGTCCAGGTTGCCGAAGGCGAACGGGATGTCCGCGGTGTGCCAGGGCCTGACCCCTTCGCGCCTGCGGGCGAAACGAGCCAGGTACGCCCGGCCGCCGGCGCTCGCATGGTGCTCGGCGAGGCGGGTGGTGTACTCGCCGAACGCCGCGTCGCCGAACATCGCGAGGTAGCGGTCGAACACCGGGGCGTCCGGCATCGACGCGCGGTAGCCGTCCACCAGGCGGGCCGGAAGGTGCAGGGCCTCGGCGAAGTCCGCCAGCTCCGCCTCGGTGGTGACCTCCCGTACGGCTCCCACCGCGTGAAGGAACCAGTACTCCTCCAGCGTGTGGCACACCAGCAGCTCCACCTCCCGCGCGGCCCCCGCGGCGAGCGCGGGAAGGGGGTCCGCGGGCAGCACTTCGCCGTCGACGACGGGCTGGAAGATCACCGGGTCGAAGGCATGGATCGCCGCCACCGGGTCGGTCCCGCAGCGCGCGGCCACCTTATCGGAGGCGGCCACCAGCCCTTCGGGCGGCACGGAAAGTAGTCCTTCCGCGCTCGGGGCAACCCCCACCTCGGCCGCGATCCGCTCGGTGACCGCCGCCGCGAGCTCCACCGCGTAGAAAGCACTGGGCACGCTGTGGGCAATGGCCCGCCGGAACAGCCCCCGTGTCTGCTTCATGACCATCAGGCAGGCGACCGAGCCTGCTCCTGCGGAGTGTCCGGCGACGGTGACGTTCCCGGGATCGCCGCCGAAGGCCGCGATGTTGTCCTGGACCCAGCGCAGCGCGGCGGCCTGGTCCAGCAGTCCGCGGTTGTCAGGCAAGCCGGGCACATGGCCGAAGCCCTCGAAGCCCACCCGGTAGTTGCAGCTGACCACGACCAGTCCAGCGCGGGCCAGGGCTGTCCCGTCGAAGTCGGGCTGGGCGGAAGAGCCGAAGGTGTAAGCGCCGCCGTGGATCCAGAAGAACACCGGCAGCGTGCCGTCGTCCGCACGCTCGGGCGCCCACACGTTGACGGAGAGGATGTCCTCGCCCCCGGGACGCCACACCGGCGCCCCGGGCAGCTCCGCCGACTGCGGAGCGATGGGGCCGAAGGCCGTGCAGTCCTGAACCCCGGCCCAGGTCGGCTCTGGTTGAGGCTCCCGGAACCGGAGGGCACCGAATGGCGCGGCCGCGTACGGGATGCCGAGCACGGCGGTGACGCCGCCGCTGGACCCCTTTCCCCGTACACGGCCGCTCGTCGTCTCGAAGACCGTTTCAACACCGCATGATTGCTCGTTCATCGCGCGTCAGTCTCACCCACTACCGGGCGCCCACGCGAGTGAGTTTGGATCCGCCCAAGTGCGGCTTCCGCCCGATTTCAGGGCGATGCGTCTTGAGCCCCCGCTGTGCAGCGAACTTGCGAATCGTTCGTGAGCATCAGCATCAGGACGCCAGTTGTATGCCGAGAGACGAACGTCGAAGCGTTCGAGGGGCGGTACCTGGGGTGATGCCCGGTTTGGCCTTTCGGTTGGGCTGAGCAGGATGGTTGGGGGCCTCGCCGGAGGGGGAGGCCCCCTGCGGCTGTGGCAGGGTGAAAAGCCCCTGCTCGGTCTCGGCCATCCCGCACATTCCGGTGACGTCAGATGCGACATCACGTCACATACCGCCCTCTGAAGACCCCCACCTTCTCGGGGGGCGCCTCTCAAGTGGCTTGTACTGCACGACGCTTATGAGGGATGGACGGCGGTCGACGGCGGGCCAACACCGCGACCTCCCCGCCGAAGCCCACCACCAACCGGCCATCCGGCACCAGGCGAGCGCGCGGCCTTCGGGTGTGGTGCGGTTCGCCTGCTGGGTGTCAGCCGAGGGTGGTGTCGAGGAAGGCGTGCCAGGCGGCGTGGACGCGGGCGGCGTGGTTCCCGCCACTGTCGTTGCCCACCTCGCCCCCGCTCCCGCTCCCGCCGCCGCCCTTGCTCCCGCCCCCGTCCTCGCCGCTGTCGGCGAGGAGGTCCAGCAGCAGGCCTCGGAGGACGGCCAGTACCACGGTGGGATTGGCGCCGGTGCCGTCCAGAGCGCGTTCCAGGGGCGGCAGCCACTCCTCCAGCGAGGCGGTGCCGAAGCCCAGCCAGGGCCCGGAGCCGTCGAGGGCGCGGACGTACCCTTCGAAGAACAGGCGTAGCGCGCCCCGGTGTTCGGGCTTCGTCAGCCACTCCCAGAGCAGTTCGAGGCTCTCGCGGGCGTCGCCGCCCTCGGCCTCGCAGCGTTCCAGCAGGGCGAGTTGCCCGGCCCGGCCGACCGCCAGGACCTCCCGGACCAGCTGCTCCTTCGACCCGAACAGGTACAGCAGCACTCGCGGGCTGGAGCCGATCTCGGCGGCCAGCGGGCGCAGCGAGAGGTCGGACGCGTTGTGCTCGGCGACGTAGCGCACGGTCGCGGCGAGGATCTCCTCGCGGCGCCGCGACGGGCGGGAGCGCGTATCTGCGGGGGCGGGGGTGGACACGTGGTCTATCGTTGCACTGAAACGACTGTTTCAGTGGAAGTGTCCTCCTGGAAGGGATGCCGCCATGGCCGCCACCGCACCCGGATCCGCGACCGTCCGCGAGGCCGTGCGCCCCGGGGACCTGGGCACCGTCGCCGCCCTGCACGGTGTCCTCTACGCCCGGGAGTACGGCACGGACGAGACCATGGAGGCGTTTGTCGCCGCGGGGATGGCCGAGTTGGTCCTCGCCCGGGCCCGTGAGGGCGGTGTGGGGCCCGGTCGTCTGTGGGTCGCCGAGCTCGACGGCCGGGTGGTCGGCGGGGCCGGCCTGGTCCGGGCGGACGAGCGTCCGGGCTGGGGCCAGTTGCGGTGGGTGCTCCTCGACCCGGTCGCCCGGGGGCGGGGTCTGGGCGGGCGGCTGCTGGAGACCGCCCTGGAGGAGGCCCGCGTCCGGGCGTACGAGGGCGTGCTGCTCTGGACCATCGCGGGCCTCGACGCCGCCCACCACCTGTACGCGAAGGCCGGTTTCGAGCTCACCGTCTCCCGGCCCGCCCGCAGGTTCGGCCTGGACACGGTCGAGCAGCGGATGGACCTGCGGCTCTGAACGGGCCTCTGGCGTAGGCGACTTCGGCCCTTCCATCTTTCGGCTCTTCAGGGTTTCGGGTCGGGGGAGCCGTTCGCCCGGCAGAGTTCCGCGTACCGTCCGGCGCGGGCGAGGAGGTCCGTGTGCGTGCCCGACTCGACGACCCGGCCGCCGTCCAGGACGATGATCCGGTCGGCGTGGCGGACCGTGGACAGCCGGTGGGCGATCGTGATCGTGGTGCGGCCCGCGCAGAGTGCTTCCAGTGCTCGTTGGACGGCTTTCTCGGTGATGGTGTCCAGTGCGCTGGTGGCCTCGTCCAGGACGAGGACCGGCGGGTTCCTCAGCATGGTCCGGGCGATCGCCAGGCGTTGTTTCTCGCCGCCGGAGAACCGGTACCCGCGTTCGCCCACGATGGTGTCGTACCCCTTCGGCAGGCTTGCGATCAGTTCATGGATCTGGGCGGCTTCGGCGGCGGCCGCCAGCTCGCTGGTGGTTGCTCCGGGTTTGGCGAAGCGCAGGTTGTCGGCCACGGTCGTGTGGAAGAGGTGGGTGTCCTGCAGGACGATGCCGACCGTCTCGGCGAGGGTGGTGAAGCTGAGGTCGCGGATGTCGACGCCGTCGATGGTGATCCGTCCGCCCGTGACGTCGTAGAGGCGGGGGACGAGGTGGCCGAGGGTGGTCTTGCCCGCGCCGGTGGCGCCGATGACCGCCAGTTTCTCCCCGGCCGGCAGGTCGAAGTCGACGCCCTGGAGGACGGGTCCCGAGGCCGGGTAGGAGAAGCTCACCTGCTCGAAGCGGACGTGTCCGTGGCGCCCGGTGAGCGCAACGGGGTCCGTGGGCTCCGCGACGTCGACCTCCAGGTCCAGGTATTCGAAGACCCGGTCGAACAGGACCATGGAGCTCTGGATGCCGATGCCGGTCTGCAGCAGGGTCATGACGGGCCCGAAGAGGCCCTGTTGGAGGGCGGTGAACGCGACGACGGTGCCCACGGATATGGTCGGGCCACCGTGCCCGCCGACGATTCCGGCCGTCCAGTAGAACGCTATCGGCATCGCGGCCACGATGATCGAGATGACGGACTGGCGCCATCGTCCGGCCATCGAGGAGCGGATGGTCAGGTCGGCGAGGTCCCGTGACCGCCCGGCGAACTCCTTGACGAGCGTGTCGGTGCGTCCCATCGTGCGGCCCAGCAGGAAGCCGCTGACCGACAGCGACTCCTCGATCAGGCTGAACATCACGGCGAGCAGGTTCTGTTGCTGTTCGACGATTCCGCGCCGCTCCGCGCCGACACTGCGGCTGATCCCGATGAAGAACGGGAGTACCGCGAGGGAGACGGCCGTCAGCTGCCAGTTCAGGGAGAGCATTGCCAGCAGTGTGGCCACCACCGTGGTGGCGCTGGCGACGATCGTGGCGGCCGCGCCGGTCACCGTCGACTGCATGGCTCCGATGTCGTTGGCGATCCGGGACTGCACCTCGCCTGTGCGGGTCGCGGTGAAGAAGGACAGGGACATCCGCTGCAGGTGCGTGTAGACCGCGGTGCGCAGGTCGTCCATCACCCGCTGTCCCAGGGTGACCAGCAGGTAGGCCTGGAGTACTCCGGCGGAGGTGCTGGCCACCACCAGGGCGAGCATCCCGGCGGCCAGCCCGGTCAGCAGTCCGAGCCGGCCCTGGGGCAGCGCGACGTCGAAGATCTGCCGCAGCATGAACGGCGGTGCGATCGCGGCCAGCGATCCGGCGGCGACCAGCAGCAGTACGGCGCCGAGCCGGAGGCGGTGCGGCACGAACAGGCCCATGGCCCTGACCAGTGGTGCGTGCCGCCTGTTCTTGCGTTCTCCGGCCAAGGGGCTCCTCCCTTCTGTCGGTCGGGCGTGTCCGCCCGGTGCCCCGGCCCGCGGGGATGGGGCACCGGGCGGACACGCGTGAGTCATCAGCCCGGGCCGGCGCCGCCCGGCCCGGCACGCACCCATGCGGCCGTCCGTCCGTCTGTCCGTCCGTCTGTCCGTCAGGACCGGGTGAGGAATCCTTCGTGGACCAGCGTGCGGACGAGCAGCAGGCGGCCCGGCTGGTCCAGGTCGCCGGGGATCGAGCCGGCGGTGAACCCCTGTCCGTCGTTCTCCGTCACGAACCTGACCTCGTCGGCCACGTGGACCGGCAGCTGGATGGTCTTGCTGTGGAATTCGAGCTCGATGACCTCCTCGCCGAGTGCCACGCTCCACCGCAGCCCCGGGCGTCGCCGTACCCGGGTGTCGGGGTCCAGCCGCGGCAGGTTCTCCAGGTCGCCCAGGTGGCCGCGGAGCGTCACCGGGGCGAGGGAGGTCGTCTGCTTCACGGCCCTGGCCGTCATCTCCTGGGGCGAGAGCCGGGCGGCGAGCGTATCGATCAGCTCGGCGAAGGTGTCCTCGGCCTGTTCCTGGAGGTGCTTGTCGTTGGCGAATCCGATGGGCATGCTCCTGCGGAACCGCTCGTCCCCCTCGAAGACCTCCCGGACCGCGTCGCTGATCAGCGCGGGTATCAGGACCGGGTGGACGCCGAAGGTGAGGTGCATCGACGCGGCGTCGTTGGACGTCGCGGCGTGGATGGTGCCACGGGGCAGGTAGAGGAGGCTGCCCGGTTGGAGGTCGAACTCCTCCTGGACCTCCGGGACTTCGCTGGAGTGGTCGTACCTCTGGCCCTCCAGAGGCAGCGCGTGCGGCGCCCCGTACAGCCGCCAGCGCTTGCTGCCGTAGGCCTGCATCACGATCACGTCGTGGCTGTCGTAGTGCGGGTCGAATCCGCGGGCCTGCCCGCCGGGGGTGAGGTACACGTTCACCTGGAACCTGGCGTTGGCCTCGGCGCTCAGCACCGAGGTGAAGCGCGCCAGCGGATCCCAGCGGCGTTCGAGGGAGTTCAGGATGACGGTCGAGCCGGACCGGTACCGCTCGTACAGCGCCTCCAGTCGGCTGGCGGTCATGTTGCGGCCGGGGGTGCCCAGTTCGGACACCGGGGTTTCCTTGCCCTCGCGGACGACCCGGACGTTCCCGAAATCCGGGCCGGACTCGCCCAGCACCCGGTCCACGTCGTCGAGCGTCAGGAGATCCGCGAAGTACTCGGGGTCGTTCCTGGGGATGTGCAGCGGCCGCCGCTCCCAGTACTCGTCGCGGAACGTCGGAAGGGACACCGGGTGGAGGAGGCGGGAGAGGCCGGAGGAAGGCCCTTCCTCGGGCTCGGCCCCCACCCGGTCCGTCAGAGAAGTCATCGAGATCTCGTGTCTCCTAACAGAGGTAGGCCGGCCCTGCTGACGCGGTGACCGGCAGCCATGTCGTCCTTGCCGTCCTTGCCGTCCTTGGCGTTTTTGCCGTCCTTCGGGGAGGGACCGCGCCGGGAGCGCGGTCCCTCCCCGGCCCGTGGGACTTCTCGGACGGGCTCCGCTCAGGCGGGGTCAGTCGGTGTCGTCGACGAAAAAGTCCTTGTGACCGGAGTCGTTGTTGTTGTTGTCGTCCGCGGGCCCCCAGCTGATGTCATCGGGCGTGATGGCCGTTTCCACGTCCGGAGCACGCACGACGACGATGTCGGCCGGGTCGAGGCTGTGTGTCACAGGAACTCCCTTCTGAGAACCGGTGGAAGCTCCAGCGTGGGATCCGCGGTGATTGTCCGTCTACAGGAGGTCGTGAAGGCCCAGGTAAGTGGCGGACAACCCGAGGCGGCCGCGGACAGCGGAGGGGAAAGGGCGGGATCCGAGGTTGTCCGCGCCGAGCCCCGCCGGACTCCGGACAGCCCTGCGAGCAGGCCGGTTGTCGTCCGCCCGGCTGTGCGCGGCGGAGCATCAGCGCGGGACGGGCGGGGTCCGGATACGGAGCCGCTACCGCGAACCCGGTCGGCACGGCGTTCGCGCAGGGAGTCGTCCTCGCCTCGCGCCGGTGATCACCATCCTGCTGGTACGGGGCACCCCGCGCAACGGCTCCACCCTGTCACCAACGGGACGGGCGGCTTGGTGTCACGACGGGCTCTCGGGGGCCGCCAGTGGGCAAGGCCGCGATCTGCAACTGGCGTACGACGCCCGGCTTCCCGCGCGCCGTCCGGCCGAAGCGGTGATCGGGCTCCGGCCGGACGGCGTCCACCGCGGCGGCGTCGGGCGCCGAATCCGTTCGGGGGCCTGTTGTGACGCTCTGCCGGTTCGTCGGTTTGCCGGTTCGTCAGTCGGTCGGTCGGAGTGCTGATGTCGGGTAGCGCAGTGGTTCGGGGACGGCCGCGTCGATGGCGGCCACGGCCGGGGCGGCGTCGGGGAACAGGTCGGACAGGAGGGGGATGAAGCAGGAGTTGCGGCCGAACACCACCCGGCTGTCGCCGTCCATCTCCACGCCCACCACCTCGTCGTAGCGGACGTGGCAGAGCGTGCCGTCGGGCTGGCGCATCCACAGTCCCGAGTCGTCGACGACCAGGCGTATCCGGCGGGCGTTGGCGGAGAACAGTCGGGCGAGCAGCGGCGGGCGGAACGTCCGTCCGCGGGTGGGCAGTTGCCGGTCGGTGCCGCAGGAGTACTTCGGGAGTGGGGTGCCGTCCGGCTGCCGCACGTCCGGTTCGGTTCCGCACGGGACCACCAGCAGTGCGGTGTGCAGGGCTCCCGCGAGCGCCTGCCGGGCCTGGTCGGGGGTCACCCGCGTCAGGCTGTCGAGCCGGGTGGCGGCATCCCGGTACTCGCCGCCGAACAGCAACTCGGCTGCCGCCTCGCGCAGTTCGAAGGGGGTCGACCGCGGGTCCTGGAAGGCCTCGCGGGTGGCGGCCAGCTCCTCGGCCAGTTCCTCCTCGGACATGCCGTCGCGGGCCAGCCGCACCGTCTCGGCCCAGAGCAGCTCGGCGACCCGCTGCTCCTGGCCCTCGCGGGCGTCCAAGACGAGGGTGCGTTCGCCCTGGCCGGGGCCGACGAACACGGTGTCGCGGCCGATGTCGTAGGACAGGCCGTGCTGGTGGCGGACGGTCTCGCGCAGCCGGTTGGACAGTACTTCGACGGCGAGGAACAGCGCGTCATCGTCGAGGTCGCCGTGCAGGGCGAGGCCGGGGCTGGGCACGTTCTCCTGGTACCAGGAGGCGCCCGGGTGCAGCACGGGCTGGGTGGCGTCGCGCTGCGGCCGCTTTCCGGCGGGCAGCGGCAGCCGCAGCCCGGCCGGCGGCGGGCCGGTCAGCACCAGCACGGCGTTGCCGGCGTGGAAGTGGCGGGCGAGCGTCTCCCGGACCGCCTCGACCGGGATCCGGTCCGGGCCCGGGCCCATGTAGGCGGCCAGGCCGACGCCCTGCACGCCGTAGCGGTGCGAGAGCAGCTCGCCGGTGACCGGGTCGGCCGCCCGGCCGCCCTCGGCGGCCAGGACCCCCGCCTCCTGCTCGATCCGTTCCAGCGGTAGCGCGCTCAGTGCCCGGCACACCAGGTCCAGGAACTCGACCACCTGCTCGGGCCGTCCGGAGCAGGTGAACTCGGTCGCGGTCAGGCCCACCGAGGCGTTGTGCTCGTGGTGCAGGCGGGGCAGCGTGCCCATCGCCAGATGCTCCACCAGGTGGGTCACCCCCAGTGTGCGGAACGACTCGTCCCGGGCCCCGCACCCGAAGACCAGGGCGGCCTCCAGTGGGCCGGGCGCGTGCGCCCACAGGACGGGGACCCCATCGATGACCTCGTGATTCACGGCTTGATCATACGGCCATACGGGTGACGTTCTTTACCTTTTCATTGCGCTGCCAAATGCCGTGCGTTGCTCTTGCCCCCGCCTGGCGGGCGGTGCTGTTCTGCCGTCCAGGCGGGGGCCGCCGCGCCGGGCGCGCGGTGCGGGGGCCTGGGGGCGCGTCCGGGGGGCATCCCGTGACTTCCCCCCCTTGCGGGCGGGCCCTCGGAGGAGGGACTGCCCCCCAAGGGGGCGTTCTGCCGCCGGTGCGACAGCCGACCCGGGCCCTCCCGGGTGCGCTGCCGAACCTCCGCGTGACCCCGACCGGCCCCAGCCGCCGGGGTCACCGTCTGCTGGGGCCTCGGGCGCGGCCGTACCCACTCCTGGCAGGACATCGGGTGGGTCGACATGGCGCGCACCACGGCGTGACGCGGAGACGGCCGGCGGTTGGCCGCGCGATCACGCCGACCGCCCCGAAGTGCCGATGCCGGGAATCCCCGGGTCCGTCTTTGGGGCGGCGCGCGTGCCGGGTGCGGTCACGCAGGCGTCCGGCCGCACCCGGCTGTACCCGGTACCCGGCCGCATCCGGTCTGTCAGTGCTGTTGGGCGGCGATGACGACGAAGCTCGCCACTGCGATGACGATTCCGGCGAGGACTCCGACGACGGTGGGGGATAGGCGGTCCCGCAGTTTCCGTGCGGGCTGGATCCGCGTGTCCTGGTGGGTGCTGTGCTCCCACCAGTCGAGGAGTCGCTGGACGTCCGCGTCGAAGTCGGGCCTCGGGTAGGTGGTGCTGTCCTGGAGGCCGGGCAGTGAGCGCCGTCGGCCGTCGGCGAGGAATATCCGGGCCGCGCGCGAGTTCCCGTACTGGCGGCTCTTGGTCTCGCGGACGTCGACCCAGCTGATGTCCTGCCAGGAGTGGGTGCGGCCGCGCCCCAGGCCCCAGCAGACGGTGACGCCGTCGGCTCCCACCCGGCTCCAACTCCGTTGGACCATCAGGGCCAAGGGGGCGGCGACCGCGAGGGTTGCGCCCACCATCCAGCAGGTGGCCACGGCGCCGAGCCGGTAGGCGCCGAACGCCACCTGGACGACCAGCAGGGCACCGAGCAGCGCGAGACGCGTGTACTTCGCGTGTCCGTACAGGTCCTTCCCGCGGAAGATCAATTCGTTCACGGCCCGCACACTACGTCCCGGCCTCCCGCCGCGTGAAGTGGCTTTCGGGGACGGCTGTGCGAAACGGGCGTCCCGGCGCTCGGCGGCAGGGGCCGGAGGCGTCAACAGGACCGCCGGGAGGGGGCGGTGAGGGCGAGTGCTACGGTCGGGCTGTGATCATGCGGGGGGATGACGGGGCGGCGCGGCGGGTTCTTCGCTGGCACCGGCAGAGCGTGCTGCTGGGTGCTGGCTACCTGGTCGCGGCGGGGATCGAGCTGATCGGTGTGGCTCTGTCGGGGAAGCCGTATCTGGTGGTCAGCGTGATCGTCGCGGTGATGCTGCCGGTGCTGTGCGGCGGCTATCTGACGGTGCGCAACAGCGGTGCGGCTGCTGGGATGGCCGAGGTGTCGGGCCGGCCGGTGGCGCCGGGTACCGCGTGGGGCGCGATGACGTTCGTGCTCGTGCTGCTGGCGCTGTGCGGCTCCGCGACGGTGGTGCGCCAGGTGCGCGACAACGTGGTGATGGACACCCGGACGACGGCCACCATCACCAGCTGCAACGAGCTGAGCCGGAACCCGCACTGCGGGGGCCGCTGGACGGTCGAGGGCCGTACCTACGCGGGGAACCGGCTGGCGGGGATGGTGGCGCTGGGCTCGGTGGTCGAGGTCCGCTACGCGCCGGGGGACCCGACGCGGGCGGTGCCGGCCGAGGAGTCGGTCACCCAGGTGTCCGTCGCGGGTGGCATCGTGGCCGTCTGCTGTCTGATCGGCCTGGTGCCGACGGGGTGGCGCGAATGGCGGGCCGGACGCGCGATGCTGACGGAGGCGCGTCGGCTGGCCGTGTGAGGCGGCCGCACCACGGCCTGCCGGCGGGCGAGTTGTCGGCGGGGGTGACTCCCGCGGCCGCGCGGGCGCTCTCCGGCGTCCTGTGGTGGGGCCGGTGGTGCGCCTCGGTCGTACTCCCGCAGGATTTCGACGTTCTGCCTGATCGGAAGGCTGCACGGCGAGTGCGGCGCTTCGGTGCCCGTCAGGGGAGGTCTTCCTGGGGCCGCCCCTCGTGCGCGTGTGGCCGGCATCGGCAGTGACAGTGGCGGGCGTGCCCGGTCAGTGTCCTGGTCCGTGCGGGCGTCCGCCGCCGGTCGACCTGGCCGTGAACCGGCGGGCCGCTATCCGGCTCCCGTTCCAGCCTTGAGGCCTGCGCGTCGCTGAGCCTCGACCATTCCGGTGATCCCGAGGGGGTCCGGGCTTCGCCGCGCCCGTACCACTGCCGGCGCCGGCGTTCCACGGACCCGGCACACAGGGCCGGGCCTGCCCGGACGAGGATCGGCCGTCTTCCGGGGCCCGGGCTCACCGGTCCGTGGGCTGAACCTCGGGGTGTGCCCGGAACCGGGCCCGGGCCGGGTTCCGGGCACCGGTGTGCCCGGGCCCACCGGTGTCCGGCGGGGGGCGCGGGTTCACCGCGTGATGGCCGGCATCCCGCCCGCCCTGACCCGGTTCCTGCCGCCGACGCCCGAGTGGCTGGAGCCGGGCCTGTACGGCAGGCGCCCCGCGCCCGCCGGCCGCGGCCTGGGCTGTCCGGTGCTCGGCTCCCCGCCGGTGCGCGGCTCGATGGGGCTGCGCTGGTCCGGCCATGACGGCATCCGCACCCTCCGCCCCGGTGCCAGCCTCGCCCGCGGCCGGGTGGAGAAGGACGTCGGCGGGCCTCGACGGCCGGGCGGGCTCGTCGTTGAGGACCCGGCGGGACAGCAGCCGTTCACCCTCGGAGTCGATCACCACGCAGTGGTGGTGTTCCTTGCCGATGTCTACTCCGGCCCGGATCCGAGACACGGTCACCTCCGTCAGCTCGTCGTCGCGGTTGTCGGTCCCACGGGCGACCTCGCCGGCGTTGTCCTGCGAAGCGGTCGAGTCGCGTGTCCCCATTGGCGGTCGAGTCGTCGCGGGGCTCCGGGCGGCCGATTTCTTCGAGCCGTCGGGCGGCGGCAGGCTCACGGCCGTACCCGGAACCGCTGGGCTCCGCCGGTCCTACGGATGACCGGCTCGGACCCGTGCCGGGAAGGTGGGACAGCTTGGGCCGCGCCCTGCGGCGCCCCCGCGCCACGAGGCCCGGGCGCCCGGCCCCGTTCACGGGAGCGGGCAGTACGGCCCCCGGCCCCTTCCCGGTTCAGGCTCGTCCGCCCGCGGCCCGCCCCCGCCGACCGTTGCGGCGGCCCGCCCCTCTATCTCCAATGACCATTGTTCCTAGAATGGGCGCATGGAGCACATCGAAGCGATCGCCGCCCTGCACGACCCCGTGCGCCGCCGCCTCTACGCGTACGTGGCGGCCCAGGGCCGCGAGGTGGGCCGGAACGAGGCGGCGCAGGCCGTCGGGGTGGCGCGGACACTGGCGGCGCACCACCTGGAGAAGCTGGTCGAGGCCGGTCTGCTGGAGAGCGGCAGCCGCAGGCTCACCGGGCGGTCGGGGCCGGGGGCGGGGCGGCCGGCGAAGGTGTACACGCGGACGCGCGCCGAGCGGGTGGTGTCGCTGCCCGCGCGCGACTACCGGACGGCCGCCGAACTGCTCGCCGAGGCCGCCGAGCGGGCCGGGCTGGACGACGGGCTGCGCGCGGCCGCGCGGCGGCGGGGAGAGGCCGAGCGGGGAGCGGGCGCGCCCTGCGGGGGGCTCGAGGAGGCCGTCGCGCTGCTGGCCGCCCGCGGGTACGAACCCCGCCTGGAGGAGGGGGCCATTCGCATGCGCAACTGTCCCTTCCACTCCGTCGCCGAGCGCTTCCCGCCCCTCGTCTGCGGCATGAACCTCGCCCTCCTGGAGGGACTTCTCGGCGCGGACGGCGCCCTCCGCGCCCGGATGGACGCCCGGCCCGGGGAGTGTTGCGTGGTGGTCGAGCTTTCTAAAGACAATACTGATTGACATAGAAAGAAGGCCCATGCTGGGATGGCGCCATGACCTCCCACCACCTCGCCCAGTTCAACGTCGCCACGCTCCGCCACCCCGTCGACGACCCGCGCATCGCGCCGTTCGTCGACCTGGTCTCCCCGGTCAACGCCGCCGCCGACACCGCCCCCGGCTTCGTCTGGCGGCTCGCCGCGGACGGGAGGGACGACGCGTCCGCCCTGCGTCCGGCGGGCGAGGACGTCATCGTCAACATGTCGGTGTGGGAGAGCCGGGAGGCGCTGTGGGAGTTCACCTACCGCAGCGGGCACCTGGAGGCGATGCGGCGGCGCCGTGAGTGGTTCGAGCGCAACGTCGAGGCGCACCTGGTCCTGTGGTGGGTCCCGGCCGGGCACCTGCCGGACGTCGACGAGGCCCTGGAGCGACTGGCCGACCTGCGCGCGAACGGCCCCTCCCCGCGCGCCTTCACCTTCAACTCCCTCCGCACTCCGGACGGAGCCGCACCACACCCGGGCGCGTGAGCGGCCGGTCCCGCCGGCCTGAGGGCCGGTCCCGCGGGCCACTCCTTTGCCACCGCGCCGCGCACCTTGGTGGCCGCCGGTGTGGGAGGTGCCGTGCGGCAGGGTGGGGACGAACCGGTCGGGTGGGACGGAGGCCGTGGTCAGTTCCTGGCTGGTCGTGGCGGCAGGGGTGGCTGAGCCGGGTGCGCAGGTCGGCGGCGAGGCGTTCGTCCCGGCCGGGGTCGTCGGGAAGGAGGCCCGCGCCTTCGGTCATCAGAGCGTGGAACTGCTGTTGCTCGTAGGGGGTGCCGGGCGGTAGGGCGGCGATGTGCCAGTGGACGTGGGCGTTGCCCTGCATGCTGCCCAGGCTCAGCAGGTAGAGGCGTTCGGTGGGGACGGTCGCGGCGAGCGCGGTCGCCACGCGGTGCACGACCAGTTGCAGGGCGAGGTACTGGTCCTCGGTGAAGCCGCTGACGGTGTCCTCGACGTGGGCGCGCGGGGCGACGAGGAGTTTGCCGGGCAGGGTGGGGTAGCGGTCGAGGAAGGCGACGTGGACGCCGTCGTCCAGGACGATGCGGTGTTCGTACCCGGGTTCACCGGCGAGCATGGAGCAGATGAAGCAGGGGCCGTTGCGGGCCCGCTCGTTGTAGGCGTCGAGGTCGAAGTCGGTCACTGCGTCCATCCTTCCGAGCCGGGGCGTAGCGTCATGTAGCCGTCGACGGGGTCGAATCCGAGGGTGCGGTAGAGGGGGGCTCCGGTTTCGGTGGCGCGCAGCTCGATCGATCCGCAGCCGTGCTGCTGGAGTGCCTGGATCAGGGTGGTGGTGACGGCGCGGGCGTGCCCGCGGCGTCGGTGGGCGGGGTCGGTGGCCACGGTGTGGATCCTGGCCCACCGGCCGGTGGGGTGGGTGGGGCCCCGGTAGCCGCGGTAGACGATGCCGATGGCGCAGGAGGCCAGTGTGCCGTCGCCGGCGGGGACGACGTAGGCGAGCAGGTTCGGGTCGGTGCCGAGGCGCTCGCGCATGTCGTCGCGGAAGGTGGTCCGCCAGTCGTCGGCGAGTTGGGCGCCGTCGAGTACCGCGACGACGCGCAGGCGCAGCAGTTCGTCGGCGTCCTGGGGGCCGGCGGGGCGTACGGGGATCCGGTCATGCGGGACTGCCTCCGGGGTTGGGTGGGTCATGTGGGTGGTTGTCGGGGGAGGCCGGGGCGGACGCGGTGTGTCGGTCGGTGCCGCTGTCGGGCCGGTGCGCGGTGCGGTAGGCGTACGGGGTCCGGTTGGTGGGGGAGGTGGCGGTGTCTTCCTCCACGACGGGCTGCTGGTCGGTGATGGCCCGCCGTCGGGCGCCGGTGTCGGGCGGCAGTTGCGGCTCGGGCGGGCGTCGGTGGCGCCCGGCCATCCTCAGCCCCAGGCCTCAGGCCCGGTCCTCAGTCCCGGACCAGGTCGCGGGGGTCGGCGCCTTCGGCCCAGCCGTGGGTGGAGAACCCGCGGCCACCGGACAGGTAGGCGGCCAGGGCGGCGTGGGCGGTCGGGAACATCGGCAGCGGCAGCCCGTTCTCGGGCGACCACACCACGGCGAGGTGCTTGCTGGGCTCGGTGTTCGTCAACTCGCCCCGCCAGGCGGTGGCGAGGAACACCGACAGCAGGAAGGGGCCCTTGCCGTCCCAGCCCTGGCGGACCTGGATCGTGTGGACCAGCCGCAGGTCGCACGGGTCGACTTCCAGTCCCGTCTCCTCCGCCAGTTCACGGGCGGCGGCCTCGTCCAAGCACTCGCCGGCCTCGACCTTGCCGCCGGGGATCGTCCACACCGGCGTCGTGTTCCAGCTGTTCGTCGCGTAGTTGACCGTGGCGACCCGGCCGCCAGTTCGGTCGTGGACGATGACGGCCACCGCTTGTCGCAGGCTCTCCACAGCACTACCTCCAAGGATGCTTGGTCAAAGGGGACTTGGGGAATTCACGGGGCTGACTGCAGTCCTGGGCCGGGCCGAGGATGGTCTTGGTGACGGGGGTTTCGGGCAGTGTGGTGGTGACGACGGGAAGAGAGTGGGCGTCCTCGGTGAGCAGGGTCGGGGTTCGGTCGGGGCCGAGGGCCGGGGCGAGGTGGCGGTAGGCGGTGGTCTCGCGCCGGTGCGTGAACTGGTTCTTGTGCCGCTCGGCGAACAGCCGGCGCTCGTCGACGGTGCAGCCTCCCGCGCCACCGGCTGGCCCGCACGGGCCTGCCCTCGCGCGCAGCGGCCGGTCGGCGTCGTCGGGGAGCGCGGGCGGCGTCATGTCGGCCAGCCGTCGGTGGACAGTGCCTTGCCGCGGGTGATCTCGGCAAGGGCGTGCGCGGTGTAGGGCACGATGCCGGCCGGCAGCCGGTCGAGTGGCCACCAGTGGAGTTCAGCGCATTTGTGCGGCTCGGCGTTGCGCACCCGGCCGTCGTAGCGGGTGGGGCGGAAGAAGAGCTGGAGGCGGCTGCGGCCGTCGTCGGTGTCGAGGTGGTGCAGGGTGTGGACGAGTTCGAGGTCGTCCTCGGCGATGCTGATGCCGAGTTCCTCGGCGGCCTCGCGCGCCATGGAGCGGGTGACCGTTTCGCCCGGCTCCATGTGCCCGGCCGGCAGGTGCCACAGCCCGTTGGCGTAGCTGGTGTTGCGGCGCTGTCCGAGCAGCACCGCCCCGTCGTGGGCCAGGACGAGGTGGACGCCGACGACCAGCGTCACCGGGTCCGCCCCGGCTGGGCGGTCGGCGGGACCGGGCCGGGTCACGGCGCCTCCCCGGTGGGCTGGCCAGCTGCTGGCGTGAGCAGCGGCAGGTAGTGGTGCAGGTAGGGCGGGACCTTCAGGTCGAGGACCTCGTCGAGGGGGACCATGCGTACGGCCAGGCCCTCGTCACCGAGCCGCAGGTCGCTCTCGTGGCCGTCCCAGGCGGCGTGCAGGACGCGGGTGAGGGGGAGGCCGAGGCCGTGGTGCGGGTCGGGGAGGGTCCGCAGCCCGGTGATCTCGATGCCGGCTTCCTCGCGGACCTCGCGCACCGCGCTCTCCTCGGCGCTCTCATCGGCCTCGCGCCAGCCGCCGATCGGGGTCCAGTAGCCGGGCCAGGCCATGCCCGGCCCGTCTTCGCGCAGGTGCATCAGCAGCCGGCCCGCGCGGTCGGTGACGAAGACCAGGACGCCCTCGAAGTCGTCACCGTCCGGGGCGGGGCGCTCCAGGTAGAGCGGGACACCGCAGCGGCGGGCACGCAGCACCTGCCGGAGCCGCTGGTAGTGGACGAGGGGCATCCGGGAGCGCCAGTCGTGGGCCGTCTCGAACCGGAATTCGGTGTGCTCGGCCGGATCGAGCCGGATCCGGGCCTGCTGCTCCGCGGTCAGCGTGCCGCCGTCGAACACGTAGCCGGCGACCGGGACCGGGTAGTCGGCGTCCGCCTGCGTGTGGATCACGGCGACCAGGCGCCGCCGGAGCACCTGCGGGTTCTCCGCGGCCAGGTCCAGGCCCAGCTCCTCCCGGGCCTCGCGCAGCGCGGCGTCGAAGGGGCTCTCGCCGTGCTCGACGTTGCCGCCGGGCATGTTCCACACGTCCGGGTCGATGGTCGAGCGCATCCCCATGACCCGGCCGGCGGGATCGGTGACCAGGAAGGAGCCGTAGGCGCTGGGACGGGCGATGGCGGTCAGGTAGGCACCGACCGGCCGCCAGCCCGGGACCGCCAGGCGGCCGGCCAGCCAGTCGATCACCGCGCGCTGACCGTCGCTGGTCGTGGGCAGCCGGTCCGCTGGAGCCCACTGATGGCAGTCGTGGTCGTCGGAGAGGACGACCGGGGTGCCCTCGGGAACGGCGGTGGCGAAGACGAACTGCCGCACTCGCAGGCTGCGCTGGTCGGTGAAGTCCAGGTGTCGCACGTACTCCAGCGCCAGGCCGGTCAGGCCGGTCTCCTGCGCCAGTTCCCGCGCCGCGCCCGCCGCCACGGGCTCGCCGGCCTCAAGGCTGCCGCCCGGGTACTCCCACAGGCCGGGCAGGGCGTCGTGCGCGGCCCGGCGGATCATCAGGATCCGGCCGCAGGTGTCGCGGACCACCACGCCGACGCCGATCCGTTCGACGCCCTCGCGGAAGGCGAGGCCGGTCAGCATGTCGAAGTCGATCACAGGGCGGACTCCTCGCTCTCTCGGGCGGACACAGCCCGCCAGCCGGCGCCGGTCTTCGCCACAGCTCCTCCGGTCCTTCGGGCACGGTCGGCGCGCGGGCGCGCGAGTGTGCTGGAAGAAGGCGATCCGGCATCCAAGTTTCTTTCTACGGAGCTGAGTTAGGGAACCTCCTAGAAGCTGGTGGCCTCCGATGATGGTGCTGTTCGAATGCGGTGTTCAAGTGGATTACCTCCGGGCAAGCCCGGGTCGAACGGGGAGGTTTCGAGCACCTCCCGGGCGCGGTCGAGGGCTAGGGTGTCCTTCAGCCGGCCGCGGACGGGCTCGGGGAGACTGGCGGAGCCCAGTGCGCAGGCGGCGAGAGCCTGTTCGAACTCGGTCGTCGGGCCGGGGTCGAGACGGTCGCGGACGCCCGGGCGGCCGAGGACGTCGCGCAGCGCGTAGCCGTCGCCCATTTCACCCGTTCGGCTGAACGCCGGGCGCCGGCCGTCCACCCCCGCACCACACCCGGGCGCGTGAGCGGCCGGTCCCGCCGACCTGAGGGCCGGTCCCGCGGGCCACTCCTTTGCCACCGCGCCGCGCACCTCGGTGGCCGCCGTGCCGACCAGGACCACCAGCAGCCGGGGGAAGGATCGCCGGCGGCGCTCCCAAGCCCGCCCCGGCCCGTTCCCGCCTGTCTGCTCCCGTACCCGGGGCAGGCCGCCGGCTGCGCCGCGGTCTGTTCGTCGACGGTGGCGGGGCGGTGGCGTTCGATGAACGGCCGTAGGTGCCGCTGGTCGCCGGTGCCGGCGATGAGACCGCCGAACTCCGGGCCGCTGCGGCCGTCCGGGAGCGGCAGCGCCTGCGCGGAGAGGAGCACGGCGCTTCGGTGCCGCGGGGAGGTGGCCACGGGCAACGACTACCGTCGTACGCATGCCTGGTGGTGGGTGGCCACCCGGGCGTCGGCGCGCCGCGCTGTCGGGCTGACCGTGGGAGGTGCGGCCTTTGTGGCCGGCGACGAGGACGACGCGTTCCGGGGCGAGGTCCAGGACGGCGTGGCCCGGCCGTTGGGGGCCGGGGCCGGGCCTGGCCAGCACACCTGCCTGAATGCCACGCCCCTGTCCTGAACCCGGGCCGGCGGCGCACGCCGTTGGCCGACGGTCTTCCGCTGCCGGTCCGGTCCCGGGGAGAGCGGCCCCGTCCGGCGGCGAAGGAGGGGGCCGGGTGCCGGGGCCGGCCAAGGGCCGTCCCCGACGCTGCGCCGGGTGGCGGCTGCGTCGGGTGGCGGCTCCCGGTGGGGGCCGGTCGCAGGGGTGCGGGTTCCTGTGACCGGCTGGTGGGTTCAGTTGATGTGGAGTGTGGTGATGGTGCCGTAGTTCTTGGTGATGGCCTGGTTCTTGCCGAAGGTGTGGCGGTAGAGGGAGCCGTCGCCGGGCTCGTACTCGAAGTACCCGGCGTTGTTGCCGCTGCTGAAACTCGTGACCGACCTCTGGTCGATCCAGATGTCGCCGGCGTTCGCGAAGCACCTCCTGAAACCGGTGCCGTTGTCGTTGGTGATGCCGATGGCGAAGTAGTCGCTGGCGAACAGGCATTCGGCGAAGTTGACTTCGTTGGTCGCGTGGGCGGGCACGGTGCCGACGGCCAGAGCCATCATGGCGACTCCTGCGGCCACGGCGATTCGTCGCTTCAGCATGACGCAGACTCCCTGGTGTGTGAGGTGGGGCATGCGAGTCGAACTGAAGGGACACTAACAAGAGGTGTTCGGGCCGCAACCTGCGTGTAACGATTTTCGGACATCATTCCATTTCCCGGGACTTTTGCGGGACTTTGCTGAACCGAATCCCGCACCTGTCACACGGACCTGTATGGCCGTCAGGGCCGGGCCGGTCCCCCGGCGCGGGGTGCGGGGTGCGGGTCGTGTGTCGGGGGCCTGGTCTCCTGTCCGGCCACCGGAGCCGGTCCCGCTGGCACCGGATGAAAGGGAGGACCCGCCCGCACGACCACCCGCCCGGACGCTCACACCCTGCGGTGCCCCACCGCCCCAGCGAGGCCGACCGCGGCCGCGGCGCCGCCACGCTTCCGGCTCCGACCCGGGCGGCCCGTTGCCGCTGCGCCGGGACCGCCCGAGGACACCGGCGGCGTACCGCGAGCACCTGCTCGACGCCGCCGCCGGCGCCGGCCTCGTCCTGGCGGAGGACGCGGGCGAGAAGGTCCCGGTCGAGAAGCCTGACGGCCCGTTGACCGTCGCGCCCGACGCGGCGGCCGCCCGGACCGGGCGTCCTTTGTTCGGGCGGGCCGGGTAAGCGTCCCGCGTCGATGTGATCCGCGCGGTCGAGTCGGGCGTCGACCACTCGGATATGGCCCGGTTCTACGGCTTTCGGTTTCGCCGACGACGTGATCCGCGAGGCGGATGGGGGCGGCCTGCGGGGCCGTGCCGCCTTTGGCCGCCGGGGGGCCCTGCTGCCGGAAGTGCCGGGCACCGACCGGGGCGGCGCCGTCCCGGCCGTGCGGGCGGGAACGCCTGCACGGCCTGCTCCTCCGCGAAGGCGGCGGCGGGCCGTCGCGTGTACGGACCCGCTCGCCGCGCTGCGCCCGGGCGCGCGGATCGTGGATCGTGGGGCGATCGCCTGGTGCGCGCGGGTTGTGTGGCTTGCCTGCCCGCGGACCGTCAGTGCCCTCTGACGTGCGAGGATCCCCCGTATGTTGACCGTGGGGCAGGGGTGGCTGGACGGGACCGGCCCGGGGCTGTTCGTGCTGTGTCCCGAGGTGGCCGCCGGGGGGTGGACGGGTTGCGACGAGGGCTTGTTGGAGGCGGCCGCGGACTACGCGGCCGCCTGCCCGGTGCCCGGGCACGGGGACGTGCTGGTGTTGGGCGGGGAGCCGCTGCTGGTCGGGTGGCTGGCCGAGGAGCGGGTGTTCGTCAGGCCGCTCCACGTCGACTGCGCGCACGACGTCCGGCCGCTGGTGCGCGAGGCGCTGCGGTCGGGGGTGTGGGAGGACGGGCCGTTCCTCGACCTGATTGCCGGGCGGTACCTGCTCACGGACGTCTTCGACGACGGCGGGGCCGTCCTCGAGCGCGGCGGGTACCTGACCGTCGAGCTCCCGCCCGGGCGCTACCTGGTCCAGTCGCTGAAGGCCGAGTCCGACAGGCGGGCGCAGTTCCACCTGGAACGCCTGCTGCCACGGTGAGCGGACGCCCGGGGCCCTGTGCGGAGACGCGAGGCCCTGGAGTCCGGGGCCGGGGGCGGCACCGGGGCGGTGCCGCCCCCGGCCGACCAGGCGGCCGTCACCCGCCTGGAGGCGGAACCCGGCGTCCACCGCACGCCGCACGAGCTGATGGCCCGCGACCCGGCCCGGCCGCGGTGTCCGGTTCGCGTCGCTGTCGCGGATCGCCGAACCGCGGAGCCGGGACAGGTTCGACTGGCCCCGCGCGGTCGCCGAGGGCGCCGGCAGGTTGGATCGCCGGCGTCCTCGGCATCGTGCTGCCGGCCGGGTGGCCCGATCGCCGCCTGGCCGACGGCCACCGCCGTGGCCGTGGCGGAACCGGCGCAGGTGCCGCGCCGGGCCGATGGCCGTGGCGGAAGCGGAGTGCGTCAAGGTGCGGTGGTCGTCACGGACGGCACACTGCACGGGGTGTCGGCCGCCGTACGTGTTCCCCGTGTACGGCGGCCGACGGCGTTGCGCAGCGGTCGCGGGTGGCCGGACCCCGGGCGGGGGCGTCGGGCGGGGGCGTCAGGGCGTCGGGTTCTGCGTGCCCTCGACGTCGGCGAGCAGTTTGCGCAGGAGTCCGTCCAGGGTGGCCTGTTCCTCGTTCGAGAGGGCGGAGAGCAGCGCGGTCTCGTTGGCCGCGTGGTCGGTGAAGGCGGCGTCCACGAGGGCGTGTCCGGTGGCGGTGAGGGCGATGCGGACGCTGCGCCGGTCGGCCGGGTCGGTGCGGCGTTCCACCAGGCCCGCCGATTCCAGCCGGTCGATCCGGCTGGTCATGCCGGCCCGTGACATCAGCAGGAGCGCGGCGAGTTCGGAGGGCATCAGTTCGTACGGCGTGCCGGAGCGGCGCAGGGTGGCGAGAACGTCGAACTCGCCGCGCTGGAGGCCGTGTTGCTTGAACACCTCTTCGATGACCCGGCCCGCGAGCAGCGCGAGGCGGCCGAGGCGGCCGACGGTGCCGACCGCCGCCAGGTCGAGGTCCGGGCGCTCCCGGCTCCACTGGTCGAGCATGACGTCCACGTGATCCATGGGGGCAATATTATTCGATGGGAGATAGTTAGACGTAGTACTATCAGTCAGGGAACTATCGGAGTGCTCGCTGTAGGGGAGAGGCCAATGACGTTGATCGGACCGGAAGCCGTGGTGGTGCGGGGCGGTGAAGCCGAGACCGTCGAAATGCTCGGCGGCAAGGGGCGGCTGCTGGCGGACTCCAGCGCCACCGGCGGCGCCCTGAGCACTCTGCGCGTCACGCTGGGGCGTGGCAAGGACGGCGCTACTCCGCACTACCACGGGGGCTCCTCGGAGCTGTTCTTCGTCGTCGACGGCTCGGCCCAGGTGCTGGTCGGGAACGAGGTGGTCACCGCCCGCAGCGGCGACCTCGTGGTGGTGCCGCCCCGTCTGCCGCATGCTTTCGCGGCGGTGCCGGACTCCGGGGCGGACCTGCTGATCGTGATCACTCCCGGGGTGGAGCGCTTCGACTACTTCCGCTTGCTGGAGCGGATCCGCGCGGGTGAGGCGACGGTCGAGGAACTGCTCGCCAAGCAGGATCTCTTCGACAACCATTTCCTGGAGTCGCCGAGTTGGGGCGACGCCCGGGAGGAAGCCGCCCGGTCCGAGCCGTAGACCGCCCGGCGCCGAGCCCGGCCCGATACCAAGGGGAGGAACCTCGTGACCGACACCCGCACCATCACCAACCCGCCCGGCCTGCACGACCCGACGCCGTTCGGCTACAGCCACGCCGCCTCCGCGCCGGGCGAGCCGGTGTTCATCGGCGGCCAGTACGCCTCCGACGCCGGCGGTCAGGTCGTGCCCGGCGACTTCGCCGCCCAGGTGGAGCTCGCCCTGGCCAACCTGCGCACCGCGCTCGCCGGGGTCGGCCTCGGCTTCGAGCACGTGGTCCGGCTCGGCTCGTACGTCGTCGACCACGACCAGGAGAAGCTGGCCGTCCTGGGCAAGGCCCTGGCCGGGGCCTGGGGCGACCGGCTGCCCGCGCAGACGCTCAGCGGGGTCGCCTCGCTCGCCCTGCCGGGGATGCTCTTCGAGATCGACGCGGTCGCCGTCCGGCCGACGGCGGGGGCGGCGGGCTGACCCACCCGCGCGCAGGGGTCCCACCGGCCGGTGGGACCCCTCGCCATGGCGTCGCCGTTCGATCCGGCGCGGACCGCTCACACGGCCCGGGCCGCCGCGCACAGCCGTTGTCCCACGGCGCCGGGGCCGTCGCCGAGGGACGGCACCCGCAGGAACGGGCCCTCGTCGGTGGCGGCCGTGTCGATGACGTATTCGACCAGGTCTTGTCCGCATGGGGGGAGCGGGAGTCTGCGCCGGTCGCCGGCGTCGCCGCGTGCGGTGCTGGCTTCGAGCCAGGGGCTCTCGACGATGGCGACGGCGACCGCTTCTCCCGCGGCTCGTTCAGCCTTCCTCCGACTCCACCGGTTCCTCGGTGCGTCACTTTCTCGTGCGACCAGCGCCAGTGGCTCGTGAGGCAGGCGGGTCCGTGAGGGACCAGAAGATGGGTTTTCGGCGGTGCCGGCCAGGGTGGTCGACGGGGCCTGGTGCCCGTCCGTGTTCTCCTCTCGTCATATCTCGATCCGTCGTTTCCGCCAGGGAAGGTCACCTGGTGCGAACGGGTCGTTGACTGTCCGGGCGAGGATGCGTTCGTCGAGAGGCCCGAGTTCTCTGCGCAGTTCTCGGCGGGCCTGGGTCCGCAGGGCCCGGACGGCCCGTTCCAGCAGGGTTCTGACGTGGTAGTACCCGCTTTGCAGGTCCGCGTCGTCGTATCCGTACCACGGCGCCAGGTCGCGATGCGGTCGCCGGCCGGTTCGGGCCCAGCTCCCGAATGCGTGAGCGACAGAGCCGGGGTGTAGTCGGTAGGCCTGCTCGAACCGGGCGATCTGGCGATTGGCGCTGGCCGAAAGCCCTCGGATGACAGGGGGCCGGCGGACGACTGCGGGTCGGTCGCGAGGGAAGTGCTGCGGCAGGTGTGACCTTATCTCGCCCGGTGACCTGCGAGGCATGAAGACTTTTTTCGGAGACCCAGTTCGTGAGATGGCGCCCGGCGACGCTAACGGCATGTCGGTGGCAGGGTCAAGGGCGTGGGGGAGTTCCGTCCCCTCGGAGCTCCCGTGCGGCCGGTGTTTCGTCGTCACCCGCCGCCGGGTCGGCCGCCGGGTGGCCTGGTTCACTCTGGAGGTCATCGACACCGGTGTTGGGCGGTGTTCAGGCGGGCCTGCTGGTGTGCGCGTTGGCGGGACAGGCCGGACACCGTCCGGTCGGCCTCGGCCGGCCGGTCATCCATCACCGCGCAGCCGCGGAACGAAGTCTGTCCGGTGGACGGGGGCTGGGTACTCCTCGACTCACCGTTGTGACGGCGCGTGGCGTGGCAGGCCATGAGATCGCTGATCCGCCGCGCGTGGTTCCTCCCGTTGACCGGCGCCCTGGCCGCACTGCTGGCGCTGGTTCTCAGCACGGTCGCGGCACTGTCGCAGTGGCGGACGTCGAGCCGCATTGACGCTGCACCGCTACGGGTGGACGCGACCATCACCGCTGCTGTGGCCATGAAGGGCGGAACGAGGTACACGCTCACCTACCGGGTTGCCGACCGTGACTACAGCACCGACTCCCTCACGCCGCACGGCGTCAGGCCACCGGGCATCGGAACGACGGTCCCGCTGGAGGTCGCAGCCGACGACCCCGAGGCCTCACGCGTCACCGGCAGCCACTACCCCGACGACGCCCTCCAGCCCACGATGATCCTCGTGGCCACTGCCGCCGTGGCCGGCCTCGCCATCTCCTTGCGTTTCCTCCACACGGCCACCGGACGCAACCCGCCCGAGCCCCTGAACCAACCCCGTCCTGGCTGTTCCGCGGC